>JAAYJW010000422.1 GCA_012522765.1 candidate division WS1 bacterium | reverse complement strand
CGAATCGACATCGGTGCAGTCGCCGCTGGCTCAGGCACGGTGCTTCCGGAGCGGCCGATCCCGGTCTACCTCGACCGCTATCAGCTTGATTTCGCCGCCGATGAAGTGGAAGCGGGCACCAGCAAGTCAGTGACTGCCAGAGTGGAGGGCGCCGACTTCAGCAGCGCCTACCGCATCGCAAAGAACGATGCGTTCGACTGGTTCACCGTCAGCCCTGAGGAGGGCACGCTGCAGTCGGGGCAGACGGTCGAGTTCACGGTGAATGTCATCCCTGAGCGGATGCAGGCACAGGAGATCTACCGCGGCGCGTTCCTCGTCAGACTCGCCGACGGATACTCGCGCGCGGTCACAGTGTATGCGAACACGGACTTCGTGCCGCCGCTCAAGCCCGACAGCGGCGACGACTTCGTGGCTTACATTGAGGCGGAGGAGCCCTCCGGTGGGACTGCGTATGAGGTAGTTGCCGATGAGGGCGCCTCAGGCCGGCAGGCGGTTCATGTCACTGGCGCAAGCGACGCACAACCGGCCGAGTACCGCTTCAGCGTCCCGGAGGATGGCAGCTACATCGTGCTGATGCGCGTGCGATCTGAAGAGCCGGTGGCCACCCATGACTCCGTGTTGTTCGGCGTTGATGACCAGCCACTGGCGGAGAGTTCGCTCCGCAGCGACACCTCGTGGACATGGTGTATGGCGGCGCAGAACCGGCAGATGCGACTGATCTGCCTGCAGCCTTTCAAACTGACTGCGGGCGAGCATGTGCTGAAGATCGCCCCGCGCGAGTCGCTGTATCTCGACCTGATCGCGGTTACGCCCAACCCGGGGCTGTTTGAGTAGGTCTATGCTGCCGAGCAGACGCGCATGCCGTGGATCAGCGGGAGACACGATGACCGGGCGCAATAGCACAATCGAGGTGCGCAGCGGTAAGCCACAGATCGTCATGGATGGGCGCGCCTACGCCCCGATGGCATTCGCCACGCTCGGCCCGAGCACTAACCTGGAAGACGGCTATCTGCACCGCCTCGGCGAGGCCGGCATCGAGCTATTCTTCATCCACTGCAACCTGCCCTGGCTCGATGACCCGAGACTCGACATCGAGAGCCTGTCCCACACCCTCGCCAGACTCCGCCGCGAAGTGCCCGGAGCCAGGGCATTACTGCGCCTGAACCTCCACCCCCCGGCGCGGTGGCTCGAGGAGAACCCTGACGAGCTATTTCGCCTCGAGAACGGGGAGCTATGCCGCACCGACTACATCTCCTGCTTCTACAGATGGGAGAACATGCCGGTCTACTCGCTTGTGTCGAGCAAATGGCGAACCGATGCGGGTGATCAGCTTCGGCTGCTGCTGGACATGATAGACGCGCTACCTGATGGAGACGCCGTTTCCGGCCACTTCCTCGCAGCCGGTGCCACCTCCGAGTGGATACAGCGCGGCGGCATCGGTGACCACAGCCCGGCCTTCAGGCGGCACTTCTCGGAGTGGCTGCGCCGCAAGTACGGCGACGTAGACACGCTGTGCGAGGCGTGGAAGCAGCCGGGCATTGACTTCGACGATCCCCCGTACCCGTCATCATCCCGCCTGACCGGGATCAGAGGGCTGCCCCTCAACGCGCTCACCGGGCGAGGAGAAGCGCCTGAGAGTGCTCTCTGCCTCGGGCTGTTCATCAACCCCGCGACCAGCCGCGACGTGCTCGACCTGCATGGGGCCGCGCGCGAAGGCATCGTCGAGTCGATCGAGCACTTTGCCGGGATAGTCAAGGATCACTCCGGGGGCAGGCTGCTGGTCGGTGCCTTCCATGGCACGCTGCTCAACACCGGGCTCAGGCGGGTGCTCCTTGCGTCAAGGCACATTGACTTCCTCGCCAACCCCGGCATCTACGTCAACCGCCGCCCGGGCGAGATCACCGACATCCACTGCGTGAGCGACTCGTTGCTGCTGCACAACAAGATCTACATGGTCGAGGACGATGTGCGTACTCACCGCTCTCCACCCGTAGTTCGGGAGCACTACTTCATCGGCTCTGCGGCCGATGCGCTCACCCAGATGAAACGCGACTTCGGCCGGGACCTGTGCCGGAACCTCTACGGTTGGTGGTTCGACATGTACGACCCCGATGCGCTGTCGAAGGTCGCGACCGTCGATGCCGCCAGGGAGATCCCCTCGCCGCCGCATGAACGCGGCACATGGTGGTACGATGCGCCGGAGTTGCTGGCACTCATCAGGCGTATCCAGGGCATCGCCCGCGATAGTCTGACCGCCGACTGCCAGCGCTGCAGCGAGATCGCGGTGATCTTCGATGAGCACTCGGCCGCTCTATCGCTCACTGCGCACAATCGGATGGTGGACTGGCGCATGAGCATCCTCTCCCGGCTGGGAGCGCCGGTCGATTTCTTCTACGCCGACGACCTCGCTCACCCCGAGATGCCCGACTACAGGCTCTACATCTTCCCCAACGCCTGCTCCATGGATGAGGCACAGCGGGAGGCGGTGCTCGGCAAGACCCGCAGAGACGGCGCGGTGTCGCTCTGGATCTACGCCGCCGGCGCGCATAGACCGGAGGATGACAGCTTCAACGCCGCCAACGCCACGGCGCTCACCGGCCTCAACCTCACCTGCTCCGCCGAAGTGATTGAGACTGCTTTCGCCCTCCCCACCACCGACCACCCGGCAATCGCAGGCTGCTCTCCTGACGCGATACACGGGCGCTTCAACTATGAGATTTACCGCAATGGGGTCCGGCGGTCGGTCGCCGCAGGTGGGCCCAACTACCAGGCCCCGAGCTTCTTCGTGGATGATCCGGACGCGGAGATACTCGGTGCGTTCGTTGCCGATGGCTCGCCGGCTCTTGCGCTGCTCGACCGGGGCTCGTGGAAGTCGGTCCACTGCGCCACACAGTTCATGGAGCCAGAACTCCTGCGAGCGCTGGCCCGCTATGCCGGCTGCCACATCGTCTGCGACAGTGACGACTTCATCTTCATGAACTCCAGCTACCTGTGCGTCCACGCCGCCGGCAGCGGTGAGAAGAGGCTGTCGCTGCCGAGGCCCTGTTCGCCCGTGGAGCTATACACCGACGTCGCCTTCGGCCAGGGCGTCGATGAGATCGCGGTGCGCATGGAGAAGGGCGATACGCTGACCTTCAGGCTCTTCTGAGGATGGGTCGCGCCCTGCGCGTCAGCGGGCACGCGCAGGCCTCCCAACCGCCATCAGGGCGTGTGTGCACCGAGGGCGCGAAGGCGTCATCGGCCCTTTCTCCGACACCGCGGAAGCGCCGACCGCCGCTACATCGCTCTACCCCCCCGGACGCGCCAGCCTGACAGGACCGTAGAAGCCACCGTTGCCGCTCGTGTCGGTTACCCGCACCGCGATGGCATTCTCCTCTCCCGCCTTCAGCGCTTCTCGCGGGATCTCCAGCGCGAATGACTCATCCCAGCCTTCGTGCTCGCCGATCTGAGTTCCGTTTACGTAGACGGTAGCACCCGCGTCCACTCCGGCGAAGGCCAGCAGCAGCGTCGCAGCAGCGTCTTCCTCCGTGATCTCCACCGCAGTTCGGTACCACGCTACGCCATCGTAGGCTTCGTAGCCCTGGTTCTCCCAGTAGTCGAGCACGCTGATGGTCGCCCACTGCGCATCGTCAAACTCCGGCGCGAACCACCCTTCAGTCTCGCCGACATCTTCCCGGTCGAGGGCGAACCGCCACTCTGTCGGCAGATCGCGCAGTGTCTCCCCGACAGCTATCTGCGGAGCGGCGGCCATCTCGCGCGCCCGCGGCAGAAGCCCCCGCCAGTGGTATGAGCCGGGCGAGCAGACGCCCTCCCACCGGCGTGGATCGCGGGTAATTTCATCGTAAAGCCCCTCGATCATCGCGAGCGCATCCACGGCCGCGGCCTGACGCTCGGCGCCCGGTCGCATCCGCTGCACCGCATCACGGACGTCGAGGTAGGCCATGAGGCGCTCGGCGTACTCCTGCGAGGCGTCAATCTTGCGCAGTCGCGCCGTCACCAGCGGTTCCTCCGCCGCAAGGCGCTTCGCCTCTTCGAGGTGCGCGCGGAGGTGGGCGAGAAGCTCCGGGGTGAAGATGTTGCGTGGGCCGCGCCCGCCGAGGCTGCACGTACAGGCATGCATCTCGCTTTCGCCGATGGCGTTGATCAGCGTGGTGAAATGCGCGGCCATCGGCTGCTCCGCGGGGCCGAAGAAGTTCGCGTAGAACTCCTCCAGCAGCGCGTCTACGTCCGCGTCGGCGTCCCAGAGCAGCTCCGCCGCGACATAGTAACTCAGGAACGTGTTCCAGACCTGCGCGTATTGCGTGTAAAGCCCACCTGAGCCGATCTCGCGCAGGTACGGGATGTCCTGCCGAATGGGCCTGACGAGGGGCCATGGCAGGTACTGACTGCCGTCGCTGTGGTAATACTCGTAGATGTAGACATCCGGGATCAGGCGCTGCCAGTCCGCCAGCAGCCGCGCGAATTCCACGTTCGGTGGACAGGTCGGATCGTTCATCGGGTGGATGTTGCAGTAGGAGTTGTAATGACACAATACCAGCGAGAGCGCCGGATGGGCGGTAATATCACGGTCCTTCGGCGGGTAGGTATACACGTGATATGCTCCGGCGAGAATCCGCGCCTCCGGATGCGTCTTCACCAGCTCTTCCGCCACCGCGTTGTAGAAGATCAGCGTCCGCCTCGACATGCTCTGATCGCGAGGAACATCCTGCTCATCCAGCGCGGTGCAATCCGGGCATTGGCAGTAGTGCGCATGGTCGGTGAATGAGAGGCCGATCATGCTCGCCTCGGGATGAGCGTCGAGGTAGGCGGCCATGTTGGCGGCAGTCTTGCGTATCACCTCAGGATTGGTGGTGCAGGGCTTGGCATGAGTGTCTCCCACCCGTACGCCATTCTCCAGCGCGAACCACTCCGGATGCTCGTCGAAGTAGTCATCGGCGCCCATGAAGTTGTACTGCGAGTGATAGATGCGCGGCTCAACGCTGAAGCCCTTGCCTATCTCCCCCGCGGGCCCGTTGCACTTGTTGCGGTAGCTCCACTCGCTGCGCCCGATCCAGCGCATGGCGAAATCGGGCCGCTGCACCTCATCAAGCTCGGGGACTTCGATAGTGCTGCGCTCAGGCACGACCTCGCCGATGCGGTCGGGCAGATACCACCGCACACCGAGGCGTTCCAGCAATTCGCAGGCGCCGTAGAGCGTGGCGAAGTCATCCTCCCCACGTATCAGCACGTCGCGGCCGTCGGTGCGAAGCTCAAAGCCCGCTCTTCCGGCGGGTACAGCGCGGTAGCTATGCCCCGCGACCGCCCCAAGCAGGACCCGGTTACCTCCGGTCGTCTCGCCCTCGCGCGCAACCGGCAGATACGCTCCGCTCATCCGCTGGAGGTAAAGCTGCAGGTCCCGAGCGGCCGTCATCTCCCTCACCGTGGCCTCCACGGGCACGACAATAGTCGCGGCCGGGCGCCCCTCGCTCACGAGTACGCGAGGTGGCGCTTCGACCAGTTCCATCGGCGCCAGCCGCTCTTCGGTCCCCTGAAGGCCTCCCAGCGCATCCTCCAGCGCGGCGAAAGCGGCGTCATTCGCAGTGTCGGGGAACTCCCACAGCGCGATGTCGAAGCTCGTCTGGTCCGGCCTCAGCTCCAGGCGGGCGCTGACCGGGTAACTGCTGACGGTGACGTTCACGCGCGCCATCTGCAGCGGATCGTAGGCGAACGCGCATGGCCCGGCCGATTCTGCCGGAAGAGTGGCCTCATCGTAACGTCTGTCTGCGCACAGCGCCCACCACTCATTGGGCGCCAGCAGCGCAGAATCACCGGCGACAAGCTCACGCTCGACGGTCCGCACGAAACGCTCTCGCGGTTGAGAGAAGCTCGAGGGGAAGCAGCGTAGCGTCACTTCGAAGCTGTTGGGCGGCAGGGGCGCGTCTATCTCACCGTGCAGCAGCAGATGGTCACTGCCCTCGTGGCCGATGGCGGTCACTGACAGCGTGGTATCCCGAAGGCGCCATGTGAACCTGTAGCCGGTCGCGCGCTCCCACTCCAGCCGCTCGATCCTCGCCAGCCACGGGCCCAGAGAAGTGCCGTCAACCAGCACGTCGAGGAAGCCTGCGCCGTAGAAGTTCGCGCCGCTCGGGCGAGGAAGGCCGATGCCGAGGCCGCCCTCACGCGGCCACAGATCCACCATCTGCGGGTGAGCATCGCGGTCTGCGCAGACGTGGTACTGCAGCGCGTAGCGCGTGGAGGTCGCCGGGAAATCAAGCAGCGGCCACCGTAGCGCCTGGTGGCCGTCGTGGCTGCCACCTGAGATGACGTAGGCCTCACCCCCGCCAAGGTCCTCGACACTGGCGGGAGGTCCGAGTTCGCTCGCAAGGAACTGCTGCACGGTAGCGGCGGAGACTGCGAGCGGCACGCACAGCAACATGATCACGGCGGCTGCTTGGCGCATACGCACCCCCGGCAGGGTGATGTTAGCACTCGCGTCGCCCTTCCGCGTCCGGGGCGCCAGACCTCCGTCCACTGCGCGCTTGCAGCCTGTTCGCCGGAAGTGTACAATCAGCCACGAAGCTCAGCACCGTGTCCCGCCGGAGGAGTCTGCAATGTATCGGTCGTCGCGCCACACCATCGCCCTCTGTCTTTCTCTAACCGCCGTGCTTGTCCTCAACACAGGCTGCGCGCGCGCCCAGGTGTCGCCCGACCTGCGCGAACTGGGACGCGAGCTTGACATGCTCGATGCCGAGATCATTCTGCTCGAAGACCTCAACACTCTCCAACTCAGTGCTGAGCAGATAGGCCTCCTGATCCCGGCCGTCGAGCGCCTGCGCGCGACTTCGATGGGCGTTGAGCAGCAGCGCATCGCTCTGCTGCGCCAGTTCCGCCCGCTCCTTCAGCAGCGGCGCGATCTGCTCATCCGCGACCAGCAGCCGCCCGACCAGTTGATGGACCAGATCGGTGACATGCAGGACGCGCTCCTTGAGCTTGATATCACCCTTGACGAGGCACTTGCGCCGCATGCGCAGACATTCCGCGAGATTCTGACCGAGCCTCAGGTGGCGATCATCACCGGTGAGGAGCAGGCGCGGCGGCAGGTGCTGGACCTCGTCGAGTGGGTGCGCGAGCTTGATGACGAGGCCTTCGAGCGCGAGGTGCCGCCCTACGCCGATGAACTCGCCCAGCCCGACCTTGACCTCGACTCCGAAACCATCCTCGAACTGCTCTCGGTTGCCCGCGCGATGGACGCACAGCAGTATCAGCGCGGCGGGGAGGAGATCCGCGGGCGTTTGATAGAGCTCTTCCGTCCGTCGTTTGAGAGCGCCGACCGCATCATCGTGCAGGTCTTCCTGCATGACGCAATGCCGAGGGTGCTTGCCGACAAGCTCAGGTTTGTAACCGAGGGCGCCGGATAAGCAGCTACCGTGCCCGCTCCACCACTGTTCCCCCGGAGCGGAGTGAAGAATCACACAGCCGCACATCAATCGGAGGTGTACGTATCGTGGAACCCGTCAGAGCCGCCGTTGTCGGCACATCCGGCATCGGAGGCTACCACCGGAAGATCATGCACGAGCTGGAGGACGTTGAACTGGTGGCCGCGGTAGAGAAGTATCCCGAGCGCGAGAAGGTCGCGCCGGCAGTCGCAGAGGTGCGCGAGTGGGGCGTTCCCGTCTACGATGACATCGTGGCGATGCTTGACGAGGTGGGCGACAGCCTCGACTACGTCACGCTGGCCGTCCCGCATCACTGGCATGCGCCCTACGCCATCGAGTGTCTCAACCGCGGTCTGCATGTGCTGGTGGAGAAGCCCGTCACCGTCCTCGCGCAGGACGGCTGGGAAGTCGCCCGGCTGGCGGAGGAGAAGGGCCTGCACGTGGCGGTTGACTTTCAGTACACCTCGTTCCCCCACTCGCATCGCCTCAAGGAGTTCATTGCCGATGGGGGCCTCGGCGAGCTGCGCGAGGTCGTTGGCGTCATGCAGTGGAAGCGCACCGACGAGTACTACTCGCGCGGCCACTGGACCGGCAAGCGCTACGCTGACGAACTGCCTGTCTGGGACGGCGTCATGATGAACCAGGCGGTGCATTTGATGAACACCGCGCTGCAGATGGGCTCGCGCGTGGAGGATCACGCGTATCCGCGTTCGGTGCAGGCGGAGCTTTATCAGGCCCACCCGAACATCGAGGTCGAGGATCTCGCCGCTCTGCGCGCGGACCTAGGCGAAGCCACACTTCACTTCTACTGCACCACCAACTGCGGTGACAGCTACCGCACCGACCTCGACATCTTCGGCACGAAGGGCCGGGCGTCGTGGGACACCGGCAAGGCGGTCGTCCATCTCGACGGCGAGGAGGAGCCAATCGTCTTCGACGACCCGACTGACCGCGATGAGATACACAAGAACCTGATCGCGGCTATCCGCGGCGAGAAGAGCACGCTGCATGCCCCGGCCTCCGAAGCGGTGAAAGCTACGCTCCTGATTGACGGCGCGTACGCGTCGGCCGGAAAGATTCAGAAGGTTCCGTGGACGGACATGACCGGGATCAACTGGCTGATCGACTACGCCGCCGCCCAGCGCAAGCTCTTCAGCGAACTGCTCGGGTGGCCCTACGCCTCCGAGGCCGTAGAGATCACCGAGAGCTTCCGCTTCGACGGCCTCTCCGACGACTGAGCAGGCCAGTCACGAGGGTCACAATCACGGGGCGCCCTTCTGCGGGCGCCCCGTTTTTCTTTGGCTGAAGGTGTGCGGGCCGGGAGGATGGAAACCCTCACGCAGTGAGGAGGAGTAATGAATGACCAGATCGCTGGCCTTAGTAGGGCTTCTGCTGATTGCCCTGCCTGTGCACTCCGCTGACTGGACCTACAACATGGCATTCATCCAGTGGGGTGGCAGTAATGACGCCGACCGCTTCTATACAAACACCCCGGAGGAGTGCGAGGCGCGGGCGGCGGCCATTGCCGCGGCGGGCTACACGGCCGTCATCTGCTCGGGCTATCACTTCCGGCTCAACTGGCTCGAGCGCGATGAGGGTGTCCGAGATGTGATGCGCATGATCGTGGACGCCTGCCACCGCCATGGGCTGAAGGTCATCGAGCACATGGATCTGACCATCGTGTACTACGATGCCTACCCGCTGGCATGGGCGAATCCGGACTGGTTCCAGCTTCACGCGGCGGACATGATGACCCGCCACCGGATCTTCTGCCTCAACAACCCCGACTTCCAGCGCTTCTACGTGGACTACGCGCAGCAGTGGCAGCGCGAGACGGGGCTGGATGCCTGGCAGATGGATGAAGTCTCGTGGGTGGGGGGCCGCGGCTTCTGCGGCTGCCGCTGGTGTCGCGAGAAGTGGCGCGCTGAGAAAGGTCGCGACTATCCGGCCATCGAGGCCCCGGGCTTCTTCGATGCAGCGCTCGCCGACCCCGAGTACCGCGAGTGGATGCAGTGGCGCGGCAAATCGATCAATGACTTCTACGACGTGGTCCGCGAGGGGCTGACCGCGATCAACCCTGACGTGCAGATCTTCGACTACACGACCGCATCGCAGTCCTCGCCCGGATCGTGGACGCGCGGAGCGCCCTATGATGTGCAGGTTGCGTCCGTGGACACCATCGGCACCGAACTCAACCCGGTCCCGTTTCAGAGCTACCCCTACATCGCGGACCTGCTTGCCCAGCGCCGTGCGCTGGGCGAAGCAAGCGGTACGACCAACTGGGCGAAGTTCGACATAACCCGCCCGAGCGCGTACTTCTGCTGGGCCTTCGGGCGCACTGTCGGGCACTCGATCTGGTGGTCCCTGCAGCCCGACAACGAGGACCCGCGCCCGCAGGACCTGCTGAACTGGCCGTGGCAGATGGACGATCAGTCGGCGCGCCTGGACCCCGACATCGGCGTGCTGCTCTCAGGCTCCACGCGCGACCTGGACTATGACTTCGACTACTATGACACCGAGTTTCGCGGCTGGATGCAGGCCCTGCTGCTGGGACCTTTCGCCGCCCGGCCCATCATCGAGAGCGAACTGACAGAGCCGGGCGCGCTCGACCGCTACCGGCTCATCGTTCTGCCGAACGCCACGGCGATCTCGCCCGAGCAGAAGACCGCGCTGATGGATTACGTGCGCGCCGGTGGCAAGCTGCTGCTCACCTACGAGGCCGGCACGCGGAACCACGACGGGACGCCCTCGGATGATCCGTTGCTGACAGAGGCGGGAGTAACGCTGCTGGAGGGCAATCTGAGCACTGAGACGCTGCCGGAGGGCTGGCCCGACATCCCGGTGCGCAGAGTCGCGATCGCCGAAGACGCGCTCGTGGTCCACGGCTTCGTCCCCAACGACCCCCGCGCTGCGCCACTCATAACGCTGCGCCAGGTCGGAGACGGCGAGATTTGGTACGCCGCGGTCAAGGGCGGCAAGCTTGCCTACGAGACCAGCCAACTTCCGGGCAACTACGCTCGCGGTGGTGGCTACAAGCCGCCGCTGGTGCCCGAGGCAATCGGGGGAATTCAGGACGTAGCGGCGCAGATTCTCGGCGATGCGCCTCACTTCTCCGTCGAGGGCCTCGAAGCGACCGGACTGCTCGCGACGGTCTACCGCGCCGAGCGCGACGGCCGCCCCGCCCGCTGCATCCACCTGCTCAACTGCACCGGGCGCAGTCTGCGGGAGGGCGATGAGATCGCTTTCGACCACGACAACCCGCCGCCGATGCCGCCTCTGCCGCAGTTGACACTGCGCCTGCCCGGCGGGGTGGCGGAAGCTGTGCTCGCGACGCCTGAGCGCCCGGAGCCGCTTACCCTCACGGCGGTCGCGGCTGAGAGCGTGACGATGGTCACTATTCCCGCTGAGAGCTTCAGCACATACGCGGTGGTGTGGGCATATGACGAGTGAGAACAGACTGATGGCGACGATGGCATGCGCGACCGCCCTGCTCCTTCTCACCGCGGTATGCGCCTGCGCGCAGGTTGATCTGCAGTCGGTTGAGCCGCTACAGATAGACGTCGCGGGGCAACGCGTGGTCAGCGACTGGTATCTTGACCCGCCGACCGGCGAGGTCGAGACCTGGCAGGTCCAGGCCGAGGGTTGGGCGCAGGTGCACCATCGCTGGGCGACAGGCGCCGGCTGGAAGCTGCGGCAGGAGATCGCGGCTCGCCCCGACCGGCTCGAGATCACGCAGCTACGCTTCCTCGAGTCCAACGCGACCGGCGTTTCGTCAGGTGGCGTCATCGTGCCACTGGCAACTCTCGACGGTGCGCGCTTTGAGTGCATCGGCGCCCCCGTCGGCGACGCCGGACGCGACGGGAGGACGGCGACCGGGACGCTCGGCCCAGATGGCGTCAGGCGCATCAACAACCTTGAGTACCTGCGCCTTCATCTCGCCGACGGTGGCGTAGACTTCGACGCGAACCCCAAGGGCACTTGGTACAACGGGCCCGGGATGGGCCCGGCGGTCGTGCGCTTCACGCTCATTCGCGCCGACGATGGCTGGCGCCTTATCAGCGCGGATGGCAAGGCGCGGCGCGGCACGATTCACGACTTCAAGCTCGTGGTGACGCCCGCCCTCGATACGCCGGTCGCCGATGTACATCCGGTTGTCAACACGCGCTGGACCGAGCCCTACAGCCCGACGTCGCGCCTCAACATCGGCACCGAGCAGCTTGACCGCTTCGACGCCTGCATCCAGCCCGGCGGCGTTCTCACCCGTGATGAGCGCTTCGTGGGGGTGCGCGACGAACGTGTCGACGGCGCGTCCATCACCGACGCGACGCTGAACCTCAGCATGCCCATTGAGCGGGACGGCGTCTACCTCGTCAGCCTGCTGGCAGGAGATCCCACCCGGGAGATCGCCGCGACTCTCGCCGGCGGCGTAGGCGAACCACGTGAGGCGCTTCCGGTTGCGGCCGGAGACTACGACTGCTGGGTTGTGCCCGGACGCGCGGTGGGAGGCGCGATCACGATCAGCGTCACCGGCACAGCCCGCATCTGCGCGCTGCAGGCCGCGCCGATGATGTTCGCAAGCGAGGACTACCTGCTCGAACGCGGTTGGTGGGTCTCGGAGGAGTTCCATCCGGAGGATGATCTGCCGAGGTAGCGGGAAGTTGCGGCCGACAGCAACCCCGGACGACAGGCGCCCTCGCCTGTCGAGACTTCGTGCAGAGACGACAACAAGAGGTGACCTCAATGCTTCGCGCAGGTTTCCACGTGGCCGACATCACGCCCCCGACAGGCGCCGCCATGCCCGGAGGCTACGCTCCACGTCCCGCACAGGGAGCCCATGACCCGCTCCGGGTGCGCGCAGGTGTGCTGCTTGGCGACGACGCTGCGCTCGCATTCGTGGGCGTTGACGCAGTATCCCTCAAGTCCGAGGATGTCCTGCATGCGCGAGAGATGGCCGCAGAAGTCTGTCCTGTCCCCGCCGGCAGCGTCATTGTCGCCGCGAGTCACACGCACACCGGCGGCCCGGCGAACGACGTGCTGGGCGTCGATTCGGACCCGCACTACCGCGAGGAGATCGCGCGTCGGATCGCCGGCGCGATCGCTGAGGCCGCTCGCAATGCCGTGCCTGCTGAGGTCGCGCAGCTTGCCGGCATCGCCGAAGGTCTCGCCTGGAACCGCCGCTGGCACATTGCCGACGGCTCGCAGGAGACGCACGTTGACCCGTCGCGCGAGGATGTCATCGGGCGGGCGGGCCCCGACGATCCGCAGGTGCTGCTGCTGGCGCTGAAAGCCGTTGATGGCGACTTCCTCGGCGTCATCGGCAACTTCACCTGCCACTGCACGGTCTCCGCCACGCCCGGAGTCTCCGCCGACTACCCCGGCGTCTGGAGCGACCTGATGCTGCGCGCCACCGGTGCCCCGGTGGTCTTCCTCAACGGCGCGATGGGCGACATCACGCAGGTGAACCGCGAGCTTGACCTGCCCCAGCGCGGCCCGGAGGGCATCACGCGCATCGGCCGCAAACTCACCGGCGAGTCGCTCAAGCTGCTCGCCGATGCCACGTATGATCCCGCCCCGGTGATGGGCCTCGCGTCCGAGACGATCAGCGTGGACTTCCGCCATCCCGACCCGGAGCAGCTTCAGCGCGATCGCGCCATGGTGGCCAGCCGTCAGCCGGGCGACTACAGCCCGGAGATGGTCTTCGCGCGCGACCGTGTGCTGCTGGCCGAGCAGATTGAGCGCGAGGGGGAGCAGGCCTGCGAGTTGATCTGCGCGCGCGTAGGCGACCTCGCCATCGCCTCGGGGCCGGGGCAGATGTTCTGCGAGTTCGGCCTCGACTGCAAGGCCCGCAGTCCGTTCGCCCACACGATGTACGCTTCGCTGGCGAACGGAAACGCGGGCTACGTGCCGACGGCCGTGGCAATCGCCACCGGAGGCTACGAACCTACGCTATGTCGCGGCAGCAAGCTCGCCCCGGAGGCGGGCGGGCAGATCGTTGACGCACAGGTGCGGCTGCTGGAGGCGCTGGCCTAGCGCTCAGAAGCGCAACTCGCCCGCCTCCCACCGTTCCCGCATCTGCTGCAGGCGCGGCCAGTAGACCTGCGTCCACGAATTGTCCAGCGCACCATCTTCGCCCGGGAAGGCGGGGCGCCCATCGCGGCCGAACGGGTAGACCATCAACCGCTCGCGGCCGTTATGCCCGAGCATGATACGCAACTGCTCCTCGTACGGCACATCCCAGCGGTCGCCTTTCATCATCCCGATGGCGTTGGATACGCGGTAGCCTGCCGCCACGTAACGCACGTAGCCGTCGCCTGTTGTCGTCTCGCGGCCCTCGCCACGGAGCGTGATATCCGCATACGCGTCCACGAACGGGCACCAGAGGTCGTAGCCGCCGGTCGGCGCTCCCTTCGACGAATGCAGGTAGAGCGGCCCGTCGGGGAACGCCTCGCGCGTTCGTCTCATCACCTCGTATGACTTCACCTAGTCGGTGAAGTAGACCCCATCGTAGAACAGCCCGTGGAAGCCGAACTCCTCCCGCAATTCCGCCATCTGCTGCATGAACGCCTCGATGCTCTGATCCACGTAGTAGTGCGGGCTCATGTATACGAGCAGCTTCATGCCCAGCCGCTCGCAGGTTGCGATGATCCGGCGCAGTTCATCCGGCTCCTTTGCCACGTAAGGCCCGACGTGCGGCGTCGGCTGCTCGCCCGCCCAGATGCTCTCGTGCAGCGTTACCAGCTTCACGTCGCGGCTCCACGTCTCCAGCGCCGGGTCAGGCGGATAGCCTCCGGTATGAGCAAGCTGCCAGTCGAACGACTTCTCCCAGTCGAAGTCGCGCGACGGATAGATGGACACCCCCAGCAACATCCCGCTCTCAAGCGCCCACCCGGTGGTCCAACCGGCCTCGGAGCAGTCGCCGGCGAGTTCATCGTACCGCGGCACCAGTCCCGAGCCACCCGGCGCCCACGGATAGGCGCAGACTCCCCCAGCCTGATCCGTCACCTGCAGCTTGCCCAGCTCAAACCGCGCCCACTCGCCGCCGATCAGCCCCTCCGCGCGAATCTGCATCGAGCCCGCGCCCTGCGGCGCCAGCACGAGCAGGCCGTCACACTGCACTCCGATCTCCAACAGCGAGCTGCGCAGGGTCACGACCGTCTCATCCGAACGCAGCACCTGCATCTCTCCCGGCGCCGGATCCAGCGTGAGCGCGATCACCTCGCGCTGGGGGCCGATCCGCTGGCGTCCGATGATGCGGCCTGCCACGGGGTCGAGCGTCCACTCCGCGCCGGTGGTCGTCACGCAATGCGCGCCTCCGTCGGCCTGCACACTCTCCAGCCCCATCTCCAGCGAACCGGGGCCGCCGCCGAAGGTGACGGCTTCGCCCGGCGCAGCATCGATCGGCGTGAGCGGCTGGCGCTCGATCGTGAAGTCATCGTACCAGACTGAGCCGGTGGCGCTGCTCGTGATGAGGTAGGGCTGCAGGTGGTGCGCGCGTTGGCTGGTGATGAACTCGCCCTCGATCAGCCGCCAGTCTCGCACACCGGGGTGGACCTGTGCCGCGCCGTGGTAGCCGATGGTGGCGCCGGCGGCGTCCACCTCGCGTACCCGCGGCCTGCTCTCCCCCGCCGTCAGTCCACCGCGCACCCACACGCTGAAGCGGTAGCGGATGTTCGGCTCTGCCGGGATGTCCTCCCCGCGGGCGTAGTGAAAGTTGAAGAACTCAAGCTGCGGGCCGCTGTCAATCCGCAGCGACCAGTCGCCCTCGCGCGCAACCGCCTCATCGCGAGTGATCGGCTCGCCCCGCTCATCCCACCCCTCAGTGCCATCCTCGAACCCACCATTGCGGACGAGGTTCTCCCCCACCGGCTGCTGTGCGAATGCGACCGCGCAGCAGCAAAGCAGCGCTGGCAGAATGAGGGCGCGCCTCATCGGCCATCGGCCTCCACTCCGGGCGCGATCTCCAGCGTGCCCGCCTCCCACTGCTCCCGCATCTGCTGCAGGCGCGGCCAGTAGACCCGCGTCCAGGCGTTGTCGAGCATACCATCCTCCCCCGGCCAGTGCCGCACACCATCCACCGGAGAGTTCGGGTATGCGCTCATCCGCTCGCGTCCGTTGAAGTCGAGCATGACGCGAAGCTGGTCTTCGTAGGGCAGCTCCCACTTGTGCCCCTTCATCAGGCCGATGTTGTTGCCGATGCGGTATCCGGCCGCGACGTAGCGTACGTACTCCCGCGCGTCTGCCTCCGTCTGCCGCCCCTCGCCGCGCAGGACGATATCCGCATAGGTGTCTATGAACGGGCACGACATGTCATGTATGCCGACCGGAGGGCCCCACGAGGTGTGCAGGTACATCACGCCTTCGGGGAAGAGCTCGCGCGTCATGCGCATCACACGGTATGACTTCACCCAGTCGCGGAAGTACAGGCCATCGAAGTAGACGCCGTGGAAGCCATGCGCGGCTTTCTGCGCCGCAAGCTGCTCGATGAACGCCTCCACGCGCTGGTCCATGTAGTAGAACGGGCTCATGTACGGGATGAGCTTCAGCCCGAGTCGCTCACACGTCGTCAGAACCCGATGAAACTCGTCCACGTCGAGGTATTCATACGGCCCGCCGGGCTCACCATTCGCCCAGATGTGCTGATGCAGCGTCACCAGCTTCACGTAGCGGCTCCACGTTTCGAGCGCGCTGTCGGGCGGGTAGTAGTTCGTGTGCGCAAGCTGCCAGTCGAATGACTTCTCCCAGTCGAACTCTCGGCAGGGGTAGATCGAGATGCCCAGCAATGTTCCCGCGCCGAGGGCATAGCTGCAGCTCCATCCGGGCTGCGTCAGATCCCCCGGATCCTGCGAAAGATCTGCTGTCAGCCCCGAGCCGGGAAGGACATAGGGATAGACGCCCAGCCCACCCTCGTTGTCGGTCACCTGCACGTTCCCGTCCACGTTCTGCGTCCACTCGCCGCCTATGCGGCCGGTGATCGCGAAGTTCGTGTCGCGCCCCGGTGCGATAGTCAGAAGCGAGTCGCACTGGAAGCCAAGCTCGAGGTGCTCGTTGCCGAGGATAGCCACGCTCTCATCGCAGCGCAGAGGTTGCAGCGGCCCCGGCGAGGGCTCAATGCGCAGCTCATAGCTCTCACGCTCGGCGCCGATCCGCTGTGAGGCGGTGATGACCAGCGCATCGTCGGTGTCTCGCAACACGAAGCGCGCGCCGGTGGTGCGGATCACTGTCTGCGCCGGATAGGTCAGCACGGTCGCGGGCTCCTCCACACGCATCTCAAGCGATCCCGCTGATCCGGGGAAGGTCACAGCGGCCCCGGTTCCGACCTCCGGCAGCGGCTCAGGCTGCAGTTCGCGCAGGGCGACATCATCGTACCACGCGGTCCCGATGCAGTTGCGCATCACGAGGTAGACCTGCAGATGATCGGCCTGCGGCGAGGTGAAGAAGTGCCGCGTCGCCTGGTGCCAGTCATGCTCCCCGGCGGTCAGGATCTCAGCACGATGGTAACGCAGCGTATTGCCCTCGGCATCCACTTCGCGCACCTGAGGCTCCAGCCGACCCTCGGTGATCGAGGCCTTCACCATGATCTCGAACTGGTACTGCCGGTTCGGCTCGGCCGGGATGTCCGCACTCTTCACCCAGTGGAAGTCCGGGTACTGCAACTGATCGTGACCGACGCTCTTGCAGGAGTAGCGCCCGGTGAATCGCACCTCTTCGTCCCGCACGATCGGCTTCTCGCGCTCATCCCACCCCTCGATGCCGTCCTCAAAGCCGGGATTCTGAACGAGATTCTGCGGCGTATCCTGTGCCATGCACAGTCCGGCAGTCGCGATCAGCATCACAGCACGAAACAGCAGCTTCCGCGAACTCATTATCCGTCTCCTATCTCTGTTCGAAGGCCGTCCCATCGCTCAGGGACGGCTCCAGTCGGTCAATGTCATGTAGCGGCACCTCAAGGCGCCGCGTGACGAACTCCACGCGACGCGAGGCCTCAACCTTCCTCTGTGCTGCATCCACCCGGCAGTAGAGCCAGCGGCAGCGCATCAGATCCGGCAGCGCCGCAAGCTCCTCGGCGGTCGGCGCGATCTCCTGCAGATAGCCCGCCCCCAGGGCTGCGACGCGCTCCGGGGCGATCCTGAAGGCCTCGGTGAGCGACCAGATGTCGCCGCCGATCAACGGGCTCTCGCGTACTCCGCAGAAGAACAGCAGCGCGTCGGCCAGATCAACCATCCGCGGCTGGCGGCTCGCCCAGTCCCAGTCGAAGACCCCGACCACTTCCTCGCCACGAAATTTGAGGTTCGCCGGATGATAGTCGCCCTGCACGACCGTCTGCGGCAGAGACCAGTAGAGCGCGTCAGGCAGGCGCTCCACCAGCGACCGCGCCAGCCTCAGCGCCTGATCGAGCAAACCGGCCGCCTCGCCCTGCGCATCTGCAAGCAGCGAAAACAGTCCCTCCGCAGCGTCGGCCGGATCGTGGAAGCGTGGCCATCTCTTCATCACCGGCGGATCGTAGCCTGACGCCGAGCGGTGCAGCCGGCCGAGAGTCACACCGGCCGCATGGAGCTGCTCCGCATTTCCGGCCTCATGTTGCTCCCCCTCGATGAACTCGAACAACTCGTAGATATGCTGGCCGCTGACAATGAAGGCTCTGCCGTCAGGGGCAGGGACGCCTACCGGAACCGGCAGGCCCTCTCCGGCAAGGTGGGCGAGCAGCGCGTGATCGTAGCCGGTCCAGTCCGCGCGGGCGTAGCGGGGATTGCGCCGCCGCAGCATGAGGCGCCCGCGAGGCGACACGATGATCGCGCTCGCATTCGCGGTCCCGCTGCCGGAAGAGACGTCGGCAGGGCGGGCAGCGATCTCCCAGTGCCTGAGGATCCCCACCGCTTCCTCCGGCTCCAACAGCTTGCGCGCGGGTCGCATGAGTTACCTCCACGGGCGTGTCGGTGCGCGTGGGGCTTTCGGCGGATCGGTGCGCCGGACCTCCGCAGACTCATTGCCTCATCATGCTCCGAGATGCATTTCTTTCGCGGGTGGAGGTCATCCACCGAGCGGTGGCGAATAGACCGTAAGTTGCAAGCCATGTGTATCAGGGAGGTAACGTCAGTGAAGAAGCCCGTTGTTGATCAGGATACGTGCACCGGCTGTGGCCTTTGCCCGGACATCGCGCCCGGCACCTTCGAGCTCAATGATGACGGAGTGGCCGCGGTCATCAACCCGCAGGGCGACGACGAGGACACCATCCAGGAAGCCATCGACTCCTGTCCCGTCGAAGCGATCTCCTGGGAGGAGTAGCAGCGTCGCCATCAGCGCGCGCTTTCGGGGCGGCATCTGATGCCGCCCCGATTCCACGTACCATGCAGGCACAGCTTCAACGCTGCGCGAAGACTCACCTGAGCAGACACGGACGACTCGGGCGGCTCCCATGAAGTCGGACAACCATCAGCGGCATCCGCTTCGGCGCAGCGCACCGGGGCCCTCCTGGGCCGCCGTGCAGTCGGCGCATCCCGGCGTCCGCGACCCCCGCAGCACGCGCGTGGGAGACTGGCCGCCGCTCGTGAACGGCCTCATCATCACCGCCTGCGTCTTCGTCACCATCTTCTCCATCGCAAGCGCCTGGACCGCCTCACCCGTCGGTACGCCGACCTCATGGCAGCAGTGGGGCGGGGCTTCGTCCCCGCTCAGGCTGGAATACCCCTCGGGCTGGAGCGTCCAGGAACTTGGCTCCGGCGATCAGGTCCACGTCGTGGTCATGCGGTCGCGCTGGGTACGCATCCACATCATCGCCGACGCGAACATTGCCGGCGCGGCGGCTGCATTGCGGAGGGCGGACGGCGCGCAGGACGCCCCATTCACTGCGGTGGAGACCATCCATCGGGAGACGCTCTCGACGTGGAAGTCGTTCTTCGGCAGTATGCGCGAGAGCGAGAGCGCGCGCACCAGGATCAACCGCTGGCCCGCCGTCTGGTCGCAGTTCCAGTATGACGGCGCCACGGTTGAAAACGCGCAGCAGATGACCGGCTATCGCGCCACCATCACAGCTCCCGCGATGGGAGCGATTGCCAGCGCCGTGGCTCCCACCGCCTACAGCCGAGAGTTCCGCCCGATCGCGCTCCACGTCCTCCGCAGCATCCAGCTCGATGCCGGGGAATGATCCTGCTCAGGCGGATTCCTCTGCACCAGCGCGCTCAGCCGTCTTCCTCCGCCACAGCGGCCACTCCCGGATAACGATGACCGCACCTGCGATGACGATGATGGCCAGGGAGGCGGCCTGGGCCGCCGGGAAGATAGGCCACGGCGCCCAGACCTCGCCGCTTGCACCACGCCTGAAGATCTCAACCACGTAGCGCGCCATCGAGGAGAGCACGAGGAAGCCGAGGAAGCGGTCGAACGGCTTGCGCAGCCACGGCGTCAGCCACAGCAGCAGCGGCAGCGTAAAGCCAACGCTGAGCAGGGCCGCGTAAAGTTGCGTGGGATGCACCGGCACCGGGAGGGCCGTCGTTTCTGGCGTCGGCGGGAAGGTCACTGCCCACGGCAGGGTGCATGCAGAGCCCCGGCAACAGCCGTTGAGGAAGCATCCGATGCGGGCGAGCGCGTAACCAAGCGCGATACCCGGGGCCGCCAGGTCAAGTACGCGCGTGAAGCTTGCGCCCATCAAGGGTGCGCACACTCCAAGCACCAGCAGGCCGCCTGCGAGCCCACCATGCCACGACATCCCGCCACGCCACAGGTCGAAGACGCCCTCGACGCGGCCGGCATACTCGCCCCAGCTCAGTGCCACGTAGCCGAGGCGACCACCGACGATTCCTCCCGCAAAGCCAAGCAGCGCCAGTTGCAGGACCTGGCTGCCGCCGAAGCCGTAGCGGTCACGGTCGTGGTACATCCACGCCGTCGCCGCCACGAAGGCCGCGAGCATCATCACGCCGTATGACCGCACCTGCACCGGGCCGATCCGGTTGACCAGCAGGTACGTCAGTGCGGTGGGGATTGCCGCCTGGATCAGCACCTCGAGCACCAATCCGCGCGTCAGGGACCACCCGCCATCCGAGCCGCGTCTCTCGAGGTATGTCCACAGCCCGACGACCGCGAGAAAGAACGCGAAGACCGCGGGAAGGTGCAGCGGTTCCCACGGCCCCAGCGCGATCAGCGTCGGATGCACAAGAGATCACTCTCCCGCGTGCTTCGGGTCCGGTGGCGCCGTCTACAGCCCGGTCGCATCTACCAGCACACCGTCGCGGATGGAGATCTTCGCGGCCTCAAGGGCGGCCATGGTGCGGCGTACATTGCGCCCCGATGCCTCCGGCTCATCGCCCTCCTCGATGGCGCGCACGAACTCGCCTACCTGCGCCCTCCAGCAGGCGGGGCTGTCCAGCGGCGCCTCCACAACGTGATCCGCGAAGCGGATCTGCCCCGAATCGATCAGCATCGCATCCTCGGTGCCGATGACCATGCACTCCCATGCGCCAAAGGGCGTGTTGAGGCTGTGCTGGTAAGTCGCCATCGGTCCGTCGAGCAGGGACATCTGCACCGTGATCTCGTCGTAATCGTTCCAGTACTCGTTGTTGACGCGCGCCTGAGCGTAGACCGTCTCCGGCTCTTTGTCATTGAGCCACAGGATCATGTCCACCTCGTGCGCACCGTAGCCGTAGAGGACCCAGCCGCCTGCCTCCTCGGGCTTGTGTGCCCAGTCGGAGCGGAATTCCCTGGAGTTGCCGAGCCTCCGGCGCAGGATGTTGCGCACCTCTCCGATCGCGCCGCCGCGAATAAGCTCGCGCGCCTTGGTGTTCGCCGGTCGAAAGCGCAGGATCTGCCCCACCATCAGCACCACGCCCGCCGCGTCGGCGGCCGCGATCATGTCGTCCGCCTCGGCGAGCGAGGTCGCCATCGGCTTCTCAGTCAGCACGTGCTTGCCCGCCTCGGCCGCGGCGACTGCCACATCGCGGTGCAGGTGATGCGGCAGCAGAATCGAGACCGCGTCCACTCTCTCGTCGGCAATGAGTTCGCGCCAGTCGATGTAGACGGCGGGCACATCGAACTCGTCTGCTCGCGCCCGGGCCGCCTGCTCATCTATGTCGCAGACCGCAACTGTCTCGATGCCGTCGAGATCACGGTATGCGGGCAGATGGCCGCTCGCGATGCCGCCACAGCCGATCGCTCCGATGCCAATCCGATCCATCCTGATGCCTCCCTCACAGTGTCTACAGGCAGAGGGGCCGCCGGTTTCGGCGGCCCCCGGGTGTTCCTGCGCATCTACCGACGCATCATCAGCCGCCAAGCTTCTCCTGCAGCGCCCGGTAGTCGGAGAGGAAGCGGTCCAGTCCGATGTCCGTCAGCGGGTGCTTGAATAGCTGCTTGAGCGTGTCAAAACCCATCGTGCAGATATGCGCGCCGCACTGCGTGCCGCGGATCACATGCTCGACGGTGCGCGCACTGGCGAGGATGATCTCGGAGTTCAGATCATCGTACATGTAGAGCATCTGCGCGATCTGCTCGACGGATTTCATCCCGTCGTAGCCGATGTCATCCTGCCGACCGACGAAGGGCGAGACATACGCCGCGCCCGCCTTCGCCGCGAGCAGCGCCTGGCCGCAGGAAAAGATCAGCGTGGCGTTGATCGGAATGCCCATGTCGGTGCAGGTCTTGATCGCCTTCACGCCCTCGGGAATCAACGGGATCTTGACGACCACGTTTTCCGCCCAGGCGGCCCGCTCCTGTGCCTCGGCAATGATCTCATCATGCTCAACGGCGATGACTTCAGCGCTCACCGGGCGGTCCGGACCCACGAGTTCGCAGATCTCCTTGACCGCCTCCTCCATGTTCCGCCCCTCCTTCGCCACGAGCGAGGGGTTGGTGGTGACGCCATCACACAGGCCCCAGTCGAGCGCCTGCCGGATCTGCTCCACGTTCGCTGTATCAAGGAAGAACTTCATCTGACGATGCCCCTTTCGCCCGGCTCAGTCCACGGCCCGGACGTCTGTAACCTCGGGAACTTCCTGGCGCAGTACGCGACCGATGCCCATCGCGAGCGTCATCTGCGACATCGGGCAGCCCTTGCATGCGCCCTGCAGCCGGACTTCCACCACGTTGTCGTCCGTGATGTCCACCAACTCTACGCCGCCTCCATCTGCCTCAAGCGACGGGCGCACCATCGCCAGCGCCGCCTCTACCTTCTCGCGCATCTCATTCTTGCCCTCTTCGGTCATCTTCCGTCCTCCTCAGCTATTCACTTCCCGTTATTTCCGTGCGAGGTGCTTCCTGCGTCTGGCTGTGCCGAAGCACTTTCCACCCCGTTGGCTCACGGATAAGGTCGAAGCGCTCCACCTGCTTCTCACCGTCTCCGTAGCCGACCAGAACTTCGGCCCAGCCGGTCTCGGCTCCGGGGCTGACCCGGCCATCGAGTACCCGAATGCCCATTACCTGACGGCCGCCCCAGTGAGCTTCAACGATACCCGGCGCGTCGGCGCCGATCTCGCCGATGATCTCCTGCTGCCTCTCCTGCGCGTACAAATTCCAATGCGCAAGTCCGCCGTTCGGCGTCTCTTCCTCGGGCGGCAGCAGATCGTACCATCGCTCAATGACCCGCCAGATCTTCCCAAGATGCGCCTGCGGATGCGGCGGAACTGCCATCACCGCCACCCGTTCCTCTTGCGGCAGGCTCAGGCGCATCTGCCGCCCTTCGGCATCCACCCAGACACCAAAGCTCTCGGCCACAAAGCGCAGCGGGACGAATGCGCGTCCCTGAATAAGCTGCGGCGCCACGTCCAGGGTCCTGTTGGTCTCGGCAATGCGAGCCTGAGTGCTGCCGATCCAAAGCTCCACAAGCGGCGTCATCGCCGTCTCCGAACGGTAGGCCTGAATGTGCCCGCCATCGTAAGTCACTTTCGCGCCGACCCACTCGAAGATCGGCCGCAGCGGCACCATGGTCCTGCCGTCGAGCGTCACCGGCTGGGCGTCGAAAAGCAACTCATCCGCCGCTGCGAAGGCGGCGGTGCTCGACATTGCCAGCAGAAGGGCAGTTCCTACCGCGCATACCCACAATTTCGTCATCGTTACAGACACTCCCGATTGATTGAGCTTTCTTACCCCTGCGGCGATCAGAGCCCGGCCTCTTCGGCCAGCTCCCTCCAGCGTTCGCCCTCACGCTCCACGAGGAAGTCAACCGTGCCCTGAAAATCGCGCAGACCCGCGGTAGTTCCGGCCGCCGTCACGCAGAGGGCGCCGGCCGCGTTGGCAGCGCGCGCCCTGTCATCAAGCTCCCATCCCGCGAGCGTCCCGAGCAGGAAGCCCGCCACGAAAGCGTCCCCTGAACCGGTGCCGTCTACCGCTTCCACCTGATACGCGGGCACCCGCACCTCGAGCTCACCGCTGCGGACGTAGCAGCCCTCCTCGCCCATCTTCAGCGCCACAGTGCCGACACCGTGCTCCATCAGCACCTCCGCCGCGCCCTCGGGAGTGTCCCGCCCGGTTATCTCTACCGCCTCGGCGAAACTCGGCAGGAAGATGTCCGTGTAGGGCAGCACCGGCTCCAGCAGTTCCATCCACCGGCCGGTATCATCCCACACCACGTCGAGCGAGGTGGTGGTGCCCGCTTGCTGCGCGGCCCTCAGTACGCTCGCGGCGGGCTCACCATCGAAGCCCGGCATTACCAGCGCGCCGGCGAAGTGCAGTATCTGTGCCTCCGCCACCTGCTGCATGTCAATGTCCTCGGGGCGCATCGTCGCGTTTGCCCCGATGGAGTGCATGAAGGTTCGCTCGCCGGCGCTGTCGATCATGATCATCGTCGCCGACGTGTTCTTCTCGGTCGTCACGGCAATTCCGCTCGTGTCAACACCCTGCTCGGCCATTGCCTCGCGGACGAAGCGGCCGAGGCCGTCCTCGCCGACCTTGCCAACGATAGCCGTATCCACGCCCATCTTCACCAGCCCCAGGCCGGTGTTCGCGGCACAACCACCGATTCCGATACCTATCTGATCGACCAGCATCAGCCGCCCATGCTCCGGCTGGTCATCAATCGGACGTCCCCACACGTCCGCCACTACTATCCCGATACACACTACATCGCTCATCTGCACCCACCCGTCCGGTCTCAAGTTCATGCTCCGCTCGCGTCACTTCCCCCGCGCCCTCCAGTGCGTCTATTCGCCGCCCGCAGGACGGGTCCTTCACCCGATGACATCACCAGGCATCGGCTCATCAATCTCATACAAAGACAACCACTTGCGCATCCGCACTATCTGCCTCGCAACCCGCTCGCGACGATCCGCCAGATGCCGGGGATCGTGGTTGAAATCTGCCACGTTCATCACCATATCGCGGTTGTTGTACCACTCCGACCGCGCCTGGAAGCGCAGCCGCCAGAAGCGGTCCCCGAGGCCGGCTCGGACCAGCGTTCGCTCAAGACCGCGCAGTATGCGGAGCCGCTCGTAGTCCTGCAACGCGTCGCGCAGCAGCTTCAGCGCCACCGTCGGCTGCGGCTCGATCAGGCGTCGGCCATTTGCATCCAGGCAGTGGAGCAGGCCGGACGCCGCCTCACCGGGCCCCACGGCCGCATCACCATCATCGAAGAAGATGCGCCGCACACCATACTTGTCAGCCACCCAGCCAAGCATCCGCAGGTCCATCGGGGAGCTGAATGCCTCGCTTACCCGCCATGCCCGAGATCGCCCCAGTTCTCCGGCAGTGGCGGTAAGCTGCGCCTGCGCGCAGTCGCTCAGCCCAACCGCCGCCCGTGGCGACATTGCCCAGAGATCGAATAGCTCGATGGACGCCGGATCGGTCGCCGGACTCGCCACAGCCGCCGCCCAGGCGCTCTCAAGGCCGCCCATATCCGGTGGTTCGGTTCCCTCCGGCACGTAAGTCCAGAGCGGATAGATGCCGCTGGCCTCGTGCCAATGCTCGAGTGCCGCCCCAAGAGCGGCGGCGGGGTCGTCCAGCGCCGCAAGCTGCTCAGGCCGCGCCGCGATCATCGCGCCCCACGAGATGCCCGACTCGCCAACCCGCTCAAGCAGCCGTTCGGCGGACGCGAAATCCGGTGCGCTGCTCCAGCGCGTGTGATCGGCAAGCATCTCCCTTGGCGTGAGGCGATGCGCCAGCAGGGCCTCCGCGTAAGGCAAATACTCTGCAACGCCCAGAGGCGAGCGCTCCCCATACCACTGCTCCATGATCCGCGGCCCGTCAAGGCTGACCGAGGCGGCGAGCGTCGGTACCTCCGGCAGCGCGAAGTCATGCACCGTCAACCTCACCGGCAGCATCACGCGGTTCTCACCGTCGGTGGTGACGATATGACCCTCGTACACTCCAGCGACGGCGTCTCGCGGCACGTCGATCTCCCACCAGAGGTGTCCAATCTGCCCGCCAGGGACCGGCTCACGCCAGACCAGCCGACCGCCTTCCGCCATGCCATACCACTCGATCGCCTGCATCACTCCGCCAGGCCCCACGAGCGACTCCTCCGCCACGCCGACCGCGCGGGACCCACCGCCGGGGATCACCACAACCTGAACGGACACGACCTCTCCCCCCGCGGCAGCAAGCTCCGCCCGATCGGGCACCTGCAGCGTCGCGCTCTGCTCAGGCATCGCCCCCGGCTCCACCACATCCGCAACCGCCAGCGTCCACGGCGCCTCACGCCAGCGCATCGCACCCGCGTCCGGCGACAGCAGGGCGCGCGTGCCATCGAGCCATGCATCCAGACGCCGGATCTCAACGCCCACCGCCACCCACTCGTCGAACTCTGGCGCGGGCGCCGCGGCACGCCTGCGCAGTGCGCCGATCGCCTCGGCAAGGCCCACCATGCCGGCGGTTGCCTCATCCGCCGCGACCGGCTCCGGCCTGCCCGCATCCACCTGCAGATCGCCCCAGCGCCGCTCCAGTCGCTCGACCTCCCGCAGCGCCGTCTTACGATACGCCTCCGGGCGATTCGGCCTGAAGCCCACCAGGTGCCCGTACTGCTGCACCTCGTGGAAGCTCGGATAGTTGTCGGCGTGAGACATGCCCTCGCCCGTCACGCGATCGTTGCGTGAGAAGAGAATGCCCGCGACGTCGCCGGTCGGCAGCGGCATGAAGCCCGTCGGGTTGCCGTGCAGATCGCGCTCCTCGTAGCTCTCCAGCGCGAGGCGGATCTCCACCACCCACGCGTCGGGCTCAAGCGACACGCGCCATTCGCCAATGTAATCCCAGTCAATGAGCCACTGCCCGCGCACACGTGGCCCCTGATAGACCCACTTGCAGTCGAATGCCACCTCGCGCGGAGTGACGTTCAGTTCGTAGTAGTCGTAATGATCGTGACGAGGATCGAAGAATATCTCCGCGCAATCATCCTGCCACGCCGGCCCGTCGTGCCGCCTGACCCGCGCGCGGAGCCGGCTCACATCGGGCGTCTCACAGCGGAACGCCACGTAGAGATTCTCATCATCGTAGGCGCACCACACGTGCGTCGCCATCTGCGCATCGCGCGGGATGTTGAACATGCGCCAGTAGGGGTCGTCGATGTATGCCTCGTCGTTCCAGCAGGCGTCGGAGAGGTCGCCATCAATCACGGGAGGGACCGTCACCCGCGGGACCCGGTGCTGATACAGCGGGGTGATTTCAAGCGCTCTGTCCTCGGAGAGCGCGCTTCCTTCCCTCGGCTCAATCCAGCATGTCGCCGGCCCCTCCCCCGCCTCGAACGTCCACTGCACCGCCAGCCGCCACGGTGGTCCCTCGATACCCGGATTCGCACGCATGCGCAGCCTCAGGGGCACCGTGCCCTCAGTCGGGCCTCTCACAGTCGTCAGGGCCGTCCGCTGCCGCGCCGGATAGCAGATGGTCAGCCTGCCGGGGCCCTCAATCCGCACACTCGCCTGCCACTGCTGCTCCGCGGTGACGAAGGGCGCCAGCACCGTCCACTCTCCGGAGGCGGCCTCGCCCGCCGTGACCGACGCAAGCTGCTGCTCCGCCCATGAGCCCGACGCAGCCAGCGCCACCAGCACGACTGTCATCCAGCGCCTCATACCGGTTTCCCTTTGCCCCTTCGCTTGCCGCCGTCACGCCATCCGCTTGCTCACATCCACCATGCGCAGGAAGTTCTCCGCCGCGCGTTCGGTGTTGGTGCCGGAGGTAGTTCCCCCCAGCAGATAGCCTCCCGGCCCCGCGGCCTCAATGCACTCCGCCGCAAGTTGCTCGATGGTCTCCCCATCCACCTTCTCAATGACCTCCATGTCGTCGAGGTTCCCCAGCAGGCACACCCGGTCGCCGATCCGCTGCTTGCACTCGGCCAGCGTAGTATCGCCCCACGGCGGCCCCTCCAGCGGATCGAGCGAGTCCACGCCGATCTCCGCGATCATCTCCAGAAAGCGCCCCATCGGCCCGTGGTTGTGATAGTGCGCCAGCGCGCCATGCTCGTGCATGATCTCCACCATCGGCCTGTCGAAGCGCAGCATCGTCTCGCGGAAGCCCTCAGGCCCAAGCTGCGTCGAGGCGAACTCGCCGCCGATGATGCGGAAGCAGTCCACGCCCTGTCGGCAGCACTCCTCCACCCAGTGGTAGCAGCGCTCAGCCGCGACCTCGCACAGCTCCACGAAGACCTCGCGGTTGTCCATCCAAAGCAGCGAGTAGTCCTCGGGCGAGAGGTAGCGCGCCGGGATGCCACCGGGGTTCGTCAGGCCCGCGCCGACCAGCCCCTCCTCGCCGACCTCGTCCTTTCGCGCGAGGAAGCCGCTGGTGTCAATCCTCGGCGGCTCGTACGGCAGCGCCAGCAGCGCCTCAACGTCATCCGCGGTCTTGCAGTAGAACTCCATCTGCGCGGAGGTGATCTCCGTTCGCTGCCAGCGGCTGTACAGATCGCGCCCCGGCGCCTCGATGACGTTGTAACTTTTGCCATCGCGCTCTTCGGTGCGCGTCTTCACCGCCGTCCCCAGGAACCAGTCGCCACCGGCGACTCCGGCGCTGATGAACGGGTCGCACTCGTACAGCAGACGCCGCCCAAGCTCGCTGTCTTCGGGAATGCGCCCGAAGCCCCACGGCGTCACCGGCACCCGGTCCGGCGTCCCAAGCTCAATCGCGCAAAGAATGCGCTCTCGCGATGTCATTCAGTCGCCTCCGCATTTCGCCATTCCGCTCACTGGCGTTTGCTGCCGTCCCCCCTCTACCGCCAGAGACTGCGTCGTCTGCAGTCTCCAGGGGGAGGGGGGTGCTCCGCGAGGCGGAGCGGGGGGAGGGGCGGCCGTGGCCGCTGCCATCCCCGCCGCTCACCACGTCTGCCCCTCCTGTGCCAGCGCTTCCGTCATTGTCAGGCCATGCAGTTCACGTGCGGTCAGATGATGCCCCGCCATGCCGTACATCGGCCGGAAGGGCACGATGTGCTCGAAGCGTGCATCCAGCGCCGCAAGCAACTCGTCTGTGCGGCGCATTGCCTCCTGCTCGTCCGGGGCGTTGAGCACCAGCGTCTCGCCATCGAGTGTCCAGCCGTTGCCCTGTGCGCCCGCGCCGATGCTCAGCACAATCTGCGGCCCAGCAACCGGCTGCTGGGCGACCACCACTTCAGCGATCTCCTCGCGATCAAGCTCATACTGCGCGTAGTAGCGGAAGTAGCGATCGAAGTGCCCGATGATGCGCCGCTGTACGCGCTCCTCGGGGTCAGGGGCGACGATCGTGAACGCCATCTCGCCCTCATCGGTCAGGAAGCGGAAGCCATCAAGCGCCGCGCTGTCGAAGCCGAAGTGCTGCGAGACGTAGGTGATCTCCAGCACGTTCTCACCCGACCGGAGGGTGATCCTCTCCGCGCAATCCGCGCCGTTAAGAGCAACGCCAGCAACATCGAAGCCACGCCGCTCCGGGACCTCGATGATCGCCGCTGCCCCGTTCGCGACCGTCACTGCAATGCGAGCGGTCAAGCGATCGAGGTCTTCCTGAACTGATGCCGCACACTGCAGCGGCTCATTGCAGCGGATGGCGAGCACCGAACGCAGCACCGTCTGGCGCCGCTGCGGGCACTCAACAGACAGCCGCGTGACGCCGCCCTCGATGGACTGCGCCAGCGGCTCCAGCGGCGACTTCACGTTGACGAAGACGCACTCGCGCTCCCCGAGGGCCTCGTTGAGCACCGCCAGGTCGGCCCTCACCGCCTCGTCGGCCGGGTTGCCGATGGCTATCCGCGTATCCGCTCCACTGCCGTAGCGGGCCATCCAAAGCTTGTCATCGCCGGAGTACTCGACCGGGCAGACCGGCTGCCAGCCCGCCCGGATGCACTCGCGCAGCAGGGGGAAGTCGCGCTGCAGCTTGTCCATGCCGGGCAGGTAGTTGTAACCGGGGAGCATGCCCCACTGAAAGCTCTTGAGCGTGACGTAGTCGGCCATCTTCGCCCAGACGTTGAGGAAGTCCGCCCGCGGCATTCCGTCGGGGTCCTGCAGCACGTCGCGCAGTTCGTAGCCCTTCCAGATCACGCGCGGCTTGCCGCCCATCGCCATGCACATGGCTTCCCACGAGTCCCGGCGCTGGCCGGTGAGCGTCAACTCCAGCAGCGCGCCATCAACGTGCCACGCGGTGAAGCTCGTGCCGGAGCCGACGATCAGGCCACGATCGAAGGGCGCATCGGCCCAATCCAGTCCGCGGATGAACTGCATCTGTTCGACCATTGAGATGCCGAGGTCGAAGAAGACGCCACGCTCATCCCACGAGCGACCCGCGAGCGGCTGCTGCACGGCATCCGAGTAGTTACGCTGTCCGGCCACGCACACATCAAAGGCGTAGCCAACGATGTCCAGGTTCTCCGCCAACAGCCGGTAGTCTTCCTCCAGACGCTCGCCGTAGGAGGTGCCGGTCGGCTGCACCAGCACTTCATCATCGTATCCCGTCACCCAGAGGCTCAGTTCCGTCTTCGTCTGCTCGTTCACGACCATCGAGTCAGCGAACTTCTCCAGTGCAAGCTGCTCCTCGTTCCAGATCCCCGCGGGTGTGTAGAAGAGCGCTCCGGTGTCATAGCCATACTCATCGAAGAACGCCTCGCGCTCCTGGCGGAACTGCTCGGCGCTGATCTCCCCCATGTCGTAGCTCCCGCCGAGGATCGCACGCTTACGCTCACTGAAGGGCTTGCCCAGCGACTCGTATACCCACTCGTCTTCGCGGCCCCAGAAGTCGCCGGAGCGCTTGAAGGGTGCGTAACACCACTCCCACGTGCAGTCGAGCCGCCGAAGCTCCTCCCGGTCTATGTTCGGCCACCATGCATGATACTGCGAGGAGGTACCCCAGATCGCATCAGGCGCGCCCGCGGTCACCGTGGCATACTCCGGGAAGGCCTCGTGATAGGCCTGCCAGACGGAGCGCAGCAGGCCCCACTGCGTATCGGCGACCGTGCCGACTGCCAGCGAGAAACGCTCCTCCTGCCCCGGATCAACCACCGTTCGCACGTGGAAGCGATACTCCGAGCGTCCGTCGGGCACATAGGTGAAGGTCGGCTCGGCGAAGCTGATGAGCGTATCGGGGGTGATGCCCATCCACGTGGCGCCGGAGGCGTCCCCAACCGCCGACAGCGGCCATGCGCCGCGCTCGCGTGGCTCATCGGTCTCCTGAGGGCCCGGGATCGGTCGCACAGCGCTCCAGCCGCCGTCCCAGTACTGCGCGGTTGCAGGATCAAGCTCCGGTGTCGCGAGCAGCGCAATCTCCAGCAGCCGCCGCTGTTGTCCCGCATTCGTCACCGTGATCTGCTGAATGCCGCGCTCGCCGCGGGTATTAAGATTGACCACGAGCGACAGACCGTTCGCGCCGGTTCCGCGCCAGGTGTGCCCTGCAAGGGACCACTCGACGGCTACGGGCGCGGATTCAACGCCCTCGGTGACCTCAAGCGAGATCGTCCCTGTTCCGGTTACGATCTGCGGTTGAGAAAAGCACGTTCCGGCCGCAGTGAGTATTGCGACAAGCGCGACTATAAGCGATCGCATAAGAGCCTCCAGCTTCGCTGATATCATTAGTAACGGGGCACGTCTGAGATGCGCAGTTCGTCTATCAGCGCATTGGCGACATTCACGCCACGCATGTGCGCGCCGATGGAGATGCGCGTGTCAGGCGCCGGCATCCCTTCTGCGACGGCGGGCTTGAGGGAAGCCACTTCACCGTCAATGATCAGCCCGTACGTTTCGGCATCCCATTGAAAGCCGATGTGATGCCACTGATCATTCCAGTCGTTCGGGTAGGGCGCGCTGAGGGTGGTCTCGCCGCCGTCGGGGCTCTTGACGAGCAGTTGCAGCGTCCGGTCCTCTCCCGGTCTCAGCGCGAGGATCACGTAGCCGGTTCCGTAGTATATGCCTGACTCCCACGTCATCACCCGGCGGAAGTACTCGGGGTTGACGAGGTGCTCGAAGTTTACAAACATCTCCAGACAGCCCGAGCGTGCGTTCAGATTACCGCGCGCGTAGGTGACGGGCTTGAAGAACGGGAAGGCCTCGATATCCGCCACGGTCGCCTCGGGTGTAAGCCAGCCCTTGGTGGCATGCATCGCCCCGGTGAAGAGACCCTCGCGTATGAGCGACTGTCCCTGAGCGCGCGGGTCGGCGATGGCCACCTCAGCGTCAACACCCGCATCGTAGCGCGCCAGTAGCAGCGTGTGCTCATCCGGCGTGAACGGTCCGATCCCTTCAGGCGCCGCGGCGGCGGATGCCAGCGCGGCTGTCAGAAGCACAACGGTGATTACCGGACGCATCTGATCTCTCCTCGTCATATTCATGATGTATCACGGATCCCACAGAAGCTCGGGCCGCTCTGTTGCCTCCGGCTGAAGCCACTTCGCATGCCCGTCCACGAAGGTGTAGTTGGAGCCGTTCCCGTGTCTGCGCCCGGCCACCCGTTCAAGGCCGCCGGTGCTGTAGCGGACGCCATGTGTGGCGAAGCGCTGCCCCTCGAGTTCGCAGAACAGGATCGTCGCCGCCGGTTCCTCAATACTGAACATGGCAAGGGAGGACGCCATGTAGCCGCCGACCTCCGTGAGTTCCAGGTTGATGCCGTAGCTGTGAGGCTCCGACAGTGTGCCCAGCACCGTGCGGGGGTATTCATCCGTCGGGCACAGCAGCAGACCCCTGTTGCGCACGTAAGCCTGAAGCGTCACGTCCCAGCAGATCCCGTAGCAGGCAGGGTGAGGCAACATCGCGGGTATGAGTACTTCGTCATAGTCGTCGCAATACAACCGCACCGCCAGCCCCAGGTTACGCATGTTGCTCAGACACGAAGTACTCTCCGCCCTGCTCAAAGCGGTCTCGATGACCGGGAAGAGCATGGCTGAGAGTATCAGAACGATCGTCAGAACGACGACGATCTCAATCAGCGTGAACGCTTGCCGCGCTGCCCCCCTGGCCCCCCTGTGCGTGGGCAAGTCGAGCGCGCGGCCCGATTGGTTCAACGGGCCGATCCCCCGGTTGACATTGTGTCGAGTCCCCGATGCTCAACACTGTCCATTTCACTGCTTCGCCCCCCGACACCTCCCCCCCAGCGGCCACCGACCGGCGGAGTGAATTAACAAAATCCGTCGGTTCCGGGAACAACCAGACCCTCGGGGATTGTTTCAGCATATGAAGTCGATCGACACCCGCCCGGCGGCGTGATGCCACGGGCGTTCACCCACGGCGCGCTCGGCGCGTTCGGGAGGTGGCGAACATAGCTCTCGCCATACGTACTGAGAACCTGACCAAGATCTACGACGTCGGCTGGGGCCGGCAGCATGTCGGCATTGACAACCTCAGCCTCGAAGTCGAGCAGGGAAAGATCTTCGGCCTCGTCGGTCCGAACGGATCGGGCAAGACCACCACGCTCAAGCTCCTGCTCGGCCTCATCTTCCCCACTTCGGGCAGCGGAGAGGTACTCGGCCAGCCGATGGGCAGCGCTATCGCCAAAGCACGGGTAGGGTATTTGCCCGAGGGACCGTACTTCTACGAGCACCTGAATGCTCCGGAGCTTCTGCGCATGTACGGCAGCATGTTCGGCCTCGGCGGCGAAGTACTCGAGAAGCGTATCCGCGAGCTGCTTGAGCTGGTGGACATGTGGGAGCGCCGCGACTATCGCGTTGCGAACTACTCCCGAGGCATGCGCCAGCGAGTGGGTGTTGCACAGGCGCTTATCAATGACCCCGACCTGTTGTTCTTTGATGAACCGACCTCAGGCCTCGACCCGATCGGCGCCAAGGACATCCGCGAGGTCGTCCTCGAACTGCGCAAGCGCGGCAAGACCGTCTTCCTCTGTTCGCACCTGCTCAAGGAGATGGAGCCGCTGTGCGATGACATCGCGATTCTCGCCCGCGGACAGCTTATCATCCAGGGTTCAGTTGAGAAGCTGCTTGCCCGCGATACGGCCAACTACCGCGTGGAAGCGATGGACCTCGATGACGAGACCCTTGCAGCCCTCAAGGAGCGCTCGACGGACCTGATGTGGCTCGATGACGCTGTGAGGGCCCTGTTCGCCGATCGCCAGAGCGCATTTGACGCGGCGGCGATGATCGAGGACCGCGGAGCCCATCTGCTCACCGTCGGGCCCGACCGCCGCACCCTCGAGGAAGTCTTCATCGAAGCTGTTGGAGAGGAGTCGAATGATGAGACCGATCTTTAGAGTGGCCAAGGCCACCTTCCATGAGGGCTGGCGCCGACGCTTTCTCAACGGCATTCTGATCTTCGCGATCCTGATCATCGGGTCGTCGTGGGTCTTCACGTACCTGCAGCCGGGCGCTGAGCTGAAGATGCTCATAGACGTGGGCCTCGGCTCGATCCGCTTCTTCGGGATGCTCATCGCGGTCTTCCTGGGCACCCGCCTGATCCCCGACGAGATCGAGAAGCGCACGATCTACACGCTGCTGTCGAAGCCGGTCACGCGCATGCAGTTTCTGCTGGGTAAGTTCCTCGGCGGCCTGGCGACGGTTATCAGCAACGTGGCGCTGATGGGGATCACCTTCTACATCGTGTTCGCGATCAAGGCCCCGCAGTTCGCAGTGCCAAGTGCCGAGGGGGCTCCGCAGTATTCGATGGAGTTCATGTATGCCAACGTGGCGAAGGCGATCCTGCTCAGCTTCTTCGAGCTTGCCGTCGTCATGGGCATCGCCGTTGTGGCCTCGGTCGTCTTCTCCTGGATCCTCGCGGCGATCTTCACCTTCTTCGTATACTTCGTGGGCCAGATGAGCGACTTCTTCGGCCATCTTGCCGACCCGGACGCAGGTGCGTCGCCGGTAGCGCGTGTCCTCCTCGGAGCGATCTACCGGATCCTGCCGCACTTTGACGTGTTTGATGTGCGAGAATCGATCCTTACGGACATCCCGGTGGTCTGGCCTTACATGGCACAGACCATGGGGGTGGCCGTTGTCTACATCGGCATTGTGCTCGCGCTGGGCTACCTGTTCTTCAATCAGCGCGAGGTCTGACACGAAGACGGCCGGCACCGCCGGCCGAACAGCACGGCGCGCACGCGCGCGTCATCACGAGTGATATCATGAGCCAGCTAACCAAGACCATAGTCGCCTGGGTACTGCTCATAGGCCTCTTTCTGGGCGTGCAGCCGCTTTCTGATGCGCTCGCGCGCGAGCGGCTGATCCGGGGCTACGCGCGGCCCACCCAGGTTACGAAGATCCTGCAGTATGACGCCCCGGCGATGACCGGCGTTATCGTCGGCGCCATGCTCGGCGGCTTCCGCGAGGTGGCTGCGTCCATGCTGTGGATGCGGACGCACTCCATGTGGCACTCGGGGGAGGGCACCCAATGGGACGCCCTTTACCTTATGCGCATGACCACGCTGCTTGACCCGCACTGGCTCGAGCCGTGGCGCATCACCGCGTGGCACTGCGCTTACAACCTCTACGTGGAGACAGATGATCCCGCCGAGAAGGCGAGGATGCTTCAACTGGGCGTTGATGTGCTCAAAGAGGGGATCTCCTGGAACCCGGACCGCTACGACCTCTACTTCGAGTTGGGATGGACCTACTTCGACAAGATCCGCGATTACGATGAGGCGGCGCGCTGGCTCGGTGCGGCCATCCGCTTCGAGCACCCCGAGTATGTCGAGCGGTTGATCGCACACGGCTACGAGCGCCTGCCGGACATCCCGATGGCGCTGCAATGGTATGACTACTGCCTCAAGCGCCGACCAAGCGATGAGACCGCCAAGGGCGCGACCATCACCATACGCGAGCGCTACCTGCCCGCCTGGCGGCTGATGGAGGAACGCCGTTTCGATGAGGCCATCGCGGCTGTGGATCAGTACCTCACCAACAACCCGCAGAGCACCATAGGCCTGCACCTGAAGGCTCACATATATGAGCAGGCGGGGCAGTTCGCGAAGGCGCGCGAGCAGTGGCAGCTCGCGGCGGACACATCGGCGCTGAACCACCACGCGCGCTACAAGGTCTCCGAGCTGAGCGAGCGCATGGGGCTGCCGGTGCCCGAGGACGCAACCTATCTCTTCAAGCAGCAGCAGGAAGAGATGGCGATCTTCCGCCCGGTAGACTAAGGTCCGCCAGATCCTCCAGTGGAATCAAACCGCACCTCCGCCAACCAGCGGAGGTGCGATCTGTTCCTATGACCCGTATATCGCGCCGTATTGCTACTTGCCGGTGGGCAGATACGGGATCAGCTTGCGCGCGAGATTCGCCAGCGGCATTGTCTGCAGCCAGACGCGCCCGGGGCCGGTCAATGTCGCGAGGAACATACCTTCGCCGCCGAAGAACTTGTTCTTGATGCCCGGGACGGTCGTGATCTCGAAGCTCACGCTGGGGTCCATCATCCCCACATGACCGGGATCAACCTTCAGCATCTGCCCCGGCTGGAGGTTGTACTCCACGATCTCCCCCACCAGTTCGAAGAGCGCCAATCCCGGACCGGTCACTTTCTGCAGCACAAGCCCTGCGCCACCAAACAGCGCGGCGCCGAGGCGCTTGTGCAGGTGCATCTCCAGCGTCACACCCTCCTGCGCGACCATGAAAGCATCGCGCTGGCAGATCATGCTCTGCCCCGCCGCAAGCTCCATCGGTACGATCTGCCCCGGCGACTCGAGCGTGAAGGTCACGAAGCCCGCGCCGGACTCGCAGCGATAGGTGGTCATGAACATCGACTCGCCGGAGGCCACGCGCTTGAGGGCGCCCATCAGCCCGCCCTTCATGTTCGTGTCCATGCCGATATTCGCTGTCATCCAGGCCATGCCGCCGGCCTCTGTGTAGACGGCCTCGCCCTGGTCGAGCGTCACCTCGACACTCTGCATGACCGTGCCGCGGATTGTGTGCTGCATTAGTATCCTCCTCGATCTACTTCCGTCGCGCGCTATCGCTCTAACTGCTTGGTTTCGGCAGGAACGGAATCAGGCGCATCGCCAGACTCGGCACCGGCATCGTCTGCAGCCAGATGCGGCCCGGCCCGGTGACGGTGGCGAGAAACAGGCCCTCCCCGGAGAGGAAGATGTTCTTGAGCCCCGGCACCTGCGCGATGTCGAACGTGACGGTGGGATCCATCATCGCGACGTGTCCGGGATCAACCTTCAGCCCCTGACCGGCCTGAAGATTGTACTCCACCACCTCACCGTCTATCTCAAAGAACGCGATGCCCGGCCCGGTGACCTTCTGCATGAACAGCCCCTCGCCGCCGAAGAGCATGGCGCCGAGGCGCTTGTGCATGTGCATCTCAAGCTGGACGCCTGCCTGTGCGACCATGAAGGCATCGCGCTGGCAGATCACGCTCTGCCCTGCCGCGAGCTCCTGCACGATGATCTTGCCCGGGACCTCCGGCGTGAAGGTGACGAAGCCGGTCCCGGCGGTGCAGGTGTAGTCGGTCATGAAGAGCGACTCGCCCGATACCGCCCGCTTGAGCGCGCCCATCATGCCGCCTTTCATGTTCGTGTCCATGTTGATGTTGCTGGTCATCCACGCCATCCCGCCCGACTCGGTGTAAACCGCCTCTCCCTGCTCAAGCGTCACCTCGACGCTCTGCATGACCGTCCCACGAATAGTGTACTGCATGGCGGATCCTCCTCAGTGGCCTCATAGCGGGCCTTGCGCGTTAATCACTCGACCCTGTGACCGCAGGACTGGCAGAACTTGCTGCCGGGATCAAGCGCCGTGCCGCAGTTGGCGCAGAACCTGGCGGAAGCGTCCTCGGTTGCCGCCTGCTCCACCGGCGACTGCGGTGGAGGCGTTGGATGCACGTCCGGTGCCGGCTCAACGCTCTGCGGCGGCTCCATGGGACGGGGAACGCCGCCGACGGCTCCGGGGAGCGTTGTGTCGCTCACGCTCGGCTGCGGCTGCTGCGGTGCCGCCGCATTGGTGTCCGGAGGCATCACCGGACCTGGCAGGCCACCGCCGGTACTGCCATCCCCACCGGGGCGTGTGCGTGGAGACGTGGCGCCTCGGTAGATCAGGTAAGCGACACCGAGGACCGCTATCACGATGAGGAACCAGAAGGCCTTGATGAAGATCGTGATGATCCCCACTGAGACTGCCGCGAAGACAAATGCGATGGCCGCAAAGGCGCACGACAGGTGATCGCCTACCAGCGGCACATAGCCAACCAGCGTCGTGAGTGGACCGAAGACGGCCATGATCCCGAAGAAGATCAGGAACACCGCGCCCGCCTTCATCCCCCAGTAGGCCATCTTATACTCCGTCTTGAGCGTGGTGAGCGTCTCGTCCTCGTTCAGCGTGCTCACGACGAAGCTTGAGCCGCCCTGGATGGCGCCGCTGCCCATCTCGCCGAGGATGATCACCGGCTTCGTGGCGTCCAGCACCTCGATCTCTCGCCGCCGGTCGCCTACTTCGGGGTCGTTCGGCTGATTGTTCACGTGGTAACTGGTCTCGTAGCCGCGCTTGTAGGCAGAATAAACCGTTACCTCACCGACCGGGTTGGCCCCGGAAGGACGCACCTGAATCGGCCCCACGGTGAAGCCATCCACCCACTTGTTGTCAGAGCTTACGCTGTTCCAGTCGTAGCTCACATCACCCTCGGAGTCTTCCTCGCGCTCGTACTCTTCGACCGACTCGCGCCAGTAGAGCACTTGCCCATCCCATTCCTCGATGCTGAGGAAGCTGCCCTGTGGCTGGCCCTGGATCTTAACCAGTTCGCCCGTCAGTGCCGCGGCGGCATCGGGCTGCGACATCTCGATGCGCTCGAAGACTCGGCCATGGTCCACGAGCCGCGCCTCACCGTAGTAGGCCAGGTAGAAGCCCACCGGGATGAGGATCAGGCCGAAGATCACGCCGAAGATCGCGCCACAGCCGCCGCCACAGCCCTTAGAGGCTGCCGCGCCCGCTCCGGAGCCGATATTAGCGCCACCTATGTTGAGATTGAAGCCCGCCATCGAGCGACCTCCTGCATGCTGCAAGGGTAGTGAACTCGCGCGACATTTCCTTCATCTTCAATCGATTCCTGCATCACTATCGTTTGCGCAATCTGATACAGCACCTCGCAGCGGCGGCATTGCATTGCAGACCGATGAAGGTGGCTGAGCCTCTTGCGATAGCTGAGAGAGCAAGTGGGAGTTGGGCTGCGGGGGAGGGTAGAAAGTCGTTTACCCCAGGATTTGGCCGTTGGGTCGAGGTTGGTCGAGCAGGGAAGGGGGGAAATGAGG
>JAAYJW010000421.1 GCA_012522765.1 candidate division WS1 bacterium | reverse complement strand
TCCGAACACGGCAGTTAAGCCCTCCTGCGCCGATGGTACTGCATGGGTCACTGTGTGGGAGAGTAGGTCGTCGCCGGGGTTTGCTTTCTAACGACAGCCCGCCAGCATTGGCGGGCTGTCGCATTGTTACGGATCAATTCATCATCTACTTCGCGTTTTTGGATTGACTCGCCACCGGCTACGGGAGTATAATTGCACGACACTGAAGAAGGCGCAGCAAAATCGGGGTATGTCGCAGGATGGGTTCTGTCCGCCTACTGCTTTTGGTTGTCGCGGTACTTTCGCTGCAGGTGCTGAGCGTGAGTGCGGACGTCATCACCGTTGATGGCGACGATTCTGACTGGCTGAACCCTGACAGTTCACATGATGACCCTCTGGGTGACGTCGTCGTCCCCGGGACACCGCCCACGCCCCTGCCGGGTTACGATCTCGACTGGACTTACTACTCATGGGATGCCGACAATGGCCGCGCGGCATTCATGGGTCAGACGGCCGCGCCGACCACACACACCTACAGCGCTGACTTCGTCGAGATCCTCATCAATGCGGACGACGATCTCGACACCGGCGGCGAGTGGCACGAGATGCTCGGCGCCGATTACCGCGTCTGGTGGGACTATGACGGCGTCGCCAACGAGGTTTACGATCCGATCTCTTCCGGGCATCCGGTCTATTGGGATCAATGGGTCGGAGGCTCGACGGGGTGGCAGACGGTCGCCGGGTTGCAGGCAAGCGACGTATTGATCGCGTGGGGCAATATGGGCAGTGACTACAGCGTGATCGAGGTGACCTTGAACCCCAGCCTCTTCGGTAACCCGGACGCGTTTACCTGGGGCATGTATCTCGATAATGGAACTACTGCCTCGGATGATGCCTCGCCGGACCGCATGGACCAGCGAGGCTACACGCCCGAGCCGACGACGTTTGTGCTTTTGCCGCTTGGCCTCGCGGCCCTCGCCGGTTGGAGGCGGCGCACCCGGCAGGTGACTTAGGCGTACCTGCTCCACGACGGTAACGCCCGCCGATATCGGCGGGCGCTGTTATGTACGACGGCATTGCTGTGACCGTCAGAGCTCGAAGGGTCGGTTCAGGGTGATCCACCTCTCCCCAGGCTCCCACCAGCCCTCCGGGGCGAAGGCCGAGGTGTGCAGATAGCATTGCACCCTCACCTCATCGCTGCCCGGGGTGAAGGTAAAGAGGCGGGTCAGAGGCGCCCTGCCCGCATGGCGCTCGGTGATTGCGGCGCAGTTGGCGAACCACACATCCCACTTCTCCTCAATGTGAGAGCGGCCGCCGTAGGTATCGTTCGGGAGAGCGTGAGTGTGACCTCCCAACCAGAGGTCTGTCGCGCCCGGGTGCGCTTGCAGGTAGTTCTCGAAGGTTCGCGCGTGTGGCTCATCATCAAGGAAGTAGATGAATGAGGTGCCGGCAGGCGCGCCGTCCTCGAAGCAGCCGTGATAGCCGCCCTGCACGCCCTCGCCGAGGCCGCTTGCCACAGTTGTGTCCTCAAGCATGTGGTGATGGCAGCTAACGATCAGGCGGTCATCGTTGTCCTCTACTGCGCTACGCCACCAGTTGAAGGTCTCGCTCATAACGCGGCCGGCGGGATAGCCGCCTCGCGCGGCGCGGCCTGCAGGCGGGCCGCCGTCATTGCGGTCGCCCATCATGAGGAAGAGGAGGTTGCCTACCTCGAAGCTGTAGCGCTCCCAGGTGCCGGTGACGGGAAACGGGCGCAGGGAGTTGTCCACGCCGGAGACCTGCGTATTCTCCCCTGTCGGGTCTATCCAGGTGCGAAACCACCACTGAGCCGGCTCATCAGGGCCGCTGGCGTCATGATTGCCCAGGAGGTTGTAGAAGTGCCGGCGGTCATGCTCGGTCGTCGCAGCGATCTGTGAGAGGAAAAGTTCCCCGTCCTCATCCGTGGGCGTCCCCTGATCGCCTTTCAGGTCGCCGAGGTGCAGCATGATGTCCCAGTCGAAGGGTGGGCCGCCTTCATCTCCCCCACGCTCGGAGTCAGTGATCGCGTCGGCGAGGCTCCTGCGCCCGAAAGGCAGGTCGGTTGACAGGTGCGAGCAGCCGCCCACCCAGAGCTTGAATGTCCCGTCTTCGAACATAGGATGCCACCTCCGCGCGCAGTTTCGCCGGGGAGGCCATCGCATCCTCCAGCAGGCGCGAAAGCGGCCGCCGCAGTCCAAGCCGCGGCGGCCGTAGAGTGATCGTATCGCGCGTTGGTCCTCAGGCGGGAGGCGCTTCGTCCATCGGCGGCTCCTCCATGCCCATACCTGGCGGTGGGGCCGGCGGAGCGGCCGGAGCAGCAGGCGCTGCCTCAACAGTCACCCGTGCCGGCTCGTCTGCCGCCGCCGCGACCTCCTCAACCGGAGGTGGGGGCGGTTCGAGGTTCAGCAGCAGCCATGCCTCATCGGGCTTCCAGTCGAGGTAGGGGCGCTTCCACTCCACTTTGTGGGGCGGGCGCGATGGTATGTTGGCTTCCTCGTAGGGCCAATAGGGCATCGGCTGAAGCTGGTATATGTTCGCCTGCGCGATGAGGTGGCGCACCCAGGGGTGGCGCCAGAACTCGCCGGGCGAGAGTATCTGGAACTCCATAGTGCGGATGCCGGCGCGGATGCGGAGTATCTTTCCCTCCGGCGTAGCCTCGATCGTGCCGCTGCCTCCGGCGGCTTTGGCGGCAGCGCCTATCCACATCATCGGCACGCCATCAAGCTCAACTGCGTTGCCCTGCAGGCCCTCTACCCAGGCTGCGGGGGTGAGAGCAGAGCCCCCAACGATCATGGCCGGCTTCGGTCCGTCGCCGGGAGGCGCAGTGTAGGCCTGCGCCCAGGCGGCTGTAGCCATCAGACAAGCCAGAAGGACGAGCAGCGGAGTGCGAAGTGTCATCCGATTCCCTCCTGTATCAACGCCCGCTGATCGGAAGAGCTTACAGCCTCTCCCCCGTCGCGGTCACTATACCACTATCTGATCTTCCGGGTCAAAGGGCGGAGCGCAGATGACGATGGATCTGAAGTCGCCATCGCCACCATGCTCGAGGCCGGGGGGCACGTAGATCGTGACGCCCGGACTCAGTTCGTAGGATTCGCGATCGACGGTTAATGTTCCTTCGCCCTCGAGAATGTGGTAGATCTCGGTAGTCCGGATGTGGTAGTGACATTCGGCGGCTTTGATGCGCACCACGTGCAGGCCCATCACGGCGCCATCGTGGCGGGTGATGATGCGACTGCTGCTGCCACAGGCGGAACGGATCGGCTCGATGTCGTCAATGTGGCGCACAATGGGCGGGCGCGACGGCTCAGGCAGCATGTCGCGCGCGCTGAACTCGTCAGATGGATCGAAGGGCGGGAGAATGGCGATGGCGGCGGTGAAGTCGCCCTCACCGTGGTGGATGCAGCCTGGGGGGACGTAGGCGGTGCTGCCGGGGGGGACGTAGGCGGTGCTGCCGGGGGTTACGTCGAAGGCCGATCCGCCGAGGATGAGCCTCCCGCTGCCGTCGAGCACGTGATAGATCTCCGTGGCGCGGCGGTGGAAGTGCGGTGTGGCGCAGTGGATTGCCGTCACATGGAAGCCCATGACAGTGTCGTCCGCCGCGGTAATGATGCGCCAGCTTTGGCCGCAGGGGCACTCCACAGGTACGATATCGCGCAGGTTGCGGCAGATCGGGCGGTCGCGCATGGTTCCGAAGCTCCTCTACTGCGATCGCTGGGGCATCGTGCAGCAGGGTAGCACACCAGCTCGCGTCGGGCAACCCGGATTTCAGTCGAAGGTCTGGTTCAGCTCGGCGGAAGTGAAGCAGTGCTCACATCGCGGGCAGATAGGCCTCGGCGCGAGAAATTCGCCCCACGGAGCGTTCGTTCGAAAGCCCGCATGGCCGACCGTCTCGCCGCAGGCGGGACAGATCACGCGCCACGTCAGCCGCTGGATGACGAGCACGCCGAAGACGATGGCGAGGCCGGCGACGAGCATGAGGGCCTGCTGGGGCGTATTGGCGAAGCCGATTGCGACGCCGTAGACTGTCCACAGCAGCACCGCGAGCAGTATCGCCAGCAGGCCGTAATGAACCAGCACGCCGAGGCGGCCCATGGGGGCGCCAGGGCGTCTGGCTCGCGCCCTGTCATCTGTGTCGGCACCCGGACGCCATGAGGCTTCGCGTTCGACGAGGATCGAACAGGGGACGCAGATGGTGTGGCCATGCACATCACCGCGGAAGCACTCCTCGCAGATCGGGCGGCCGCAGTGCCAGCAGAACTTGACCGAGGGGCGCTTGGGGTGGTTGAAGCACTTGAGGGAAGCCTCGGCAACGACGACGTCCTCCCCCACCTCGATGCGCCGCCTGCCAAGCATGCGCGAGGCATCATACTCGGCCCGCCGCGTGGCGTCGCTGAGTATGTCGTAGGCCACGTTGAGTTGCGTCATCTTCGAGTGCGCCCAGGCGCGGCGCCCGGGGGGATGCACGTCCGGATGATACTTGCGCACCAGCACCCGATAGGCCTTGTCAATGACCTCCGGGATGGCCCGGTGATGGACCTGTAGCGTCTCGTACAGGTCCACCGGGCCGGCGCCATGATCCATGCTACTGCCCGCCACCTTCGGGCACCGGCTCCCGGCCGAGGACAAGCTGTTCCACGGCCTCCGCCACGCCCTCGCGCGCGGAGGTGGGGATGAAGTCGGCCTGTTCCTGCAGCTCAGTGTCGGCGATGGGCATAAACACGCCCACGCCCGCGGTGCAGACCATCTCAAGGTCGTTGAGGCTGTCGCCGAGGGCCATCGTGTGCTCGATGGGGATGCCGAGATGTTCGGCCAGCCACAGCAGCGCCGTCGCCTTGGTGGCCTGAGGGTTCAGGACCTCCATGTATTCGGGCAATGAGATGGTGCAGTAGATGCGCTCGCCATACTGCGCGCGGAACTGCTCGTATCGCTCGATGGTCGCCTGAGGGGTGCCCATCATGAGGATCTTAGTCGGGCTGTTGCCCGCCAGCTTCCGCAGATCTCCCGCGATCTGGACGAGATCGCCTGTGCGACGCAGGTATCGGCGGGCCCAGTGGTCGAAGCGCGCGGTGTACAGGTCATCGTCGAGGAAGTAGATGAAGTCGATCATCTCGTGGACGACTGTCTCGACGATCTCTGCCGCGATGTCGGGGTCGAGGCGCACGTGGCGCATCGGCTCATCAGCGCCCGGCTTGCGGATCATCGCGCCGTTGTACGATATGACGGGAGCGTCTATGCCGAGTTCTACGGCAAAGCGTTCCGCCGAGTCGTGCGTGCGACCTGTGGCGATCGCGATCGTTACGCCCTGTCGTGCCGCCTCGGCGAGGACTTCACGGTTACGCTCGGGAATCTTCAGGTCGTGATCGAGCAGCGTCTGGTCGAGGTCGATCGCTATCAGCTTTATGTCATTGGTCATTGTCTGGCTCATTTCTGCTTGCTTAGACGTATCAGCCTCACGCCGGGATCGGCCGGCGTGAGGCTGTGTGATGTTCGATTGGACCCGGTCAGCTCACGATCTTGATGATCTCGCGGATGTTCTCAAGACAGACGCGGGAGGCATACTCGCCGCCCTCGCTGAAGGCCGCGCCGCCGGGCCGGTTGAGCAGGTCCTCATCGAGGTCGGCGGCCGGCCGCCAGTGCGTCTCCAGCGAGCAGGCGCCGTCGTAGCCCATGTCCATGAGGGCCTTGAACTGCGCGTGATAGTTGATGTAGCCGCCAATGCCCACGGGTACGCAACGCGCGGGATCATCGGCGTCGGGAGTATGCACAGCGTCTTTGATGTGCACGTGAATCAGGTTCGGCTTCATGCGCTCGAATGCATCCGGGAAGGGCAGTTCGCCATCCTCGGCGTAGACCTCATTCGCCGGGTCCCAGATCGCCTGCACCCGCTTGCTGCCGAGGGCCGCGTAGAGCCGCTCGGCCTCGGCGGCGGTGGCGATATGCGTGGAGGCCTCGTTTTCTATGCCGAGATAGACATCCTCTGCCTCGCAGATGGCGATCGGCTCGTCGAAGGCGTCAATGATCTGCTGCCAGACGGCCTCCGCCGGACCGGTCTTCCAGAAGGTGAAGCCGCGGATGATGTTGGTGTCGAGCACGCGGGCGATCTCGATGCAGCGGCGCAGGATGCCGAGGTGCTCCTGGTACTGCTCCTCATTGCCGAGGTCGCACTTGAGGAACGGTGACGCGATCGCGGCGACACCCATGCCGGCGGCGTCGAGGATGCGCTTCATCTCCGCTACCTGCTGGTCGCTGAGCTTGTGCAGCGGGCTGTCCCATACCGAGCGCGGCTCTACCTGCTCGACACCGAACTCCTGGCAGACGTCAACCACCCGCTGGAAGTCCTGAGAGATCTCGTCGCTAATAACACTGAGCTTGAACATAATGCACACCTTTCCACTAAGGTCAGTCCTGCACGGCTATTTCGGCCCGGTGGGCCCGCTGTCCTTCATCGTACCCACGATAGAAGTCGTTGAGACGCTCTCCTGCTCATCCACGCTATTGCTCAGGCTGTCTGTGCTGGCGCAAGCAGTTCACTATGAAGCACGTAACCCGGCCTGACATGTCGGCAACGTAGACGCGCTCACCGTCGAAAGCGGGCGGGGCAAAGGCGAAGAGATCGGCGGTTACGCGCTGCTGACCGAGCAGGCTGCCCTCGCCCGCGTTGAGCGCACTGAGGGTGCCGCGATCGGAGATGACCCACACGATTCCCAGCGCCTCGATCGGAGGCGCCGCTACAGCGCCGGTCGGGACCTCGGCGCTCCAGATGATTGAGCCATCAGAGCTTCGCCTGCTCACTCGGCCGTCGGTATGCCGCACATGAACGGAGGCGCCATCGGCAGCGGCAGCGACCGCAACGCACTTCTCCTCATCAAGGATGCGCTCACCGATTGAGGCGCTGAACGCAGTCAGCCGGTAGGCGCGGTCGGCAAAGAAGACGTTGTCGCCGGCGACTGCGGGCGGACAGTCGGCCGGGCTGTAGTACCAGGCGACGAAGCCCTCGCGGTCGCTCCCGGCGGAGGGTCTGCGCCAGCGCAACGCGCCGGTCGCCGCGTCGAAGGCGTAGGCGTGGCGATCCCAGGAACCCGCGAAGAGCACTCCTCGGCCAGCCGCAGGCGGCTGCTCGAAGCTGTACTCGGCATCAGTAGCGCGCCAGAGCAGGCCTCCCGTGGCAGGATCAAGGGCGAGGAGTTCGCCCTCAGCGTTGCCGACATAGGCCCGCCCGTCGGCGATGAGCGGCGCACCGTAGATGGCGCTGCCGGTGTCGAACTCCCAGCACTGCGTGCCTGGGGCGTCAATGGCGCGGAGGAGGCCATCGGCTGAACCGAAGATGATCACCGCCCCATCGGCGGTGGAGGCGGGAGCCGAGCGGATCTCGCCGCCGGTCTGTACGCTGCCCAGCAGCGAGCCATCGGAGACGCTCAGGATGCTGAGCGCGCCGGAGTTGTCGCCCACGAAGAGGCGATCGCCCTGAACCAGCGGCCCGCCCTGGCAGGATCCGCCCAGATGCCGGCGCCATGCGACATCGAAGGCGCCTCCGTTGCGGAAGAAGCCGACCGTGCGGCTGCTCACGAGGCCGTCGGCATCGCTCATCTCCAGCCGCAGGGTGTGTGCGCCGGGCTCAACCGCCGCGGGATCGAGATCGGCCAGCCAGCCGTCTCCGCCCAGTCGCAACTCACCTGAGAGGTCGCCGTCGAGACTCCAGCGGGCCTCCTCCACGGGCGCGCCGTCGGTGGTGACGCTCCATCGCAGGGCATCCGTCGGGGCCAGTACGGCGCCGTCGGCGGGCTCGACCGTCATCTGCATGAAGGGCGAACGCTGCGGGACGGGCTTCTCCAGCAGGCCTGCAAACTCACCGTTCACGTAGCGGTAGCCGGCGCGGAGGACGCCATCGCTGATCGAGACAATGCCGTAGCCTCTGCGGTCACCGTAGGTGCTCCCGCCCATGACAGTGTCGAAGCCCTCGACCTGCCACGTCCGGATGCCATGACCGTGGCCGACGAGCATCAGGATCACATTGCGCGTGCGGAGCAGATCGAGCAGACGGGAGCGATCGTACGGGCCGGCGAATTCGCGCCCGTCGAGGGAGTGGTGCAGGAAGACGATAACAGGCTGCTCGAGAGGGGTGCGCTCGAACTCGGCGGCGAGCCAGCGGATGCCCTCCTCGCCGATGGAGGGGCGCGGATCCTGAGGCGTCGCGGTGTCCCAGCCGACGAACTTCACGCCGGAGTGTTCGAACGCGTAGAATGGCGCGCCATGCCGCTCCCGCACGAAGGGGCGGCCACAGCGCCACGTATTGTCGTGGTTGCCAAGCTGATGGTAGACGGGGATCGGTGTCCCGCTCCAGAGATCGAGATACTGCTGCCACCAGCCCCTGCCGCCGCCGAACTCGTTCAGATCGCCGGTGGAGAGCACGAAGGCGGGTGCCGAGGTAGTAATGCCCCACTCGGGCAGCTCAACGGGCGTGGAGGGTAGCGTCGCGATCGTCTCGCGCGTCTCAGCAATCGCGTGCGGCACGTGCAGATCCGAAACATGCAGGAACGTGAGACCCTGCGGGGCGGCCATGCTTGCGCAGCAGAGCAATGATGCGCACAGCAACGGGAAGCTGATCCCAGCCCCTCTCATGCTCAGAAATGCACCTTGCCGATCTTGAGCCGGGAGGTCCGCTGCAGGTCGGCCATCAACGTGGCGGTGGCAATCGAGCACAGCTTGGCCTCGGCAGAATCAGCGCGCGAGGTGAGCACCACCGGCGCCGATGCGCCCACCAGCACACCCGCGGCGCGTCCCCCCGAGAGGTACACGAAGCTCTTCGCGAGCATGTTTCCGGCCTCGATGTTGGGCACGAGCAGCACGTCACAGTTGCCCGCGACGGGGCTTTCTATGCGCTTTATCTGCGCGGCGACCTCTGAGACGGCGTTATCGAGTGCCAGCGGCCCCTCAATCTGACAGCAGGGGAACTGGCGTCGCTGGCTCATCTTCGAGAGTATCGCCGCGTCGGTGGTGGCGGGCATGTCGGGATTGACGACCTCGGTGGCGGCCAGCACACCGACCTTCGGCTCGGTGATATCCAGCAGTTGCGCCAGATAGACGGCGTTGAGGATGATGTCCGCCTTCTGCACGAGGTTCGGCGCGATGTTCATGGCGCCATCGGTCACCAGCGTGAGGCGGTCGAGCTGGGTGGTCTCGAGGATAAAGACGTGGCTCATCACGTGCCCGGATCGAAGGCCCTTCTCCTTGTCGAGCAGGGCGCGAAGGAAGTCGTCGGTGTGGATCTGGCCCTTCATGAGGATATCCGCGCGACCGGAGGATACGAGCTCGGTAGCGATTGCGGCCGCCGCGAGGTCGCTGGATGCATGCACCACCGCAGTGTCGCCGAGATCAACACCGGCGGTCTCAGCAGCGGCGGCGATTTCATCGCGATCACCAACGAGGACGGCCTCGGCAATCCCGGCCTCGGCGGCCTGCCAGACGGCGCCGATTACGCTCTCATGTTCGGCGGCGGCGACGGCAATGGTCCTGATGGGACGCTCCCGCACAGCTTCGATGATTCCGTCCAGCGCCCGTATCATCCCCACAACCTCCGTTTTGATCCAGTCTGCGGCCGCCTCAGGTGGCCGGCGCGGACGGATCCTCAACCCGCTCCCCGGCGAGTTCCAGCAACCGGGTTCGCACGTCCTCAACCGCCTGTGGTGGCGTAGATGCCCCGGCGGTGATACCAACGACCTCCACCTCATCGAGCCACTCGCCGCGAAGCTCAGCAGCGGTCTCGATATGCTCGGTGCGAGTGCCTGTTGCGCGACAGATCTGCGCGAGCCGATTCGTGTTCGCGCTGTGGTAGCCGCCGATTACGATCATCAGGTCAACCTGCTGGGCCAGCGCGACGGAAGCCTTCTGGCGCTTGGAGGTCGCATCGCAGATGGTGTTGGCCACACGCAGTTCCGACACGCAGGGCAGCAACGTGGACACCAGTTCCTGCAGGGTATCAATTCGCTGCGTGGTCTGACAGACCACCGCAACGCGCTTGGTGATGCCGATCTGCTCCAGTTCGGCTGCGCTCTCGATGATGGTCGCGCGACCGCCGGCGTGTGCCACGATGGCCTGTGCCTCCGGGTGATCGCGTTCGCCCAGCACGAGCACCTGGTAATCCTCTTCGGCGAACTGTGCGGCCGCCTGCTGCACGCGGCGTACGAAGGGGCAGGTGGCGTCAATGAGTTCAACCTGTGCGTCACGCGCGGCCTGGTAGACCGTCGGCCCCGCTCCATGCGCGCGCACCAGCGCGGCCGAATGTGACCGCACCTCGGAGATGTCCTCGACCACACGCATGCCGCGTCGCTCCAGGTCCTCGACGACCTGGCGATTGTGAATCAGCGGCCCGAGGCAGGCGACCTCGGGGTGCTTCTCCGTGGCCTCCTTGGCAAGCTGCAGCGCCCGCCGCACGCCGAAGCAGAAGCCCGCTTCATCAACACCGAGGATCCGCAGTTCGCTCATTTGCGCCTGCTCACCACCAGCGCGGGAAGTGACTGCCAGAAATCTACCTCGCCGGGGAGACACGCGGCGATGCCGCCGGCCCGGCCGGCAAGCCGCTGCGCCTCATCACGGGCTGCATCCAGGCCGATGACGTCGGGGTAAGTCTGCTTGCCGGCATCGGCATCGGCGCCGGTGGGCTTGCCAAGCTCGTCCTCGTCACCGACTACATCAAGGATGTCGTCAGTGATCTGGAAGAGCAGCCCCAGCGCCATGCCGTAGTCGGAGATCGTGTCGATCATATCTTCTGTGGCGCCCGCAAGGACCGCTCCCGTGCGGCAGGCGGCGCAGATGAGCTTCGCCGTCTTGTTCTCGTGGATGAAGCGAAGCAGGTCGAGGTCAGGCTCAAGCGTCTCGCCGATAATGTCGGCCTGCTCGCCGCCAATGAGCCCGCAGGCCCCGGTGAACTGCGCGAAATCGCGGATGGCGCGAACCACAGCGGCGGGGGCGGCGGTATCGATCTGGCGCGCAAGCGCCTCAAATGCGGCGATAATCAGCGCATCGCCGGCGAGCAGTGCGGTATGCTCGTCGAAGGCGGTATGACAGGAGGGACGCCCCCTGCGGAGATCGCTGTCGTCTATGCAGGGGAGGTCGTCGTGGATCAGCGTGGCGGCGTGCAGCATCTCAAAGGCACACGCCGCAGGCATGACCAGGGCGGGATCATGCGCGAAAGTGGCGGCGGAGCGCATGACCAGCACTCCGCGCAGACGCTTGCCTCCCTCGAGGCTGTGCCGCATCGCGCTGATGAGACCGCCCACCCGCGGGTCGGCCTGCGGGAGGCACGCGGGCAGGGCTTCGTCCAGGAGCGCGGCGTCGCGTGAGAGGACGTCACGAGCGACTGATGCTTCCTCGCTACGGTCTGGAGTCGGCAGATCCGATCATCCCTCGCTGGCGCCGCCTGTCGGGGGTGCATCCGCAGTCCCGACCATGACCTTCTTGAGGGTGGGCGCCTCAATGGTCTGCGTGTCGCGAACCTTCTCCTCCACCAGCCTGGCATTGTGGTACGTGCGCAGGCTTGTGACAACCTTCTTACCCGGTACGCCCTCGGACGCCACACGTGTCTGCCCGCGCTGCAACGTTGCGGTGTGGACTCTCTCCACCTCGGGAGGCACGTCCAGCGTCTCGCTGACTTCCGTCACCGTCTTCACCGTGATACCGACCAGCGCGCGCGAGACTTTCACCTTATCCCCCGGGTGAATCACATTGCCGCGCAACTCCGGGTTGAGGTCATAGAACTGCTGGACGGTCATCCCGTGGTCCGCAGAGATCTTCTCCACGAACTCCCCAGGTTTCACCGTGTAGACTTCCGCCTCCGCCTTTGTCGTTCCCAGCGCCTCCACGGCAGCGGCGATCTCCGTCAGGACCGAATCGGCCCGTGCGAGGCGGGATGTGATCTTGACATCCTCGAGGAATGTCTGCCCCTCAATGAGCTTCTCCCCCTCGGGCACATACTGGTGTTTGATCGTGTCAAGCACGTCCTGGGCGAATTCCTTACTGGGAAGATTCACCGTCGGGTGGCCATCCACCTCGATAGTGGCGGCGTCAACCATCACTACGACAAGCTCCCCCAGCAATTCGGTGGCCTCGCGGATGCCGAGGACGTCCCGGCTGCCATCCACCGGCCACGGCTCGTCGGACCACTGCTGCTCGAGCGAGGCCTCACCTGGCAGGGTTCCCCTGCCCTGGGCAAGAAGCTCATCATGCACTCTCTGCGCCGCGCGCTGGTCCCTGACGAGACAGGCGAGCGCTCCGTCAATCTTGATAGCTCGTGCATTACGCCTGCTGCCGGTGATGAGCACGGCGGCCAGCAGCACCACGAGCGCAAGCAGGATCACTGAGGCCATCTTATAGAATCGGAGCTGCCCCTCAACTCGGGAGGCCGCTCTGGCGCTTCTATCGTCGAAGGTCATAGGTGGTATCACTTCCTTTGCGGATGGGCACCGCCGGCCAGACACCACCACCCCACATCACCAGTACAGAAACGCCGACGGCCCGCTGAAGCTGACCGTCGGCGCAGGATCAGAGCCGGGATCTTGAGTGCTCGGTCATCACGCGCCCCCACTGCGCGACGCTCTTAGCCGCCTGCCTGCGCGGTCAGCTTCTCACGCAGAATGGTGGCGGCACGTTCAATCTGCTCGTCATGCCACTCGGATACGGACGGCCGGTCCTCGACAGCGACGTCGGCCGGGAACTTCGGGAAGAGCACATCCGGGCAGACGCCCCGCTCTCCCTCTTCATTCTCCTCCGAGATGTCGCGCTGGTTCGGTGTCAGATACACGGCCGTGGTGAGGACCATGGCCGAGCCATCCTCAAGCTCGATCACCGTCTGCACCTTCGCCTTGCCGTAGCTGCGGTCTCCGCAGACTGTGGCGCGGCCGGTGTCCTGCAGGGCTCCCGCGACGATCTCCGACGCGCTCGCGCTGCCACGGTCAATCAGGACCACCATCGGTACGCTCTCGTCGAGCATAATGCCCGGGCGCGCACGCAGCGGTTCAGGCTCACCCATGCGGTTCTTGATCCACGTCACCGGCGTATCGTCGAGGAAGAGGCTCGCGACGGCAACCGCCTGGTCGAGCATGCCGCCGGGATCGCTTGAGAGGTCAAAGAGCAGGCCTTTCATGCCCTGCTGCTTGAGCGCGTTCAGCGCCTCCTGCACCTCGGCCTCGGCCATGTGGTTGAATGACCGCAGCCAGATGTAACCGATGTCGCCCTCGAGCATCCGGTAGTCAACGATCGGGAACTCGACGCGGCCGCGGGTGATTACAACGTCCGTGATCTCGGTGCCGTTCTCATGCCGGACGTTGAGGGTCACATCCGTGCCGCCGACGCCGCGGATGAGCTTCACCACGTCGTTGAGGCTCATGCCGCGGACCGATGTGCCGTCCACGCCGACGATGACGTCACCGGCGAAGAGCGATGTCTTGGCCGCCGGCCCCTCGGGCAGAACGCGCAGTACGATAACCTCGTCCTCGCCGGACTCTTCATTCTTCTCCATGACCAGTTCTGCGCCTATGCCCTCAAAGCTGCCCTCCGACTGCGTCTGGAACTCGGCATACTCCTCGGGGGACATGAAGCGGCTGTAGGGATCGCCGAGGGACTCGAGCATGCCCTCGATGGCGCCATAGGTGAGTTCCGATTGCTCGATATCCTCGGGATGGACGAAGTTGTCAATGATCCGCTGCCGGGCGCGCCAGAAGGTCTTCAGAGGCGTGAGGTTCGTCGCCGACGGGATATCAGTGCCGTTCTCAATGTTGTGCACGCCCGGGACGATCTGCGCCATCTCAACCAGCGCCGGGACGATGCCGCCCGAGCTGATGACCTGGGCCGTGAACATGCCCGTGGCGAAGACCAGCAGCGTTGCGAGAGTGATTGCGGCAACGATGCTCCACGACCGCAGCGACTGTCCGCCCCTGGGCCTGCTATCCGGATAGGGAGTTGCCATAAATGCGATTCTCCGTTCGCGCGGCTCTGTATGCTATATGATGACGCTCATCTGAGCGGGTTCACATGCTGCCCGTTGCGGTAGACCATCCAGTGCAGATGGTTACCGGTGGAAAGACCGGTCGTGCCCACCCCGGCGATTGTCTGCCCCTTGCTGACGATCTGTCCCGCACTTACGTAGATCTTCGAGCAATGGCCGTAAGACGTGGCCCAGCCGCCACCATGGTCTATGACGACCGTCTTGCCCGTTGCGCCCATCCAGCCCGCGCGGATGACCTTGCCATCGTCGCAGGCCTTAATGGGAGTGCCGGCCGGCGCCGCGATATCAATACCGTTGTGAAAGCGCCGGCTGCGGTAGATCGGGTGGATGCGCCAGCCGTAGGGGCTGGTCAGACGCCCCGGACAGGGCCATGAATAACGCCCGGAGCTTGTGCCGCTGTAGCCGCCGCGGGCGCTTGAGCTTGAGCTTCCCTCGCGGCGCACTATCGCCGCAAGCTCGTTCTCGGCCGCCTCAAGCTCCGCAAGCGCCTGTTCGGCCGAGGTGCGGTCCTTGGCCAGCCGCGCGCTGAGTGCCTCTGCCTGCGACTCTGCCGCCTCCGCGGCTCGCTTCTGCCTCTCGGCCTCCTGCTTGAGGTCCTCAGCTTCGGCCTGCCTGGCCTCGAGGGTCGCGCGCTGCTGCGCCAGCTTCTCCTGTGTCTCGACCAGCAGGTTCAGGAGTCCCTGGTCCTGCTGCGCGATGAGGCGCGAGAACTCGGCGCGATTGGTGAAGTCCTCAAAGCTGGTGGCGTTGAGCACTACCTCAACGTATGACGGTTGACCTGCCTCATAGAGCGCGCGGAGTCTCGATGACATCGCGTCGCGATGCCCGCCGAGTTCCTCCTCGGTCTGCACAAGATCGGCTTTCACCTCGCGCAGCACGCTATTGACTTCCTCAAGCCGCCGCCGGGCCTCGTCGGCCTTATCGCGAGCCGTCTGCGCCTTGTTGCGGGCCACGGCAAGCTCCGAACGCGCCTCTGCCTGCTCCGACTTGATCTCCTTTAGCTGCCCCTGTACCTGTCGCTGCCTGCCAAGTATCTCCTGCAGACGCTGACGTGCGCTCTTTGCCTCCGCGTCGTGGAGCGCGGTCGTGCCCAGCATCAGGCACAGACCGGTCAGCAACACGAAGCGGGCGACGTGGATTGTTCGCATGTTCAGGTCACCTCAGGGTGCCACATCAGTTGCCGCGATGCAAAGCTGCGATCGTATCTGCGATGCGCCAGTTGGCGCGGGAAGCTCTATCAGACGTTGCGCAGGTAGCTGTGAAGGCCCAGGATGCTGCCGAGCACGCCAAAGAACGTGCCACACGAGATCGCGCCGAGCGCGAACAGCACCGCGAATCTGGCGCTGTAGATCAATTCGATGAAGCCCAGATGCTCGGATACGTAGCCGTGGGCCCATGAGTAGGAGGCCAGAACCAGCACCATGGAAACCGCGCCGCCTACTACTCCATGGAACGCGCCTTCGAGAATAAACGGCAGGCGAATGAACCAGTTAGTGGCGCCGACAAGCTGCATGATGCGGATCTCGCGCCGTCGCGCGTAGATCGTCAGCCGAATGGTGGTGCTGACGATCAGCAGCGTCGCCGCGCCCATCACCACGCCTGAGATGACGCCCGCAATCCTGATGCCACGCGCAAGTATCAGGAGCTTGCCTGTTATCTGCTCCTGATAGCGGACCTCGGCGACCCCCTCGATCTTCTCGGCCGCCTGCGCGATCGCCGCCATATCCTGCGGGTCTACAGGTTTCACGACGATTGAATCAGGCAGTGGGTTCTCTGGAAGTGTCGCATTTAACTGCTCATACGACATCCCGACCGCTTCCGCCTGTTCCCTCAGCGCCTGGTCGCGGGTGCGGTAACGCGTCTCCTCGACCCGCATATCGCCCAGAAGGGTGGCCTCCACCTCACCGGCATCGGCGCCCTCAGCGAGGTCCACAGTGATGTTGGCTTTACGCGCCTCGACGTCGGCCATGTGCTCGAGGTTGATGGTGGCGAGTAGGAATGCGCTCAGGATCAGCAGCGCCACGGTCATGTTCGAGCTTGTGGCGAGACTCATCAGGCCATTGCGCCGGATCGACTGCCACGCCTGCTGGAGCAGGAACTCAACCATACTAAGGTTCATCGTATCCGCCCCCGCCCCGTGCGTCGCGGACGATGGTCCCGCCCACCAGGCTCACGACACGCCTGCGCATGCCGTCCACGATCACCCGATCGTGGGTCGCGCATACTACGGTGGTGCCGCGGTCGGCAATATTCGTAAGAAGCTGCATGATCTCCCAGGAGATGTCTGGATCGAGGTTCCCGGTCGGCTCATCAGCCACGAGGATCGCGGGGTTGTTCACCAGCGCGCGGGCGATCGAGACGCGCTGCTGCTCGCCGCCGGACAACTGGTGCGGGAATGACTGCTCCTTCTCCGACAGCCCCACAAGCTCGAGGGCAAGCGGCACCTTGCGGTACTTCTCACGCCGCGATGCCCCGACGACCTCGAGCGCGAATGCGACGTTCTCCCAGACGTTCCTCTCGGAGAGCAGCCGGAAGTCCTGAAAGATCACTCCGACATTGCGGCGCAGGTACGGTACACGCTCGCGCGGCAGGCTGGCGACATCCTGCCCGGCGATGATAACCCTGCCCTCAGTCGGCACCAACTCGCGGTAGACAAGGTGCAGCAGCGTAGACTTGCCGCTGCCTGATGCGCCCACGAGAAAGGCGAACTCGCCGCGGTCTACCTGAAGGTCGACTCCCGACAGGGCCCGCGTGCCGTCTGAGTAGACGACCGTGACCCCCTCAACATGAATCATCTACTGCAGCCTCGTTAGGTGCCATTGGTTGCGCGATGCACCACATCGCAGAAGAATGTGGTGGAACAATATCGAGTATAGCAGAAGGCCCCGGTGCATTCAACCGAGTGGAGGGCCGGAAAGTTCCCTGAGGCGCATCATGGAGCTACCGCGGCTTGACATTGTGCAGGCCAATGGTGTACGCTTTCTGGCCGGGAGAAGAAATATCGTGAGGCCCCGGGTGGGGCGATCCCCTGGGGCTCTTTTCGTGTCCGCACCGTGGAAATCACCCGGCGCGCGAGGAGACGTGAGCGATGTCTGCAACAGTGATAGTAGGTGCCCAGTGGGGCGACGAGGGCAAGGGGAAGATCACCGATATTCTGGCCGAGACTGCCGATGCCGTTGTGCGCTATCAGGGCGGCAGTAACGCCGGACACACCGTAGTGGTTGACGGCGACGAATTCAAGCTCCACCTGATTCCCTCCGGCATTCTGCATGAGGAAGCCCTCTGCATCATGGCTTCCGGGACGATCATCGACCCCATCTGCATGCGGGACGAGATCGAGGCACTCCGGGAACGCGGCGTTAGCTGCAATAACCTGCGTGTCTCCGTCAATGCTCATGTCATCATGCCCTACCACCGGCTGCTCGACGGGCTGCAGGAGGAGGCGCGCGGCCACGACAGCATCGGCACCACCCGCCGTGGTATCGGCCCCACCTACACGGACAAGACGTCGCGCATGCCTGAGAGCATTCGCATGGTGGACCTGCTTGATGACTCGCGACTTCGATCACTCATCGAGGCGCAGCTTGCGGAGAAGAACGTCATCATCGAGCACCTCTACGGCGGCGAACCGGTCACCGTGGATGCGGTCTTCGATGAGATAGCGCCGACGCTGGACGTCATCCGCCCGCACATTGCGGACGTTCGCGATGACATCCGCCGAGTCCTCGAGGAGGGTCACCTGGTGCTTGAGGGCGCGCAGGGCACCTTCCTTGATCTCGATTACGGGACCTACCCGTTCGTTACCTCCTCGCATCCAGTCGCGGGAGGCGCCTGTCTTGGTACCGGCGTGGGTCCGACCGAGATTGACGAGGTGATCGCGATCGTCAAGGCCTACACCACGCGCGTGGGTGCCGGCTCATTCCCCACGGAGCTCAACGATGAGGCGGGCGAGCGCCTGCGCTCCCGCGGCTATGAGTTCGGGACAACCACCGGACGCCCGCGGCGCTGTGGCTGGCTGGATGGCGTGGCGCTGCGAACCGCTTCGGAGCTCAATAGCGCCACCTCGATTGCGATCACGAAGCTCGACGTGCTCGATGCGGAGGAGACGATCAAGATCGCGGTCGCCTACGAGATCAACGGCAAGCGCTACGAGCGGATGCCCGAGAACCTCGACATGCTCGACCATGCGACGCCGATCTATGAGGAGATGCCCGGCTGGCAGCAGCCACTGAGCGAGATGAGTTCGCCCGACGAGATGCCGACCGAGGCGTGGGAGTACGTGCAGCGGATCGCCACTCTTGCCGAGTGCGACATCTGGGGGATATCGGTGGGCCCGGCGCGCGCTCAGACGATCATGCTGTAGCGATCGGCAGTGCACTTTGAGAGAGGTGGACCGGCGTCAGCCCCCGTGGCCGACGCCGGTTTTCTGTACCTCCTGCTGTATCTCGGCGGGTGGCGCGACGGTGACCGGGGGCTCGGCGAGCACCCGCGGGACGGTTCGGGCGAGTACGAAGAGGTCGAGCAGAGGGCCACGATGGGCTATGTAGTAGAGGTCGAAAGCCACCTTCAGCCACGTGCCGATGTCAGATCCGACGTAGCCATACTGCACCTGGGCCAGGCCGGTGATGCCCGGTCGGATAGAGTGACGGCGGTGGTAGCCCGGGATCTTCTCCTCAAGCCGGTGGACGATCGGGACCTGCTCGGGGCGGGGGCCGATGAGGCTCATCTCCCCGATGAGCACATTCCAAAACTGCGGCAGTTCGTCGATGTGAGTGCGCCGCAGGAAGCCCCCGAGCGGGAAGATCCTCGCCTCCTCCGCCTCATCGGTTGCCCACCGGGCCTCATCGTCTGAATGCCGGTTGTGCATGGTGCGGAGCTTGGAGATGCGGAAGACGCGACCATTACGACCGACCCGCTCCTGCGAGAAGAAAATGGGGCCGGGTGATTGCATGCGAATGGCCACTGCGAGGAATGGTAGCAGTATCAGCAGTAGTGCAAGCCCGATGAGGCCAACGCATATATCGAAGACGCGCCGAACGGCGTCACATACGACGGTGCCGGCGCCAGGTTTGGGCGCCTCGGCGTCCTCGAGAAACGGGCATACCAGCCGCAACCGCTTCTCGCAGACTCTCGCGCGTTCCTGGTGCGAGCTGCAGTTTTCGACAAGTGCCGCGACGGTGGAATCTACTGGCAGCCGCTCCGAGAGGGCGCTGATGCAGGTCAGGCACATCCTCTCGCGGCTGTTGGGCAGCTCAAAAGTGGCCATGAATGCTCCCCTGCGATAGCGACCACGCTCGACGGGCGAGTCTGTGGCAATGATCCTCGGGCCGACCACGGCAGGCATCGGTACAGATACGGCCTGTGAGGGTCTACTTTAACCCACTATCGTATACGATGCAAGCCCCCATTGCTGGAGCCACGCCGTACCCTGCCTCTTCGACCTTCCGCGCGTCGTTTTGTCTTGCTCATTGAGCAGATAGGAGCGGACCGGTTCCGCGGCGGGCGGGCGGGGACGAAGTTGACAAGTGGGGGTGCGTATAGTAATATCAGTAGCGAGCCGTTAGCTCAGTTGGTAGAGCATCGGACTTTTAATCCGAGGGCCGCAGGTTCGATCCCTGCACGGCTCACCAGAGCGCGGCCCCATGGTCTAGTGGTTAGGACTCCGCTCTTTCAAGGCGGCGGCACGGGTTCGATTCCCGTTGGGGCTACCAACTGTTAGTGCTCGTCCGGAATTGGCGGGCGGATAGCTCAGTGGCAAGAGCACCTGCCTTACACGCAGGGGGTCGCAGGTTCAAGTCCTGCTCCGCCCACCAGCGCTGCAGGAGAGTCACTGGGCGGGTCGAGCGGCATGTCGGCCCCGCCTGTTCGGGCGGATAACGCCTGTTATCGCAGACAATTCGCGGTTTGGGTGGCGAGGTAGCTCAGGTGGTAGAGCACCGCACTGAAAATGCGGGTGTCGCCAGTTCAACTCTGGCCCTCGCCACCACCACAACAGGTTGCACGATGTCCGTATTGGGGGCCGACGTAGCTCAATTGGCAGAGCAGCTGAATCGTAATCAGCAGGTTACCGGTTCGACTCCGGTCGTCGGCTCCATCTATTGATCGCGACCCGCCCCGCGGGTCATCGTCTTCAGCCCAGGGCACGGAGGCGGTGGAGTCTTCCTCTCCTCTATCCGACCGCCCCGCGGCGAAGTCACCGCCGATTCCTCTTACGCGCTCATGGAGTGTTGACTGCGTGCAGATCAACAAAGCCGTTGTGCCGGCCGGCGGGCGAGGCACGAGGCTCTATCCGGTTACAAAAGCGCAGCCCAAGGAGATGCTCCCTCTTGGCGGCCGCCCCACTATTCAGGGCGTCGCGGAGGAGCTCTTGCTCGCAGGCATCAATGACATTCTCATCATCACCAGCGAGGGCAAGCGGGCCATAGAGGATCACTTCGACCCGATGGTCGGCCGCGACGGCAGCAAAGTTTCCCCGGAAGACGACTCTCCCCTCTTTGATCGTTCCGCAGTGACTTTCAGCTATACGCGCCAGGGAGCACCGCGCGGACTCGGCGATGCCGTCGCATGCGGCAGGCGCTTCGTTGATGATGAACACTTCGTGGTGTCCCTCGGTGATTGCCTCATCCTCAGCCGCGAGCCTGTCGCGCCGCTCCAGCGGATGATTGCAGCACACACAGAACACAACGCGGCGGCCTCGATCCTCATGCAGAGGGTTAGTCTCGAGGCGACCAGCCGCTACGGCATAGCCGATCCCGGCGACGCGGCCGGCGATACAGCATTTGTGATGCGGGACATCGTCGAGAAGCCCGGACCCGACGCGGCACCCAGTCGCTTCGCGGTCGCGGCACGATACGTCTTCTCCCCCATTCTGTTCGACTACCTCTCGGCTCAGAAGCCGGGGCTCGGCGCGGAGATCCAGCTCACCGACGCCATCCGCGCCATGATCGCCGACGGGCACACCGTCCTCGGCGTGCCACTGGCCCCGGGAGAGCGGCGTCTTGATGTGGGAAACCTCGAGAGCTACGCCCGCGCCTTCGTGCGTACGATGCTCACGGATGCGGATCGTGGAGAGGGCCTGCGAGCATACGTGGCGAACCTGCTGGCGCACATTGACGACCCGTCGCACCCCGACCCTGATCTGCCGCCGGATTCATAGCCGATCCGTCTGAAGGGAGGCCAGGCAATGCGAGAGTTGAGCAGCCTCATCGGTCTGCAGGTCATTTCTATCAGCGAGGGCAGAAATCTTGGCACCGTAGGCGATGTGTACGTAGATCTCACGGCCGGAGAGCTTGTCTGCGTCACGCTGGCGAGGACGCCGGAGCTTCGCGTTGTGCTTGCCGAAGACATGCAGGTCATCGGCAGCGACGCTCTGATGGTCCTCGATGAGAGTAAGGTCAAGGGACGCGACGAGGCAGCGGACGCGCTTGAGCGCGGGCGCCAGGTGTTGAGCAATCCCCCCGCGGTAATCACCAGTCACGGCACGAAGCTCGGGCAGCTCGGGATGGTGCAGATTGATGAGGCCACCCGCAAGGTCATCCGATATGAGGTGACAAGCGGCACTCTGCGGGATGTAACCGATGGCACGCTGGCTCTCCCGGTGCTTGAGGGCACGGTCCATGGCGAGGACACGGTGATCGTCCCCCACGAGGTAGTGGCGCAGCGGCTCGACCAGGCGGGCGGGCTGCGCGGCAAGTTCCGCCACCTCGCGGAGCGCCTGCGTGTCGGCTATGATGACATCAGCGAGCGTTCCGAGGAACTGCTGCGCGAGAGCGAAGAGAAGCTGAAGGTCAAGGCGGATCAAGCGCGTAAGAAGGCCGGGGAGTTGACGCAGGAGGCGCGCAAGAAGGCGGAAGAAATCGCTGAGGATGCTCGCGAGGCCATCGAGCGCGCGAAGAGCAGTGATGAGGAAGAGGCGCCGGTCGAAGAGGCGCCGG
>JAAYJW010000420.1 GCA_012522765.1 candidate division WS1 bacterium | reverse complement strand
TGGGAGGGCGAGTGGTCGGGGTAGCGCTCACAGCTCCAGCCGCATCAACTCGTCGCCGAAGATGATCTCACCATCGTAGACCTCGGCCATCTCCGCCGCGGCGCGCTCACGATCGTTCGCGAGCCCGGTTGACAGATGCACCAGCACCAGGCGCTGCGCACCGGCATCACGCGCCAGCTCTGCAGCGTCCATCGTCCCGTAGATGCAGGTCGCGAGGTCGTCGTGTAACTTCTCCTGCCGGACCGGCGCATTCGCCACCACGGTATCAACGTCCGAGGCCAGCGCCGCGACATCCTCACACGGCGCCGTGTCGCCGGTGAAGCAGATGCTCCCGCCCTCCCAGTCGAAGCGCCACGCCAGCGGCCACAGCAGCGGCTGCATGTGCTGCGAGCGCGTGCAGGTGGCGGTCCATCCGGGACCCTCGATGGTCGCGCCCGGCTCAACGTCACGGGCCTCGTAGCGAGGGCCGGGCCTCGGCAGCGACCCTCCGCGCTGGAGGTGGCAGCGCTTGCTGGCGATGTCCTCGATGCGCGCGTGGATGTCATTCGCGAATGCTCCCTCGGCGCCGAAGAGCCTGTGCGTGATCTCCTCGGTCGGCGGTGGGCCGATGACCTGCAGCGGCGGGTGGTTGACCGTCTGATCCCAGCGGAAGAGCATCAGGCAGGGGTAGTCGCAGTTGTGATCGGAGTGCTGGTGCGTGAAGAAGAGCCACTCCACGTCCGTGAGCTTCATGCCCGCCCGCACCAGCTTCTGTGAGGCCGCGGGCCCGCAGTCAACCATCACCACGCCGTCTTCGAACTGCAGCGCGTATGATGAGCCCCAGCGGTCGGCAGTCGGCTGCGGCGTCCCGGCTCCAAGGATGTGCAACGCAGGCATCAGGCTTCACCTCGCAACTTCGCTCTCTGGCCGAGACATGTTGACCAACCGGCACGAGTTATCCTCTCCGCAGACGTCATCCGCAGGAAGTTCCGCGTAGCGCAGCGAACCTGCCGCCATCAAGTGTCGGGAGGCGATGAGATGCGAACGCTGCTGATCTGCACGGTGATGATGTGTGCCCTGACGACCGCCGGGATGGGCGCGGAGACTATCTTCAGCGCCGACTTCGCGGGACAGACTACCGCCGAGGGCTGGCAGTTCGCCAACCAGCGCGGGCAGGCTTCGGGCGAGTTCGACGCGACCGAGCCACCGGAGCAGCCCGGCTCGATTCGCTGCGACATCCCCGCGGACAACTCCGCGCGCACGACGTGGGTGGCGCCGAGGATCGAACTGAAGCCGAACACCGCCTACCGCCTGCGCTTCCGTGTGATGCTCGGCGACATCGGCAACGGTAGCCGCGGCGCCTACGTGATCCTCTATGAGAACCACGTCCAGGACGCCGAGCACTGGCACATGACGCCCTACATGCGCGGCAGCCGCGACTGGCATGACCGCGAGATCGTCTTCATCACGCGCGAGGACGCCACCTGGGGTCGGCTGGAGTGCAAGCTCTGGGAGGTCACCGGGCATGCGTGGTTCGACGACATCGTCCTCGAGGAGATCAGCCGCGATGAACTGCAGCTTGAGGACGCGCGCGGTGGCAGGCTGGTCCTGCCCGAAGATGATGGCTTCGCGCTGCAGACCATCTTCTACCCCGCGCACCGCCGCGCCGACAGCACGATGCACCTGCTGCCCGAGCGCCTCAACCCGATCGCGATGTTCCCGTACGGCCGGCCCGATGAGATCGCTGACCCGGCGATAGTGATCGAAGCGCCGGAGGCCGTCACCGTCAGCGGCCCGGTGGTGACGGGGCGAGAGCCGCTGCCGGAGCCGATCGAGATCACGCCTGAGGCGGTCCAGCGCGACGGGCAGGCCTACCTGCGCTGGCGGCTGCCGATCCGCGAGGAGACGCTGCGCACCGGCCTGAAGCCCGATGGCCCCAACTGGACGCGCTACCACTTCGTCTA
>JAAYJW010000419.1 GCA_012522765.1 candidate division WS1 bacterium | reverse complement strand
TCGGCAGCGAGCGCTTCTCCGCAGAGGGCGGTCAGGCGCTGAATGTTCTCCACCGGGTCGGCGCCGAAGCCGATGAAGCACTCATTCACACACCGAAGCCGCTCCTCCGTCTGCCGTCGCAGGGTCACGTCGCGAGCGATGGACAACATCGCCGGGCGGCCATCGAGTTCAAACAGATGCGCGTTCACTTCGACCGGGATCAGCCTGCCGTCCGCGGCTGCGAGGCTGGTCTGGTAGAGCAGGCGCCCGGGGGCCTGCCGGCTCTCCCCGGCATCGGTCCGGAAGCGCGCGACGGGCGCCTCGGCGATCCCGGTCGGCTCCACCGACAGCAACTGCTCACGCTCGTAGCCGAGCATCTCACAGGCGATGTTGTTGACCTCGATGAGGCGCCCGGGCCGCCCGTCGTCATCTATCCTCTGCACATACATCGCATCGTTGCCACTGCTGAAGAGCAGCCGGTAACGCTGCTCGCTGATGCGCAGGGCCTGCTCGGCACGCGCCTTCGCCACGATCAGCGCCAGTTGCTCGGCGAACTGCTGGAGGAAACGCTTCTCCCGCTCGGGCAGAGGATCGCGCTGGCGCGTGCCCACCGCAAGGTGCCCCATCAACTCCCCCTCACACAGCAGCGGGACCTGGCGGATGTAGTCAACACCGAGGATCTCGTAGATACGTGGCGCGAGGTCCGTCATCGCCGCCTCGCCCGGCGGCGCGAGATCGCAGATCAGCGGCACGATCTCCTCCCGGCCCCGGAACTCGACCGGGTGGTTGTCGTCGTAGACGCGGCCCACGCGCGATCGCCCAATCGTGGACCCGCACAGATCGTGCAGCGGAATGAATCCCTGCTCGGTGCATGCGGTAATCGCGTCTGCTATGCCATCCGCGTCGCCCTCGGCCGGCAAGAACAGCTCCACGTACTGATAGCCGAGGACGCTCTTGAGCCCGTCGCAGGAGCCCTGAATCGCCTCCAGCAGCGTCGCGCCACTGTTGAGCGCCTGGCTGACACCGTTGAGCAACTCCAGGCGGGCATTCGTCAGGCGAAGCTGCTCGTCAGCGGTGCCATCATGGCCGAGCAAGCGACACAGCCACTGACGCAGGCGCTGTGTCAGAGCGCGATGGACGGTGCCGCGTCCTCCGATTGCAGAACTCATCTGCGTCTCCTATGCCGCCACTGTGTTCCGGCCTTGCTCTTTCGCCGCGTAGAGCCTTGCGTCCGCCAGCCCCACGAGCTGCTGGGGCGACATCTCGCCCCCGGCAGCCGTCGCCACGCCGACGCTCACAGTCACCGGCACCAGCTCTCGCGCCACAACCACGTGCAGATCGGAGACATCGCGGCGGATCCGTTCGGCAAGCTCAAGCGCCCCCGGCAGGTGCGTCCCCGGCACGATGACCGCGATCTCCTCGCCACCGTAGCGCGCCGCCAGGTCCGTCCCGGAGCGAACACCCGCGGAGATGGTGGCCGCCACCGACCGAAGCACCTCATCGCCCGCCAGGTGGCCGTAGCGATCGTTGACGCGCTTGAAGTGGTCGAGGTCTATCATCAGCAGTGAGACCGTAGCGCCCGACTGCATCGAGCGTCCCAGCACCTCATCGAAGACGCGCCGGGTGAAAAGCCCCGTCAGCGGATCCCGCTCCGCCTCGCTCCGCGCATGCGCCCACGCCTCCTCCAGACGCCTCCCTCGCAGCGCGACCCGCTCCCCGGCACGCACCCGCGCCAGCAGTTCGGCGTGATCCACCGGCTTGACCACGTAGTCATCCGCCCCCTCGTTCAGCGCGTGGACGATCGCCGGCTTATCTCCGCGGGCGGTCACCATGATCGCGTACGCGCGATCGCCGCTGACCTGCTTGAGCCGCCGACATACCTCGATGCCGTCTGCGCCGGGCATCATCCAGTCGATCAAAGCCACCGCCACGTCCGGCCTTATCTGCTCAAACGCCTCGTTGCCATCCTCGGCCACCAGCACCGTGTAGCCGCTGCGCCGGAGCAGATGGCTCATGATCCGCCGCGATGCCGGATCGTCCTCTACGACCATCACGACCGTCTGATCGGACACGCGTCACCTCCGGGAGTCAATAGCTCACCCCCTTCATCGGTCACAATCACCGATTTCTGAAGTCAATCGGAACAGACCCTCCCCGACTTGAACGCGCGTTCGAAATCATGTATACTACCGCCGCGGGGTAGCGCAGCCATCACACGCCACACCGGGACCGGAGCCAGATGGACTTCTCCGCCTTCCTCGACGAGATCCGGTCATCCCGCGACTACCGCGAGCAGATCGTCCACGTCCGCGAGGTGCCCGAACGCGAGGCAAAGTACGCCGACCCTGCCGCACCACTGGCGCCGCCGCTGCGGCGGGCGCTCAGCGGTCGGGGCATCGAGCGACTCTACACGCACCAGGCGCGGGCGATCGACCTCGCGCGCGGTGGGGGAGACCTGCTTGTCATCACCGGCACAGCGTCCGGGAAGTCGCTCTGCTATCAGGCCCCCACCATTGAGATGCTGCTGGACGACCCCGACGCCACCGCGCTGCTGCTCTTCCCGACCAAGGCGCTCTGCCAGGACCAGTTCCAGTCCATGCACCGCCTGCTCACGGAGGCCGATCTGAGCCGGGTCGTCGCCGGCGTCTTTGATGGCGACACGCCCTCGGGCCTGCGCAGGCAGCTTCGCGAGAGCGCCTCGCTAATCTTCAGCAACCCCGACATGGTCCATGCGGCAGTGATGCCCCAGCACGCCCGCTGGGCGGACTTCCTCTCACGCCTGAAGCTGATTGTGCTCGACGAAATGCACGTCTACTCCGGCGTCTTCGGCGCGAACATGGCGAACCTCATGCGACGCCTCGGGCGCATCTGCGCGCACTACGACGTCGCCCCGCAGGTGATCGGCTGCTCGGCCACCATCGCGAACCCCGAGGAGCTTGCGCGGAGGATCGTGGGGCGGCCGATGGAGGTCATTGATGACGACGGCAGCCCGCGCGGAAGGCGCATCTACGCGCTCTGGAACCCGCCGCGCGTCCGGGGCACCCAGTGGCGCTCCCGCCGCAGCGCCAACGTCGAGGCGCATGAACTGATGGCGGAGTTGCTGGAGCGCGGCATTCCGACGATCACCTTCTCCAAGGCGAAGATGACCGCGGAGATGATCCACCGCTACGTGACGGAGACGCTACAGCAGCAGGCGCCCGATCTGATCGGCAAGGTCACGCCCTACCGCGGCGGCTACCTGCCGGAGGAGCGGCGGGAGATCGAACGACGCCTCTTCGCCGGGGAACTGCTGGGCGTCTCGACCACCAGCGCGCTGGAACTTGGCATCGACGTCGGCGCCCTCGACGCCTCCATCGTCGTCGGCTACCCCGGCACGCTGGCCTCGTTCTTCCAGCAGACCGGGCGCGCGGGCCGAGGCGAGCGTGACTCCCTGTCGGTGCTGGTGGGCCTCGACACGGCCATCAATCAGTACATCATGGGCCACCCGGAGTATCTCTTCGGGAGGCCGCTGGAGGACGCGGTGATCGACTCGGACAACCCGTTCGTCATCACCGGCCACCTGCGCTGCGCCACACACGAACTGCCGCTGCTGGACGCCGAAACGCGCATCTTCGGCCGCTTCGCCGACATGGTGCTGGGCGTGCTGGAGCGCAACCGCAAGGTGAAGTATCTGCGCGATCGGTGGTATCATGCGGCCACCGAGACGCCCCAGCACGAGGTCTCGCTGCGCGCCAGCGACATCGCGAACGTGGTCATCCAGGACGAGGAGAGCGGCGCCACGCTCGGTGAGATCGCACGCTGTGACGCCGAACCGATCCTGCACCCGCAGGCGATCTACATGCACCGCGGCGACACCTACGAGGTGCGCGAGCTTGACATGGAGCGCCTGCGCTGCTACGTCCGGCGCGTGAACGTGGACTACTACACGCAGCCGCTGGGCGGGCAGGACGTGCATCACATAGACCACCGGCTGCGCGAGAAGCCGTTCGGCACCGGGACGGCGTACTGGGGCGAAGTGACCGCATACGATCGCACCTGGGGCTACGAGAAGGTGCACTTCTACGAACTCGACGCGATCTCGCGGCACATGCTCGACCTCCCGAGGCTCGCCCTGGAGACGATGGCGGTCTGGCTGGAGCCACCCGAGTGGCTGCTCGAGGAGGCGCGGACATTGGGCCTCGATGCACACTCGGGCTTGCGCGGGATCGGCTACGCCACGCGGATGCTGCTGCCGGCGTTCATGACCTGCGACACGCTCGACTTCTCGCACTCCGTGGGCTCTGCGAACTCGCCGTGGCAGACGATATTCATCTTCGAGAAGTACCTGCATGGCCTCGGCTTCACGGAGAAAGCCTACGAGCGCCTGCATGAGATCATGCCGGCGGTGCTGGAGCATATCCGCGCCTGCGACTGCAACGATGGCTGCCCTGTCTGTGTCGGGAAGCCGCTGCGGCAGTACGCCTCGTGGAACGTGGAGCGGCACGAGGGTTCGGTGCCCTCAAAGCGAGCGGCGCTGATGATCCTCGAGGGCCTGCTGGGCGATGGCGGCAATCTCGACAACCGGGACACCGTAAGTCTCACCGATACCGAGGAGGCGGACAGGGTGCGGCTTGAGCGGGCGCTGCAGCGGCGGCTGGAGCGTGCGCGGGAGCCGCAGCTCTTCCACCCGATCGAGCCTCAGCCGCTGGTGGAGACAAAGTACCCGGAGCCGGAGCCTGAGGCGGAGCTTGACGCCACGGATGCGGGCATACGCCACGAGCGGCGCAATGACTTTTCGCGGCGGCTGCGGAAGAAGCTGGCGAAGCAGGAGCCAGAGGCGCGCCTGTCGCCGCATGCGGCGCGGCATCGTCCGCCGGAGGGAATGAGCGGCCTGCATGCGAAGCCCCCGACTTGGTATCGGGGCCGCCCTGATGATGCACATGCAGAGGGCGAGCCGGAGGCGACGGACGCTCGCCACCTCGGGCCGCCGCGCGAACCGATTCAGCAGGGCGATTCACTGGCGGCAAAGGCCCGGCGGCTGAAGAAGAAGCGTGAGTGAAGCCCGAAGCCGTAGCCGTTGTGGCCCCGGCGCCCTCGCCGGGGACGCCCGCAGGGCGTCAGGGCCGTTGCCGTTGCTGTTGAACGACATCGGCGCTTC
>JAAYJW010000418.1 GCA_012522765.1 candidate division WS1 bacterium | reverse complement strand
GGGGGAGACCTTCCGGGGAGGGCGGGTCAGTCGCCGTAAGTCGTTCGCCGTTCGTCGTTGTGGCCCTCGCGCCCTCGCGAGGGGCGGCGCGAAGCGACGCGGTCGTGGTCTGTGTCGATTATTTGGCACGGGTGCCCCCACCCGTGCGTCGTGTCGTTAAGGTGGCTGCCTTATCACCCACGGGCGCGGGCGCCCGTGGCACATGACATCCGAACAGAGGGGCAAGTGCGCCCTGAAGGTCCCGCGCTGCAGATGGCGAAACTCCGCCCTGCAATCGATGCAGCTTCATTGGCGGGAGGACTACAGATGAACCTCTACATTCACACCGACATCGAGGGCGTCGCGGGGATGGTGCACTTCGAGCGACGCGACGACGAAAGCAAGCGGAACTGGGATATCGCCAAGCGCATGCACCGCCTGCTCACAGACGAAGTGAACGCCTCCATCGAGGGCGCACTCGATGCGGGCGTTGACGGCAGTATCCTCGTGAATGACGCCCATGGCTCGGGCTACTCGATCATCTTCGAAGACCTCAACCCCGCCGCGCGCATCATCCACGGACCCCTGACGCGCCAGCCGTTCTGGATGCCCAAGCTCGAGAGCGGCTTCGACGCCCTTTTCTGCGTCGCTCAGCACGCGATGGCGGGCACCAACGGTGTGCTCGTGCATAGTTGCTGGTGCGTCAATGACAGCATCTGGTTCGGCGAGGGCGGCATGGCGATGGCGCTGGCTGGCTACTACGACATCCCCGCGGTGCTGATCACCGGCGACAATACCGTCTGCGCGCAGTGCCAGGACCTTGTGCCGAACATGGAGGCCGCAGTCGTCAAGGAGGCCCTCTCGCCCTTCAATGCGGTCTCGATGACGCCTCCGGAGGCGCAGAAGACGATCCGAGAGGCCGCGCGGCGGGCGATCGAGCGTATCGACGAGATCGAGCCATACAAGATTGAGGGGCCGTATCGCATCGGCCTGGTGAATGGCCCGGGGGAGATTCCGACAAATCCGCTTGAGGGCGATGACTTCCGCGACGTGGTCTACGAGATCCTCGTGCGCGGCTATGACTACGATCTTCAGCAGCAGGATTCGTGGCCGATATACCCCGGCAGGGACGGGCAATTTCTGACGAAGGGGCAGCGGAAGGCGCAGGAACAGGAGCAGAAAGGCTGAAATCATCGGTGGAGGCGAGGAGATTCGCCTCTTCAGGGTGAAGTTGAACAGTGATGGCCGCGCTTTGACAGTGCGCGGGGCTTGTGCTATATTCCCCGCGGGCGGATTCGCTTGAATCGCTCACATGCGGCCACAGGTAGGCCTACCGTCGAGAGGGGTGTTAGTCGTGCGCGCGCTCGCGGTCATCGCAGCCATAGTCTTCACCACTACCCTGGCCGTAGCAGGCACGCTCAGCATTGAGGGTGCAGGCGGCCTGTCCATCAGCATAACCTGTGATCTTCCGCAGGTCGAGAGCATCAGCCCTGAGGTCGCGGGGGAGATCAGCATCGCCCCGCTGTGCGACGAAGTTCGTGCCGCCCCGATGGTGCTCTTCGTAGATGGCACCGCCCGCGGTCTCACCAGCGACTCCCGTGGCGAGTTCAAGCTGAACGCTGATGAACTCGGCGAGGGTGAGCACACGATGCGCCTCGATTCGGTTGATGGCGAACAGCTTATCGCCTCCACCGGCTCAGTGCCTTTCACGGTGCTTGGCGCCACACGCGCTGCGGAGCGCCAGGCAATGGCTCCGCCATCCCTCGGAGGAGAGCGGCCCGCGTTCATCAAGCTCTACAAGCCGCGTCTCTACCGGGAGATCGTCTACTTCAACAATCGCGAGGGCGACCTCGAGAAGCACGCTTTCGTCCGCAACGGTCGCGTCTACATCACCCTCACCGACCTCATGCGCCACATCGGCGGCAGCATCATCTGGGGCCCTGATGACAACGACATGATGGTATACCGCAACGATGTCGAGGTGAAGGTGTTCCCAAGCAGCGTGACCGTGATCCGAAACGGCGTTCCGGTCTCCCTCGGTGTCTCAACTGTGCGGAAACAGAACAGGACCTACGTTCCGGTGCGACCATTCGCGGCGCTGTTTGACATTGTCACTGAATGGGACTTCCAGGACGATCGCGCCTACGTCACATATAACGAGTAGCGGACGCCGTTGGCGCCGAGGTGGGCGATGGCTGAGGCCGCGACAGTGGAGGAACTGGTCGCCGCTGCACGCGACGCTCGCGTTCGGGCGAGGGCCACTTACTCGAACTTCCCCGTCGGCGCAGCCGTCAGATGCGCCGACGGTCGCATTTTTCAGGGATGTAACATCGAGAACGCGTCATTGGGCCTGACGATGTGCGCCGAGCGCGTGGCTCTCTTCTCCGCGGTAGCCGCGGGATGCCATCATATCACCGCAATCGCCATTGCCGGACCCGGCTCTGATCCACTGAGCCCCTGCGGGGCTTGCCGGCAGGTGATGCTTGAGCTTGCCCCTGATGCAGATGTCATACTCGCGGGGGACGAGGAGCATCGGGTCTACACTGTCGCCGATCTCCTGCCCGACGCCTTCGGAGTGGCTGATCTGGGGGATAGTGCCGAATAATCTGCCCTTGGGAGGAATACAGGTGCTGCCCCTGCCGCCGAAGCCTTCATCACTGTACCGGCGTTGGCTGCCTGTCCTAGGCGTTTTCGTGCTTGCCCTGCTGCTCGCAGCCCCATCTGCGGGCTCAGGACCGGTTGCGTCACTTTCGCGCTTGTCCGTGCCTTCGCCTGAACCACCGCAGGAACAGGCGAATGAGCCATCGGTCCCACACCTCACTGATTCCGTCCAACTGCTGCCCGTGCGCGTGGAGTGGCCGGGCTACGGTGCCTACACCGTCCCCGGCCTTTACAGCACCCGGCGCGTCACCCACGATGTCGATCTCGGTCGCACGGTGGCGATGGAACTGGCCATCGCGGAGCCCATGCTCGCTCAGAACAGCGTCGGCAGCAGCACAACCGCGCCACGTATCGCGCTGACCTTCGACGATGGCCCCAGCGCCACCTACACACCGCAGTTGCTGGACATATTCGCGCAGAACAGCGCCCGCTGCACGTTCTTCGTGCTCGGTGGCCTCGTAAGCAAGCACAAGCAGCTCATCCAGCGGATGGAGGAGGAGGGGCATGAGGTCGCGATCCACTCGTGGTGGCATGCGAACTACACCGGCCTCTCCGACGGGGCGATCGCAAGCGATCTCGCGCGATGCCAGCGGACGCTCGATCCGCTTGTGAACCGTCCAGTGCGCTGGATGCGTCCGCCTTACGGCGCGGTGAATTCGCGGGTGCGCAACGCCATCACGTCGGCCGGCTATCGGGTGGCGATGTGGACCATCGACCCGCGCGACTGGCAGAATCCGGGGGCGAGTGCGGTCGTGAGCCGCATTCTGAAGCAGGCAAAGAACGGCTCGATCGTGGTCATGCACGACGGTGGCGGCAACCGTGCCGGCACCGTGGCTGCCATGCGCATACTCCTGCCACGGCTGCGCGAGCGGGGCTTCCAGATCGTCACGATGTCCGAGCTTCACGGCCTCTCGGAGCCGCCGCCTGCCGAGAATGGCATGATCCTGACGATCGCTGATGAGCGCTACAGGATCGAGGCGGATTTTCAGGATGTGCGGGTGATGGTAGATGGCAACCCCGTGGAGCTGGCCGAACCTCCGGTGATGGTACGCGATCAGTTCCTCGTGCCGGCGCGCCCCGTGTTGCGCGCACTGGGAACGGATGCGGATTGGAACCCTCAGGAGCTTTCCGTCTCGTTTGATGGCGTTCGGGGGCGCTTCACCGTCAAGCTCAACAGCCTCGACGTCAGCCTCGATGACCAGGAGTTGTTCGTGCAGGTACCCTCGATCTACTATCACGGGACGGCGATGCTCCCGGTGTGGCTGATGGCGAACGCCTGTGGCGCCACGGTACAGTTTGACCCGGCGACGCGCACCATCGAGTACACCGGTCGGGTCCAGACGGACGTGAGATCCCGTCAGGCCGAGGGGCTGATGACACTGCGGACGCTCGACGGCGTCCTCGTCTGTGACTGGATGCAGGGTCTGTGTGCCCGGCCGCGAAGCAGAGGCTCCAGTGGTCCCCGAACGATCTGACGACCTGCCGGTCCGGCGGAAGGTCGTTGCAGGCCTCTCCGGTGGCGTTGACAGCGCCGTCGCGGCTCTCCTGGCCGTCCGCTCCGGCTATGAGACGGTTGGCGTTACACTTCTGACCCTCGGCACTCGACCCGAGGGCGCGCGAGCCGTCTGCCAACACCTTGGCATCGAGCACCGGGGCATTGACGCGGTAGCGCAGTTCGAGGCCTGTGTGGTGCGCAACTTCCTCGACGCCTCTGTGGGAGGATCAACCCCCAACCCCTGCATCGAGTGCAATCCTCACGTGAAGTTCGCCGTGCTCGGCAGGGAGGCAGAGGCTCTCGGGGGCGCGGCCATCACCACGGGGCACTACGCGAGAATCCGCCGCCATGGCGACTCATGGCACCTGCTGCGGGCGGTTGATCGCGCGAAGGACCAGTCGTACATGCTCTACCGCCTCGATCAGGAGATATTGGCGCGGCTGCTGCTGCCGCTGGGCGAGTACACGAAGGATCAGGTGCGGGAGATTGCGGCGGAGGCCGGGTTGCCGGCCGCCTCGCGGGAGGAGAGCCAGGACATCTGTTTTGCGCCAGAGGGCGTGGAGGCGTTCATCGCTGCCCGGCGACCTGAAGCGGCGCTGCCGGGGCCGATCCTCGACCTTGACGGGCGCGAAGTGGGGCACCATCGGGGCCTGGCTTTCTACACGGTGGGGCAGAGGCGCGGCCTCGGCATCGGCGGACCGGGTGGGCGCTGGTACGTCCTTCGCATACTGCCCGCGCATAATGCGCTTGTTGTGGGCACCGAGGCGGATCTGCGCGTTGGTCGCTGCGAGGTCGAGCGCGTCAGGCTTGTCGGCGCACCGCCGGGAGATCGTTTTGCGGCCAGCGTGATGACACGCTACCGCGGGGTGGAGACGCCCGCCGAGGTCCAACTGCAGGGGGACAGGGCGATCATCCGCTTCCGCGGCCTCCATCCGGCTGCCGCACCCGGGCAGTCGGCCGTGTTCTACGGCCCTGACACCGATGCTGAGCGGCTCATCGGGGGCGGGATCATCGTGCCGCCCGAGGACTAAGATGCGTGGCAGAGCGGAATCTGCTATCATGATGCAGACAGCAACGGAGCATTGCGAGCCGTCCGCGCTCAAGCGGGCGGCTCATGCAGCCGATAGGTGAGATGACTTGATCGATCTTCACAATCACATCGTTCGCTACGCGGTCCCGCTTCCCGTTCACCGCACGCAGCCTGACATGGAGGTTGCGGTGCAGATGGCGCGGATCGCCGAAGAGGACGGCATCACGACGATCGTTTCTACGCCGCACTTCCGGCCGAACGATGAGAACACCGACCTCGTCGCAATCCACGAGCGCATTTACGCGGGCGTGGAGATGCTCAATCACGAGCTGAAGGAGCGGGGGATAGCGGTCGAGGTGCTCAACGGCGCGGAGATTGCGATGAGCGAGAAGCTGCCGGAACTGGCGGACCGAGATCTGCTCCCGACGCTTGGAGACGGTAAGCACATCCTGGTGGAGTTGCCGATCGCGACGTGGGCGGCCTATGCCGAGCAGGTGCTCTTTGAGCTGCAGGTGAGAGGCTACACGCCGGTGATAGCGCACTTCGAGCGCCTCGCCAGCGCGCCGGTGCGGGAGATCAAACCCGAGGACCTGGTGGCGCGCGGAATGAAGATCCAGGTCAACTGCGAGAGCCTTCAGGGGAAGCGGGGGCGAGATGTGGCGAAGCTTGCCACCCGTTTGCTCAAGCAGGGTCTGGTACACGCTCTCGGAAGCGATGCGCACGATCCCGTGGACGCGCCACCGCTTCTCACTCCGTGCAGGCGTGCTGTGGAACGCGCGGGCGGCAGGGGCACCTTCGAGCGGCTCACGGGCGCCAGCGCAGCGGAGATCGTGGGTCGCGGATGAGAGAGACGCCGGACGGAGGTCATCTTGACTTGGAATGCATCCTCCTCCTACAATGGCGGGCGGAGGCGGCGCCATGAGGTCGGGCGGAGGCCGGTTGGTCAAAGGCGCAAGCTACTGGCTGCTTGCATGGTCGGTGCCCATCTCGATCGGCATCGGCTACGGTCTCGGCTGGCTGCTTGACGAGCATTTCGGCACCGAGCCGTGGCTGCAGATCATCGGCTTTCTGCTGGGAGCGGCGGCCGGTCTGACGCAGATCTTTCAGAGCGCGAGCAGCGATGACGAGTAACGGATCGGCCATTGCGGGTCGTGGCGTGCTAAGAGCCGCCACCGTCATCACGATCGTGATCGCCGTCGCACTGCTGCTGTGGCGACCGCTGGTAGCGCTGGGCTTTGTGGGCGGCGTGGTCACGGGTGCGGGCATGCTCAGCGCACTTGTTTTTGTACTCAACCGGCTTGTGGTAACTCCGGGAGAGCGGCGGGGAGCGCGGTGGCCCTACCTGTTGCTGCATGTGGCCAAGCTTGGCATGGCAATTGCATTCGCTTTCTTTGTAATCATTGTCTGGCGCGGCAACGTGATTGCGTTCGCTGCCGGTTACACCGCTGCACTGGTTGCGCTGCTGATCTACCAGGGGATTCCGGCAGGGGTCGGAGCCAATCCCGACGCACCTGATGGAGACTGACGGGTTTGCACGAGGAACATGGAAGCTGGCTCAAACCGATCTACGATCTGCTCCCCGCGAGCACCCACCACTTCATCGATCACTACGTGGTCCTGACGTGGTTCGTCATAGTGCTTCTAACCGCGCTCGCCTGGGCCGGCACACGGCACCGGGCGCGCGTGCCGCGGGGGCTGCAGACCTTCTGGGAGATATACGTCACCTGGGTGCGCGGCTTCTGCCGCGAACAGATTGGCGAGGGCGCGGAGAAGTACGCGCCGCTTCTGGGGACGCTGTTCATCTACATCCTGGTGATGAACCTGCTCGGGCTGGTCCCCGGCTTCCTGACGCCGACGATGTCGATCAATGTCACCGCCGCCCTGGCGCTGTCGGTGTTCTTCGGGGTGCAGTACTTCGGCATCGTCACGCTCGGCCCGGTCGGCTACATCATGCACTTTGTGGGCGAGCCGCTGTGGCTGGCGCCGATCAACATTCCGGTGCATATCATCGGAGAGCTTGCCAAGCCGCTATCGCTCGCCGTGCGATTGTTTGGCAACATGTTCGGTGAGGAGACCGCAATCTTCCGCATGGCGGCACTTGGCGCCGCCCTGATACCGTTTGTTCATGTGCCGATTCCCGTGCATTTCATCAATGTGATGCTGCACCTGATCATCGGCCCGATCCAGGCGTTCATCTTCTTCATTCTCAGTGCCGCCTACATACAGATGGTTACCGACGGCCATGGGCATGAGGAGCATAAAGAACACGAAGCACACCCTGCCGAGGCGACGATGGCGCGCGTTGACGCTGCCTGACGCTACGCACGGCAGGGTTCAAACAGACCGTCAGGAGGTCTCAACAGCATGGACTATCCCAGCATACTTGCGCTTGTTGTCGGATTCGGGCTGCCGCTCGCAGTCGCCTTTGCGGCACTGGCGCAGGGAAACGCTGCGTCCACGGCAATGGAGGGCATTGCCCGCCAACCCGAGGCAGCCGGTGACATCCGCGGCGCGCTCATCCTCTCGCTCGCGCTGATCGAGTCGCTGGTCATCTACGTACTTCTGTCGTTCCTGCTGCTCTTCGGCAGGCTGCCGGGCGTGATGGAGTATATCCAGTCGGCGGGGCAGTAGCTGCCGACGAGAGTTGGGTTGACGGACGATGGAAGAGCTGTTTCATGCATTAGGCATCGAGCCGGGCATCATCCTGGTCAACATGGCCGGGTTCGTGCTGCTGCTCGCACTGCTCAAGCGTTTCGCCTTCGGCCCCGTCGGCGAGATCCTCGCGGTGCGCGAGCGTGAGATCGAGGCGAACCTCGGTGACGCCGAGCGTGCCCGCGACATGGCGCTTGCCGACCAGCGGCGAATCGACGCTGAGCTGGCGAAGCTCGACGACCGTGCGCGCGAGATCGTTTCCGTGGCGGAGAATGAGGCCGCCGGGCGCAGGCGAGAGTTGATCGCGCGTGCCGAGGAGCAGAGCCGGCAGATCGTTGATGAGGGCGAGCGCGCGGTCGAACACGCCACCACGGAGGCGCGCGAGCAGTTGCGGCGCGAGACGGCGGCGATCGCCGTCGAGGTGTCCGAGCGGGTCCTGCGGGAGGCGCTCGATGCGGAGCGGCAGCAGGCGCTGGTGGATGCGTTCATCGCGGATGTCGAGCGCAATGCGGCGGTCAGCGACAGCGGAGGCGAGCGCGCGTGATAGGGCGCTCCGTCGCGCGACGCTACCTGGCTGCGGCCCTTGAGGCCGCCGAGAATGCGGGCGTGCGCGATGACCTTGGCAGGCAGCTTGAGGCGCTGCAGGCGATGATCGAGGCTGCGCCGGACGTGCGCCGCCTGCTGGAGCATCCCGTGATGACCGGTGAGCGCAAGCTGGCGGCGGTCGCCGAGCTGCTTGGTGAGGACCCCGTCAAGCCGCTGCGGGACCTGATCGGGCTGCTGATCGAGAACGACCGCCTCGACGTGCTCGAGGTGGCCGATGAGGTCTATCAGCAGCTTGTGGACGAGGCGGAGGGTGTGCTGCGCGCCTTCGTCACCACGCCGGTGCCGATGCCCCAGGAGCAGGCGCAGCGGCTGGCTGAGGCGCTGTCGCGGTGGATGGAGACCGACGTGGTGATTGACGCGAGCGTTGACCCGGAGACGATCGGCGGCATCGTGGTGAGAGTGGGGGACCGGGTGCTGGACGCCAGCCTGCGCGGCAGGCTAGAGCGGATCCTCGCCCGCATGACCGGCGACTGAGCCGGCGCGGCCGCACGATCTTCCGTTGATAGGAGTGACCGAGGTGTCTGTACGCCCCGAAGAGGTCAGTGCAGTCCTGCGCGACCGACTGGCCGGATACAGGGACGAACTTGAGCTTACCAGCACCGGCATCGTGCTGCAGGTGGGTGACGGAATCGCGCAGGTCTACGGACTATCCGAGGCGATGTCGCAGGAGTTGATTGACTTCGGCGGCGGCATCTTCGGCATCGCGCTGAACCTCGAAGAAGATACCGTCGGCGTTGTGCTGCTGGGCCCGGATGAGCAGATCAGCGAGGGCGACGAGGCGCATACCACCGGCACGATTGCTGAGACGCGTGTGGGTAATGCGCTCTTCGGCCGCGTGATTACTCCACTTGGCGAGCCGCTGGATGAGCAGACGCGGGGACCGATTGAGACGGAGGAGACGGCACCGCTGGAGGTCATCGCACCGGGCGTCGTCAAGCGCCAGCCGGTGCACGAACCGCTGCGGACGGGCATCAAGGCGATAGACGCCGCAATCCCCATCGGGCGCGGGCAGCGCGAGCTCATCATCGGCGACCGGCAGACGGGTAAGTCTCAGATCGCCATTGACGCCATCGTCAACCAGCGCGACACGGGCGTCAAGTGCGTCTACGTGGCGGTGGGGCAGAAGCTCTCGACGATCCGCCGGCTGGTGGCGACGCTTGAGGAGCAGGGCGCATTGGAGTACACCTGCGTGGTGGTGGCAACCGCCTCTGATCCGGCGCCGCTGCAGTACATCGCACCCTACGCGGGTTGCGCCATCGGAGAGTATGTCCGCGACCAGGGCGGCCATGCGCTGGTCGTCTACGATGATCTGTCGAAGCACGCGCAGGCGTATCGGCAGATGTCGCTGCTGCTTCGCCGGCCTCCGGGCCGCGAGGCGTACCCCGGCGACGTATTCAACCTCCACTCGCGGCTGCTTGAGCGCGCGGCGAAGATGTCGGACGAGTTGGGCGCGGGGTCGCTCACCGCGCTGCCGATCGTCGAGACACAGGAGGGCGACTTCTCCGCGTACATCCCCACCAACGTGGTCTCGATCACCGACGGGCAGATCTACCTGGAGCCACGGCTCTTCAACGAGGGCCAGCGTCCCGCCATCAACATCGGGATGAGCGTCTCGCGCGTCGGTTCGGATGCACAGAGCAAGATGATGAAGCAGGTCGGCTCGCGGCTGAAGCTCGACCTCGCCTCCTACCGCGAGTATGAGTCCTTCGCGCAGTTTGGCGCCGACCTCGATGAGGACACGCGCAAGATTCTCACGCAGGGCCAGCGGATGGTGGAGGTGCTGAAGCAGCCGCCGCTGGAGCCCATGGAAGAGGTTGAACAGGTGATCATCCTCTATGCAGCCACCCGCGGGCACCTGCTCGATGTGCCGGTGGCGGATGTGACGGAGGTCGAACCTCTGCTGATCAACTATGTGCGGGAGAAGGCGCCGGAGTTCGTCCGGAGCCTGGAGGAGACGCAGGCACTCTCCGACGAGGACGAGGCGCGGCTTGCGGACCTGATCGAGACCTTCAAGCGCGAATGGCGCCTGCAGCACACCGAGTAGCGCCGTCGAGGAGACTGGAAGAGCGTGCCTGAGAATCTGCGCGTGCTGCGCCGCAAGCGAGAGATCGTCGGGGAGATCCGGCAGATCACCCGCGCTATGAAGCTGGTCTCCGCGGCCAAGCTCAAGCGCGCGCTGAACTGGCGTGACGCAGCGCACGAGTATGATACCGCGCTTGAGGAGACGCTGGCAGTGGTCGCGGCGCACGCGGGGGAGATAGAGCACCCTTTCCTCGTCGAGCGGCCGGTGGAGCGTGTGGGCCTGCTGCTGGTGGCCGGTGACAAGGGCCTCTGCGGCGCCTTCAACGCGTCCATCATCTCCGCGGCGAGGCGGTGGGTGCGCGGCATTGGAGCGCGCGTGAACACAGTTACCGTCGGCACCCGCTCTGCGGAGATGGCACGCCGGGCGCGGCTGCATGTGGTGCGCGAGTTCCCGGCGATCAATGAGCGCGAGCGTGGCACCGATGCGCAGGAGATCGCGCGCTACGTCATGGGCATGTTCGAGCGCGATGAGGTGCAGCAGGTCCATGCCTGCTACGCGCGCTTCCTTTCGCGCATAAACAATGAACCTGACGTGCGGCAGATACTCCCGGTGCCGCTGCCCGAGCCGGAGGCAGATGCCCAGCCGCATATCTTTGAGCCGAGCGCGCCGGAGCTTGCACAGAAACTGATTCCGCAATACGTCGTCGCGCGGGTCTTTGAAGTGCTGCTGTCAAGTGCTGCCTCGGAACACTCGGCGCGTCTGATGGCGATGACGGCAGCGACTGAGAACGCCGAGGAGATGATCGGCGATCTGACGCGCGGCATCAACCGCGCGCGGCAGGCAAACATCACCCGCGATCTGCTGGATATCGCGGCGGGCGCCGATGCGCTCGGGCAGCGTGCCTGAGATGCGCGGGGAAGACGAAAGATTGACGCCGCAGGAAAGTGATTAGCAATGGCATCAGGCAAGGTAGCGCAGGTCAGGGGACCGGTGGTTGATGTTGAGTTCCCCACCGATCAGCTTCCCGAACTGCTCTCCGCCATCCGGATAGTTGACGAGACGCGCGGTGTAGACCTCATTGTTGAGGTTGCCCAGCATCGCGGGGACAATACCGTCCGCTGCATCGCCATGGACAGCACCGACGGCCTCATGCGGGGAATGCCCGCGGAGGATACCGGCGGGCCGATCCAGGTGCCGGTCGGCAGGCCGACGCTTGGGCGCATCTTCGATGTCCTCGGCCGCCCTGTGGATGACGTGGGGCCGGTCGAGTCAGATCAGACGATGCCGATCCACCGCGAACCGCCCGGCTACGCTGAGCAGGTTGTAGCCACGCAGTTGTTCGAGACCGGGATCAAGGTGCTTGATCTGCTCTGCCCCTGCCCGGAGGGCGGCAAGATCGGTCTCTTCGGCGGCGCAGGCGTGGGCAAGACGGTTCTGATGAACGAGCTCTTGCACAACGTCGCGCGAATCCACGAGGGTGTGGCGGTCTTCGCAGGGGTGGGGGAGCGCACCCGCGAGGGCAATGACATGTGGCTCTCGCTGCAGGAGCTTGGCCTGCTGGAGACCACCGCGATGGTCTTCGGGCAGATGAACGAGCCTCCCGGCGCGCGCTTTCGCGTGGCGCTGACCGCACTCGCCATGGCGGAGCACTTTCGCGACAACGAGGGCACCGACGTGCTGCTCTTTATTGACAACATCTTCCGCTTCGCACAGGCGGGTTCGGAGGTCTCCGCGCTGCTGGGGCGTCTGCCATCGGCGGTAGGGTATCAGCCGACGCTGGGCACCGAGATGGGCGAGCTTCAGGAGCGGATCACCTCGACCGCCAACGGTTCCATCACCTCCGTGCAGGCGGTCTACGTGCCGGCGGACGACTACACCGATCCGGCGCCAGCAACAACCTTCGCCCACCTCGACGTGAGCGTTACGCTCTCGCGCGAGATCTTCGAGCAGG
>JAAYJW010000055.1 GCA_012522765.1 candidate division WS1 bacterium | reverse complement strand
GAGGCATCGCAGGGGCCGACGTAGATGCGCGCGAGACCATCTGCAGCGGCCTCGCCCGCCGGCAGTACCTGGAAATCGGCACCGGCGATCTCCTCCAGATACTTCTCAAGTTCGGAGGCGGCGAGTTTCGCGACTTCACCCTCGCCTGCCACGATCACAGCCTTCGCCTGCCCGGCGTCGGCAATCAGCAGCGGCGCCTCCTGCGCACCCGCAAAGGCGACGATGACGAAGCAGAGGACGCCCGTCAGAAGAACATGGGTGGTCTTCATGAGTGAACTCTCCTGCGGAATATGATTCCGTTCGGCGTGGATATTCGCTACGGGCGGCGGCGGGGCCTTCGTACATACGCAGCGGCCGCCACCGATTCGGTGGCGGCCGCGGAAGTAGCGTATTGGGAGTATCTCACTCAGTAGCCACGACTATCTGAAGGTCGAGCGTCTGATCCGCCCCGAGCAGGAAAGCGATCGCCTGCACCAACGCGCCCTCCACGTCAAGCTGGAGCGGTTCGTCGGGGTTCTCCCAGTCACCGGCGTCGGCATAGCGCACCGTCAGGTCGTAATCGCCCGCGACTACTGTTGCGATCTCGAATGTGCCGTCCTCGGGGGAGACCTCCCCAACCGCGACTACACCCTCCTCGGTCTCGACAAAGACGCCCAGCATCCTCTCCTCGGGCACCGGCAGTGGCTCGCCGGCCGCGTCAAGGACCGTGCCACGGATCGTGCCGAGGCTGATTTGGACGCCCTGAATAATGTTCGCGAAGACCGTTGGGCGCATGATCCACTGCCCGCTCCGGCCGGCCTGATGCACTGAGGCGGCGGCATCAAAGTCGAGCAGAATGGTGATGGTGCTGCCCTCCGTGGCGGTGAACCGAGAAGTCAGCAGTTTGATGCCCGTCTGGGGGCCGCTTGGGACGGTCAGATCATGACGCACGCCATCGCCGTCTATGATGTAGTTCGTGCCGGGGGCATCATTGACGATCATCCGCAGTTGCGTGTAGCTTCCCGGCGGGAGATTCCGCTCTCCGAGCAGCATCGGATCCGCCGCGAGCGCCATCAGCTCAATGTCGTTCGGGATATCCTCATCACCGACAAGTAGCACTGTACCGGCATCGGAGACCGCTTCAATGCGCACGATATGAACATGGACCTCCTGGATATCAGACCGGGGTGCATCGGTGAGGACTATCCGCGCCGTGACCGCGCCATCGCCGTCCCCCGCGGGGCTGTCGCCGCCACCACCGCATCCTGAAAAGAGCAGAGCCAGCGACAACACCACTGCCGAAACAACTGGGACTGTCGAGAGTCTCGCCTGCTGCACGCGCAACACCTCCATCAATCTGTTGTACTGCCTGCCTCCCGCGCGCCCAGCCAGCGCATTATGGATTGAAGATACCCATAACGGCGCCGATCCACACGTCTTGTTGTATTGCCGTACAATGAAGCGGCCGCCGTCACGGTGACGGCGGCCGCCTGAAGGGTACAGGCTTTGCTCTCGGGGCTAGTCCTCGATGCACATCAG
>JAAYJW010000417.1 GCA_012522765.1 candidate division WS1 bacterium | reverse complement strand
GTCTGCTGCTTACCCTCGATCGGGCCGGTGGGCCCCCACATCACGAGCAGGCCGACGATCAGTGCGCAGACGACAAGTGGCGCGATGCCCCAGCTAAGCCAGCGGCTCAGCAGGTGTTCGCGCAGACTCTCGACGGGTTGTGCCTGTGCCACCATGATTGGTCGCCTGAAGTGTGTCGGAAGTTGTGTGTACGCAAAAGAGTATGTGGGCCGCACGATTCCGGCCCACACGCGGGTCAACGCGACATCAGGGAGTATATCAGCGGCGTGTAGCGAAGTCAACGAAGCGCAGCGGGAGCGGCCTTCCGGACTCCAGACGCCCTCGCACCCGAGCCCCGGAATCCAGGCGAGGGCGCCTGGATTCCGGGGCGGAGTCCTGCGCTGTCGCCGCGGGGCTTAGTGGCCCCAGGCGATGCGGCTGGCGTCAGAGAAGCTCACAATCGTGCTGTTGCCCAGCCACTTCGCATGGCCGTCGCAGAACGCGATGTTCGCACCCTCATTGTGACGCGGGCGTATATACCAGTTGTCGCCGTATGGGCCCTCGTTCGCCTGATTCGGCCAGCAGAATACGCAGTAGACGCAGCGAGCCCGGCCGTCCATCAGTAGATAACGCTCCGCCGGACGCTGAATCTGTGCCAGTGGAATGCCCGCGCCCGTGGTCGAATCGGTCCGCAGATGGCGGTAGTTGTAACCGTAGGCATAGTCGAGGCTCGGATCGCTCGGGCAGTCCAATACCTGCTCATTGAGGATATACGGCTGCAGCGTGACGTTCCACCAGTGGTGTGAGAGCGCACCCGCGTCGGGAGCGAGCGTCATGCACTCGTCGTAGTCCTGCGCGTAGGCCATGAAAGCGAGTCCGATCTGCTTGAGGTTCGATAGACAGCTCGTCTGGCGCGCCTTCTCCCGCGCTCGCGCGAAGACCGGAAAGAGGATCGCGGCCAGAATGGCAATGATCGCAATCACAACGAGTAACTCGATCAACGTAAAACCGGCTCGCTTCATTTCGGCACACCCCTTCGATCCTTGATGTCGAAACGCCAGCGGCGAGCAATTTCCTCCCAATGCTGTACATGTCCTCCAAGCCAACGATATTAGAGAGATCGGCTGTCCGCAGTACCCTCTGCAGGTCGTCGGCGCTCGCCTTCGGCAGAAGGTCCCGCCCCACGCGCGCGGAACCCTCAGCTTCCGTGGGCTGAGCGCGCGCAAGCGTAGCGCGAACCGCCGACGCATCTGTACGGCAGATGCGTCGCTCCTAACGACATCCAGGCGAGGGCGCCTGGATTCCGGGGTTGGAGCGAGGGCACCCGGATTCCGGGACCGGCGCCAGCGGCGCCCGTGCCTGCAAACCATCCCGCCCTCCCCCGCGTCTAAATGAGCGGAGTGGTATCTGCAGCAGAATTGACTTGCCGCGCGATAGACGGGTATAATGAAGTTCAGAAAGGATGTGCCGCCCGTTGGAGCGAATTTGGGCGCCGTGGAGAATCGGCTACGTCACCGGCGACCGTCCCGACGGGTGTCCGTTCTGCCGGAAGATGCAGTCCGACGATGACGAGGAAAACCTGATCCTGCACCGCGGACAACATTGCGGTGTGCTGCTCAACACATATCCCTACAACAGCGGCCACCTGATGGTCGTCCCGGCCGCTCATGTGGGCGAGATTGGCGATCTGGCGCCGGAGGCTCACGCGGAGCTCTGGGACCTTACACAGCTTGCCATCCGCACGCTCCAGCGTACACTCTGCCCGCAGGGGCTCAACGTGGGCATGAATCTTGGTCAGGCCGCCGGTGCCGGTATCAGCGATCATCTACATATGCACATCGTTCCACGCTGGAACGGTGACACTAATTACATGACATCCGTTGCCGAGACGCGAGTGGTCCCTCAAAGCCTGCAGGACAGCTACGCGCAATTGCTGCCGGTGATCCGCGAGTTGGCCACCGATCTCGATGGCCGTTGAAAGGGGAAGAGCGATGCGACGCCGCTCGGTAGCTCTGACGGCCCTGATCGCACTCATCATCCTGGGAGCGGGCATCTCTGCACACGCTCAAGGCGTTCGCTTCATAACGCCTCAGGACGGCGACACGGTACGTGACGTCGTGAAGGTTCAGGCGACCAAGCCCAGCCCGGACGAGGGCTGGATCTCGTACAAGATCGAACGGGGCGGCTCGGGGGACTTCGTCTCCGCCGTCACATCACCTTACATATACCTCTGGGACACCCGGCGGCGCGATGAAGCGGGTAGCGAGCAGTATCCCGACGGCCAGTACACGCTGACGGCCGTCGCGCTGAATCCCGCCGGGCGCAAGATCGCCGAAGAGGCCATCACAGTCACTCTCTCCAACGCGATCTCGGCCTCCGATGCTCCCCAGCAGGTGGAGCTTAGCCTCGTATACCCGCGCAACACTGAGGTGCGCTACAGGGCTGAGGGGCAGTGGACGATCAGCCCCGCGGCCAGCGAGGATGAGCCGGAGGATGTCTACGAGCTGGCGAAGACGTTCAACGGCGCGCTCGTCGCCAACTGGCGCAACAAGGTCATGAGCCCCACCTACGCGGCAGGGCACGCGCTGCTGCACGTGAACGTGGGTTCATCCGGCGCCCAGGCGGGCGAAAGCGACGTTGAGGCGCTCGATCGCGCGGGCGACAGCCTCACCTACCGCGCCCTGCGTAATGGCGAGATGCGCCGCAGACATGACGATGAGCCGGAGTTCAAGCTCGCCGAGATGACCGTTCCGCTGCCCGGTCGCCCGGTGAAGGTCGGCGACACGTGGCAGGGCCGCATCACGATCTGGCCGGACCCGCTGAAGGGCACAGGCGCATCGGCTGCAGGGGGCATGGAGGGCATCGAGGGTATGGACCCGGGAATGATGGGCATGGACCCGGGCATGATGGGGATGGGTGGCGAGATGGGCATGGGCGTGGCCGCGGCACCGCCCTCCGCGGCGCCCACGGAAGTCGAGACGCGGACGGTCCGCGCGACGCATACGCTTGCGGGCTTCGAGTGGGTGCAGGGGTACGCGGCTGCGCGCATCCGCAGCACCTACAGCGTGGATGACGACAAGATCACGATCCCCAGCCCCGCCGCCGGCGGAATGGTTGGCGGTGAGGGAGAGGCGATGTTCGGCGGCGCCCCCGGTGAGATGGGGATGCCGGGCGGCTTCGGCGACTCGCCCGACGCCATGGGGATGGGTGGCGCGGGACAGGGCGCTGAGAAGGAGACCTCCTACGCCGGCGAGCGCATCACCTACTGGGCGCTGGAACTCAATCGCCCCGTACTGATCATTGACACCGTCACGCACACGCTGGAGATCGATCGCCCCGCGGCGATGCAGATGGGCATGGCCGAGGGCATGGAGGGCATGCCCTTTGAGCCCGGCATGATGCCTCCGGGGATGGACCCCGGGGCGATGCCCCCCGGCATGGACCCCGAGGCGATGCCCGGTGGCTATGATCCCTTCGGCGGCTACGGCGGTATGCAGCCGATGGCCCCGCCTGCCAAGCCCATGAAGGTCAATGTGCGCGTTGCCCTGAGGATTCAGGAGGTCGGTCTTTGAGCCGCTCGAACGCGAGGCGACTGGCGTGACGACGGCTACTCGCATAGATGGTGGCCGCGGCCTCAGGGTCGCGGCCGCCTGCTTGTCTGTGGCAATCGCGGCGGCGATGGTGGCTCTGACCGCCGGGATCGCCCTCTGCGACACTACCCCCGCTCCGCCACGCACCAACCTGCAGGTGACGCTCTGGGACACAGGCGTTCCGGGTGAGAAGGAGGCGCTCTCGCAGCTTGTCTTCAGCTTCCAGCGCGCCAATCCGGACGTGATTGTATGCCTCGAGTGGGAGGACGCGTCGCTGGCGGGAGATCTGATCCGCCGGTGGTGCAACGGCTATCGCGCCTACGCCCCCGACGTCACTGTGATGAACGAGCTATGGGCGTGGGAGTATCGTCACGAGCTACTTCATTTCCCCGACCCGATGGCGCAGGAGCTACGGGGACGCTTCCAGGAAGCGGTCACAGCACGTCTTCCCGGCCCCGTGAGAGGCATCCCGTGGAGTGTCTGGACGCCGGCGGTGTATTACCGAACGGATCTTCTTGCCGAGGCAGGTCTCGAGCCGCCGACAACGTTCGCGGAGCTTGTTGAGTGCGCGGCGGCGCTGGCCGATCCTCCTCATCTCTACGGCCTGGGCTTCCCCGGGCCGGGCGGCGGTGGCGAGGAGTTGGTCAACGCCCTGGCGTTTGCCCTCGGCGGACAGCGTGGGAGCGGCGGGAGCGGTGGCGGGCAGGATGAGGATGGATCCGACGAGTCCGCCCGGCCTGATCCCACCGAGGCGGCCCTTGCGCTGCTGGTTGAGTTGCAGGCCCGTGGCGCACTGCAGCCGGAGGTGCTATCGTGGGGCCAACGGGAGTTGGGAGAGCTATTTGCCGCCGGGCGGCTCGGGATGTTCATCGCCGGACCGTGGGCCACCCAGTTGCTGCGAGCCAGCGCCGAGGTGGAGTGGTCGGCAATGCCCCTGCCGATGGCAGACGCGGGAGTGGGGCGCGTGTCCGTGGACTGGATGGTCGCATTTGAGGACACCGACCGGCCTGCGAATGCGCTGCGGCTGATGCAGTACCTCGCGGAGGAGGAGAGCCAGCGGACGCTGGCGCTGATCTCCAGCGCACCGGCCACGCCGTCGCTATTGAGGGAGCTGCGCGATACGGCACCGTGGTCGGCGCATATCCCGCCGCTTCTACGGGGCGACGGTCCGGGACTTTCGACATGGCCGCGGGAGGCTGCCCGCCTGCGCGAGGCTCTCGCACAGGTCATCAGCGGGCGATTGACCCCTCGCGGGGCGCTCACCGCGGGAGCGACGGCAGCGCAGTGACGCGATCACCCGTATCTTGACACAAGAGGCCGCCTCGGCTACTCTTGCAGTCACAGGGGGTAGTGGCAGCGCCGACGGCTGGAGGCGCAGCAGCGGTCTACTCTTCGTAAAGCACCCGTGGGAAGCGGCTTATCCGGCTCGGAGGCCAGACTGTATCCGTCACTCTTCCCAGCACCACCTCCACAGGGATCGGTCCGTAATCGCGGCTGTCCTCGCTCTGGTTGCGGTTGTCGCCGAGCACGAAGAGATGGTCCTCCGGAATTCTCACGGCCAGAGGAATCTCAGTGACGGGTTGCTCCTTGAGGTAGGGTTCAACGAGCCACTTCTGGTTCAGCCAGACGCGGCCGCCGGCGATGCCGATGAGGTCGTTCTCGACCCCAATGACGCGCTTGACGTAGGCCTCACTGTCCGGGCCGTAGAAGACAACGACATCACCCCGCCGGGGTTCCTGGCCATTCGCGTATGTATCGAGGCGGAGGATGTAGTAATCGCCGATCTCAAGTGTGGGGCTCATAGAGTCGCTGACTACCGTCCCGAAGCGCAACACATCGGTCAGCAGAAACCACAGCAGGCCGGCAAATGCGACGGGTATCAACACACGGGTGGCCACGCGCATGGGCCTGCCGCAGGATGACGATCTCGAACGCTGTTGCGGCATGCATCTTCCCTCGCGGAATCGGATAGCCGGCATACTGACTGGCGGGGGCGCCAGGTGACACGTAGAGTCATTCGCGCCGCGTCGACAGCATCCCTGCCGGGCCTGTCGGTCAGCCTGCGCCAACTGAAGCGAACCGCACTGGCTGCTCAGGTGTCAAACAGAATGTAGCGGCCCGCAGTGGCTCCGCAGCCAACGGCCTCGGCCGAGCAAAAAAAGGTGAGAAGAGGGGGGAGGAGTCCCGCGGCGGAGAGGGAAACTATCTTCCGCTGCGGTGGAAGGCGTCCCGCGGCGGATGGATGAACGGACCACATCAGACCTGGCGCGGTGTGCATGGTGGGCATCGCGGAAGGGATGGAAGAGCACGTTGATGATTAAGGCCGATCTTGCAAAGAAGATATACCACGCTGACACCGACTGGGGCCAGGTGCAGCGGCAGATTACCCTCTCATGGGGGCAGGCTGCCCGCATCAGCTACCGGAACGTCACGATGCGACTTGGGCGCGCGATGATCACCGGAGCGGGCATCGTTCTGGGGATCGCGTTTCTCACCTCGGTCTGGACGGCGAAGGTGGCCCAGGAGGGCATCACCGCCTACCAGGCGCAGAGCGCGAGAGTCATTGGCGGGGAAGAGGCGGCACTGGCACCAGGCGCTGAAGAGGCAGAGGCGGAGGAAAGGTCACGGGCGGCGAGGCAGACATGGCTGGTGGTCATGTCCCTGCTGGTGTCCGCTGTAGGGATCACCAACTCGATGCTGATGTCGGTCACCGAACGTTTCCGGGAGATCGGCACAATGAAGTGCCTCGGAGCGCTCGACGAGTTCATCGTGCGCCTCTTTTTGATCGAATCAGTGGTGCTGGGGCTGCTCGGGTCGATCGTGGGTGCCCTGATCGGTCACGGGATTATGATGCTGGTGTACGTGATGAAGGAACGTGGCGTGGCGGCAATGATGAACTGGCCTGAGATGCTGATGTACATGGGGATCGCGCTGCTGATCGGCACTATCCTCTCTCTCGTCGCCGCGGTGCCGCCTGCGATGCGGGCCGCAAAGATGCCTCCCGCTGCCGCACTGCAGACAGAGGTGTAGAGAGAATTCACTGAAGGAGATCGGATAATGGCGAGGATCGAATGTCCTGAATGCGGTCATGTAGAGGAAACGACCGGCCTGGTCACGGTCTGCCCGAACTGCAAGGCCGATCTGCGGTCGGTCATGGAGCAGGTTGGGCACCGGCGCGAGCGACTGCGAGAGGTCGTCAGTGACGACTCCGTGACCACGCACGAGTTCATCGTTCGCACCAAGGACCTGGCGAAGATCTACAAGATGGGGGAGGTGGAGGTTCCCGCGCTCAAGGGCGTTGACCTGAACATCCGGCGCGGCGAGTATCTCTCCATCATGGGTCCGTCGGGGTCCGGCAAGAGCACGCTGTTCAACATGGTCGGCGGGCTGGACAAGCCGACACGCGGCACCTGCTACATCGAAGAGGTTGACATGGCGCAGCTTGACGCCTTCGAGCTGGCATGGCTGCGCTGCCGGAAGATCGGCTACATCTTCCAGACCTTCAACCTCATTCCGGTCATGACGGCACTTGAGAACGTCACGCTGCCGATGATCTTCGCGGGCATGAGCTCCGACGAGATGATGGAGCGCGGCGCCATGATCCTCGACCTCGTGGGTCTCGGGCAGCGCCTGCATCACAAGCCCTACGAGCTTTCCGGCGGGCAGCAGCAGCGTGTGGCCGTCGCGCGGTCGCTGGCGAACAACCCGGCGATCATCCTCGCGGACGAGCCGACCGGTAACCTCGACCTGCAGACCGGTAAGGAGATCATCGACCTCCTCAAGGAGCTCAACGAGGAGAGCGGTGTGACGATTATCTCCGCGACCCATGACCTGAAGATGATTGACGTCTCCGACCGGGTCGTGCACATACGCGACGGACAGGTGGAGCGCGTGGAGAACCGCGCCGACATTGACCTCGACGTGGGTAGCCTCGGCCAGGAGTAGTCTGGCTGAATCTCCTCATGCGCCGGTCGAGTGTGGTGCAGCCACATCTGCATGGCAACCCGGCGGCAATGAGGCCAGCGGGTGGCGGGGTAGATTGTCAGGCTGGCGCGCGGTCCCTGAGCCGCGCGCCAGGTGTCTCTGCGATGGCCGAGCAAGACGCCAACAGGCGCCGGCCGTTGCCATCCCTTCGGAGGCGGTGAACCGAATTTGCTCCGTCCACTGTGGGCGATAGTCTGGGTCGCATCCATCATCGCATTGGCCGCAGTGCCCCCGCCGGCGGCCGCTCAAGGCGGCCATGAGGAGGAGATCGTCCTCGTATCGGATACCGATTACGAGATGGCGGCCTCCTCAGTCGATGAGGAGGCTATGCGCTCTCTCGTCGCCGAGCTCGAGGCGCTTGGAACCCGCGTCACCGGCTACCCCGGCTGCCATGAGGCGGCGAGAATCGTCGCCGAGGGCTTCCGCGCGCTGGGCCTCGATGACGTCCGCACAGAGACCTTCCCGATGGTAATCCCGATCGCCCAGCCCGACGAAGCGGGCCGGCATGCCTCGATCAGCGTCGAGGACGGCCCCACCTTCGGCATGCTGCCGATCTGGCCCAACCTCGTGCGCACACCGAAGACCCCCCCCGGCGGCATCAGCGGGGACCTCATCTATGCCGGCACGGGGAACCTGCGGGCGTTCAACGGGCAGGAAGTCACCAACTCGATTACCATGGTGGACTTCAACTGCCAGGCCGAATGGTTCAATGGCCCGCTGCTTGGCACCAAGGCCGTGCTCTTCATCGAACCCGATGAGACTATCCGCGGCGAGGCCGAGGCCAAGTTCCTCTCGATCCCGGTGGACATTCCGCGCTACTACATCTCCCGCGAGGCCGCCGACCACCTGCTTGGCCTGCTGATGTCGCACGACCGCGTACCGGTGACCGTCCGCTGCGACATGCAGTGGAAGCGCGTCGAGGGCGAGAACGTCATCGCGCGCATAGAAGGCACCGACCCGCGGCTGAGCAAGCAGCAGGTCGTCATCCAGGCCTACTACGACTCCATCGCCATCACGCCGAACCTGGCCCCGGGCGCCGAGAATGCCTGCTCCATCGCGGCACTCATGCAGCTTGCCGAGGCGTTCAAGCAGCAGCCGCCCAAGCGCACCGTCGTATTCCTCGCGACCTCCGGGCACTTCCAGGCCCTCAGCGGGACGAAGGCATTCGTGCGCCAGTTCGTGCGGGGCGCCCACGGCGAGAAGCGCGTGAAGCGCATGTTCCAGCTTGTCAATGACGCGCGTTCGGAGCTTGAGGACTCCATCGCGCGCGTCTGGGAGGAGCCCGCCGCGCTTGATCTTGTGGAAGAGAAGACGCCGGAGGAGCTGGCGGCCGAGAGGCTCCGCGCGATGGGTCGCGTCCGCCGTGCCGTCAATATGGCGGCCAAACATGCCCGCGGGCTCGAGAAGACCGTGCGCTATGCGCGGAACGCCGGCCGCGACGCCCCCAACCGCGGCGTGCTGGTGGAGCGACAGCTCAGTGAAGAGGAGCTTGATGAGCGGCAGGCGCTGATCGAGGAGTTCGGCGCCGCCGTACCCGGCATCGAACAGGCGGTGGAGCAGGCCCGAGAGGCGCTGCAGGCCACCAGACAGCTGCGAGACGCCCCTCTCGAGGAGAAGGAACAGGCTCTCGCGGCGGTGGAGGCGAGTGCGTGGGAGCTCGTGAACGCGCTCGACTTCTCCGAGAAGAAGGTCTACCTGTGGTTCTCGCTCGACCTGTCGAGCCACAACTCAACCTTCGGTGTCTTCTACAAGGGCTACTTCTACAACTACCGCGAGAGCATCCAGTGGAAGTTCTCCGACATAGGCAAGAAAGCGCGCGAGTACTCCGATCTGATCTCCACCGCTCTCGGTGTGCCGGTGCGGCTGGTGGATGGGATCAACGCCATCCAGGGCAAGAGCTGGCAGACTTACATGGCCGGCAAACTCGCGCTGGCGAACGAGGTAGCGACACTTTCGGGCATACCCGGCCTGGGCTTCGCCACGGTGCATGACTCGCGCCCGTGGGTGGATACGCCGATGGACCGGCTGGAGCAGATGAACATGGGGAATCTGGTCGAGCAGACCCGGTTCCTGACCTGTCTTCTCATGGACCTGGTATCGATAGATGACCCGCGCGACCTCTACGAGCTCGACCTCGCGGACGACTATGTGGAAGTCCGCGGCCGAGCGGTGCAGTTCAACCCGGAGGAGAGCCTCTTCCCCGACGACCCGGTGGTTGGCGCGGTGGCCGTAGGCCGCACCGGCTCGAAGACCTCCATGGGTGTGCGCAGCGAAGTCTTCGACATCGTGGATGAGGACGGCCGCTTCACCCTCTCGGGCCTGCCCAATGCGCGCGCTCGTGGCGGCAAGCTGACCGTGGAGACCTACCTCCTCGATCCCCAGACCGGTGTGGTGGCGATGGCCCCCGATCGAGGGGTCACGGGGGCCGAGCAGTATCCCAACGAGATCGCGCTGGATCAGGAGACCAAGCCCGCCACGGTCGTCATGTTCGACTGCAAGCCCGTCGCGATCTTCGACATGGTGGATCAGCGCTTCTTCCAGCTTCTGAGCGAGATACAGGTGTACGACGCGCAGACTGATGCCGCTCCGTACGAGTATGGCTACTGCCTGCCGCTGCCGCCGGAGCAGTTCACCTCAAGCTACGAGCCGGTGGCGGTTGTCTTCGCCCCGTCGGGGACGCGCGTGAAGATCACGATGGGCGCCAGCCTGCTTGGATTGCGCTTCCTGCTCGTGAACCCGACCGACCGCGAGAAGCAGGGCGAGGGCTATCTCGTAGACCGCTACCCGTCCCTGTACGCCACGCCCTATCGCGTTGCGATGGACATGTGGCAGCTCGACGACATCAGGATGCGCGATCTCGCCACGCATGGAATCACCAACGAGCGCGTTCAGAGTTCGCACATCGAGGCTGGCGAGTATCTCAACCTCGCGCAGCAGCACCTGCGTGAGCGCAAGTACGATGAGTTCTTCACCGCCTCGCGTTCGGCGTGGAGCTACGAGTCGCGTGCTTATCCCGATGTGCGCAAGACCGCCGACGACGTCGTCAAGGGCGTGTTGTTCTATCTCGCCCTGCTGATGCCGTTCGCGCTCTTTGCCGAGCGCCTCTTCATCGGTGGCCGCGAGATCAAGGCGCAGATCCTCGGCACCGTCGCGTTCTTCGTCGGCATCTTCATACTCATCGCGCTGGTCCACCCGGCCTTCGCGATCACCTTCACCCCGATGATCATTCTGCTCGCCTTCGTGATCCTCGCGCTGACAGTCGTCGTCGTGGGGATCGTGGTGCAGAAGTTCGAGCAGCAGATGCGCGAAGTGCGCTGGGAGCAGACCGGCGTCCGTGAAGCCGATGTGGGGCGTCTGTCCGCCTCGGGCGCGGCCTTCGGGCTCGGCATCTCCAACATGCGCCGGCGCAAGATCCGCACGATTCTGACCTGCACGACACTGGTGCTGCTGACCTTCACGGTGCTTTCTACCACCTCGATCAAGCAGACTGTTCGGGCGAACAGGATCCGCCTGCCCCACAGCGCGGAGTACAACGGTATCATGCTCCGCGACAAGACATGGATGCCGATTGGCGAACCGACCACCCGCGTCATGCGCAACGAGTATGGCGAGAAGTACCCAGTCGCCCCGCGCGCCTGGTACTTCTCCAGCCGGGTCGGCGAGCAGTCCTTTGTGGAGGTGTCGCGCGCGGGCGCAAGCTACGCCGCCACCGCGATGGTCGGCCTGACGCCTGAGGAAGCCCGAATCACGGAGCCACAGGCTGCCATCGAAGAGGGCGGGCGCTGGTTCACCGAGGACGACACACTCGCCTGCATCATCCCGCAGGAGATGGCGGATAAGCTCGCCATCACCAGGCAGGATGTCGGCAACGCCTACGTCTCGGTCTTCGGCACGCGGTTGCGCGTGATCGGGATAATGGACAGTGACCGCTTCAAACGTATCGAGGACCTCGACGGTGAGCAGATCACCCCGGTTGACTACCTGCTCATGCAGGAGCAACAGGCTCAGCGGCAATCCATGCAGGCCGGCGATGAACAGATGAGTGAGGACGAGTTGCGCGAGTACATTCACCTCACGCCGGACGCAGTGCTGCTGGTGCCATACAACTTCGTCGTCAATGCCGGCGGCACGCTACGCTCGGTAGCCATCGGGATCCCTGAGACGGAGGCCGTCCGCGAGAACCTCGAGAGCCTCATGTCGCGTATCGAGCTGAACCTCTACGCGGGGATTGGCAGCGACACGTTCCTGTGCAGCGCAGTGGGCGCGACGGGTCTTGAGGGCGCCTCGGACGTATTCATAGTGGTGCTGATCGCGGCGCTGATTGTCCTCAACACCATGCTCGGGTCGGTCTTCGAGCGGACCAACGAGATTCATATCTACAGTTCGCTGGGCCTCGCGCCGACACACATCGCTGCGCTGTTCGTGGCGGAGGCGTCGGTGTACGCCGTGCTCGGTGCGGTGGCCGGCTATCTGGTTGGGCAGGCGGCCGCGAAGGTGCTTCTGATGAGCGGCGCCTTGACCGGCCTGTACCTGAACTACTCGTCAATGGCGGCCGTCGGCAGCACCGTCGTCATCATGGCCGTCGTGCTGCTGTCGGTCATCTACCCCGCGCGCGTGGCATCGAATATCGCCATGCCCGGCATAGAGCGCCGCTGGTCGCTCCCCGAGCCGGTCAACGACGTCATGCGGATGAACCTGCCGTTCACCGTGACCGGCGATCAGGCCATCGGGGTGAACGTCTTCCTGATGGACTACCTCGCCGCACACGCGGACTACTCGCTGGGGAACTTCTCGACCGGTGAGCTGAAGCTGGCGTCTGGTGAATACGAGGGCGGCGAGGGAATAGCGTTGTCGGTCATGGTCTGGCTTGCACCCTATGACCTCGGCGTGTCCGAACACCTGACTATCGAGACCGTGCCGACCGAGGACGCCGAGATCTTCCAGATCCGCTGCGTCATCCGGCGGGAGAGTGGCGACGAAGCCTCATGGGTCCGCGTCACCCGCAACTTCATCAACCTGCTGCGCAAGCAGTACCTGCTCTGGCGCACGCTGCCGTCGCCGGTTAAGGGCGACTTCGGTGCGCGTGGGCGCGCAATCCTCGCGGGTGAGGAGCTGCCCGAAACCGCGGAGTGATGTCGCGGCGTGTTTCATGTAGCTGATCGCAATTCGACCATCTATTGGCGCCTGGAGGTGTCAAGTGGCTCAACTGGACCCCGAACTTGAATTGTACCGAGGGCTGATGGACCAGCCCGACAAGTACGAGGATGGCTTTGACGTCAAGACCATCATCGGAGCCATCTTTATCGGCTTCGTGATGATGCCTGGCGCCATCTATCTCGGCCTTGTCGCGGGGCGGAACCTGGGTCCGGCCGCCGAGTGGACGACCATCATCCTCTTCACGGAGGTTGCGCGGCGCTCGTTCATCACGCTCAAGCGCCAGGAGGTCTACATCCTCTTCTACATCGCGGCGGCGCTGGCATCCACCCACGGCGGGCTCCAACTCGCCGGGGGCGTCTTCGCCGGCAAGATGTGGGACCAGTACTTCGTGCGCTCACCAGCCGCGCGCGGCCTCGGTATCGCCTACCAGATCCCCGAGTGGGTCGTCCCGGGTCCGGATTCAGAGGCGCTACTCAAGCGCACGTTCTTCCATCCGGACTGGTACTACCCGACGGCGATTCTGCTGCTGGGCGTGGTGCTCAGCCGCCTGAACTGGTTCGGCCTCGGCTACGTGCTCTTCCGGATCACATCCGACTATGAGCGCCTGCCGTTCCCGTACGCGGCGATCACCGCCCAGGGTTCGACGGCACTGGCGGAGACCACCACCAAGAGCGAGACGTGGCGCTGGCGCGTCTTCGCTATCGGCGCCATGATCGGGCTGGTCTTCGGCGTCTTCTACGTCGGCGTCCCGACGATCACCGGCGTAATCATGACCAAGCCGCTGCAGCTTCTACCGATTCCCTTTGTGGACCTGACGCGAAACACCGAGAATGTGCTTCCCGCCGTTCCGACCGGCTTCACCACCGATCTCGGCGCTGTCATTGCCGGCTTCGTGGTTCCGTACTGGGCGGTAGTTGGCAGCTTCGTCACCGCGGTGCTGACTTTCTTGCTCAACCCCACGCTGTACCGGATGGGAGTGCTGCAGGAGTGGTCGCCGGGGATGGACACCATCCAGACCCAGTTCGCCAACACTGTGGACTTCTACTTCAGCATCAGCATGGGCACCGCCTTCGCGGTGGCGGTCATCGGCATCGTCGGCATCCTGGCGCACTTCTACCGCAACCGCAAGGCCGACTCGGAGGGGCGCCAGCATGAGCCCGGCACCCTCAAGGGCATCCCGGGACGCGGAGACATCCCGATCGTCCTCGCCATCGCGATGTTCGTCTTCTCCACGCTGGGCTACATTCTGCTCTGCCGCCATCTCGTGCCGAACTTCCCGCTCGGCTGGGTCATCTTCTTCGGCCTCTTCTTCACCCCGCTCGAGTCCTACATTGACGCGCGGATGAAGGGGCTCACCGGGCAGTGGGTGCGCATCCCGATGGTCAAAGAGGGCGTCATCATCCTCAGCGGCTACAAGGGGATAGACATCTGGTTCGCGCCGATCCCGGACTTCGACCACGGCGACCGCGCGCAGCAGTTCCGCGTGCTCGAGCTTACCGGCAACAAGGTCATCTCGCTGGTCAAGGCCGAACTGCTGATCCTCCCGATCGTCGTCGTCTGCAGCGTCATCTACTGGGAGTTCATCTGGCGCCTCGCGCCTGTGCCGTCGGTCAACTACCCCTACGCGCAGAAGATGTGGCACCTCAACGCCCTGCAGCGCGGTCTGTGGCTCACGGCCACGATGAGCGATCGCAGCCTCTTCCATCGCGCCTTCAGGTGGCAACTGGTGGCCGGCGGCTTCGGCTTCGGTATCATCTCCTACAGCGTACTCGCGGCCCTGCGCCTGCCGGTGCTGCTGATATACGGCGTGGTGCGTGGGATCGGACATCTGCCGCACTTCGTCTTCCCGGAGATGGTCGGCGCGCTGATCAGTCAGTACTACTTCATACCTCGCTTCGGCGCGCGGCGCTGGAAGCAGTATGCGACGGTGCTTTCGGCGGGCTACGCCTGCGGGATGGGGCTGATAGGGATGGGCTCGGTGGCCTTCGCCCTGATCGGCCAGGCGGTTTCGCAGATGCCGTATTGATACGGGTGCAGTCAGATCAGCCATTCCGGGGGCCGGCGCCGAAGAGGCGCCGGCCCTTTGCGACAGTCCGGCGCATAATGGATGAAAGAATCCTCTGATAACGGAGGAACAATCAGGGCCCCCGGCTGTTTTACTATACACACGGTTCGGTCGCACCTATCTCTGCCGCATCTGTACGCGCGATAAGGCGCCGCCAAGACAGGCGCGCCGAGGAGGAAGGGCAATGATTCACCGGCGGATGCGAGGCTTCACCCTCATCGAGCTGCTAGTTGTGATCGCCATCATCGCGATCCTGGCCGCCATCCTGTTCCCTGTTTTCGCCCGTGCTCGGGCGAAGGCTCGGCAGACAAGCTGCATGTCCAACATGAAGCAGCTCGGGACCGCTCTGCTGATGTACGCCCAGGACTACGACAACGTCATGCCGATGTGGGGCTATGGCGGGAGCGACTCGGAGGATAATCCATCCACCGGCGCCTACACCTGGGACACGGTGCTCAATCCGTACATGAAGAACGTAAGCCTGCTGTACTGTCCCGACAATCCCAAGCGGACGGACTCAGGCGCTTTCCCGCGCTCATACGCGATGCCGCGGTATGTTAGCGGCATTCCGCAGGACGATCCGCCGGCGATCGCTTCTACCGTCGCGCTGTTTGAGAAGGGCTGGAGTGCGCCGGGCGTGTGGGGTGACGCGACAGGCGAGAACTTCTTCCAGAGCCACGGCTGCACGGATTATGGTCTCGACAAGACGATGTGGCACAATGGCGGGAAGAACTTCACGTTCCTCGACGGCCACGTCAAGTGGTTCGCCGATGGCAGCGGCCCCTTCGCCTACGTGAACTCCTCCAGCACCTGTGCCGCCGATCACACCGACGGCTGGGAAGTGCATGGCCCCGGTCACTGCGAGTTCCCTGGCGTGAGCGGCGGCGACTGGCCGACGGAGTAAGACCCACTCCGACCGCAGTGGACAACAGCGTTGGCTCCTGCGAGGATGGCCGCAATCGTGACGCTGAATCACGATAGTGTGGCCATCCTCGGCTCGTATCAACTGGAAGTAGCGGCCTCGCTGGTGGATATATCGGTGCCCGAAGGGTATAATGATTCTACAGACTGATCCGCAGTGGCCCGCCCGACGCGGCTATGGGTGACGCCGCGGGGCCGCTGCCTGAGGTAACGGCGCGATCGGGCGGCGCAATTGAGATAGTCCTACTGGAGCGTGATAATATTGTTCACTTCTCAGAGACGGCGCGGCTTCACTCTGGTTGAGTTGCTGACCGTCATCGGCATCATCGCCGTGCTCTCCGCGATTCTCTTTCCGGTCTTCGCCACCGCGCGTGCGAAGGCGAGATCAGCCCGCTGCCTGCACAACATGCAGCAGATCGGCACCGCCATCGAGGTCTATGTGCAGGATCACCACGGCTTCCTGCCGCCATGGTCCTGTACGCACCCGGGCATCGACCCGTGGACAACTCCGTCGGGTGATGAGAACGCCCCGCGGGACGGCGTGGTGACCTGGGACCTGTCAATCATGCCCTACCTGAAGCAGGCCGAGTTGCTGGAGTGTCCGGATAACCCGAACCCGAATGCGCGAGACTCGCGCTCCTATGCCATCGCACAGTACACCCAGCGGCCGTTCACGTTGCCGGGCGGGGCCGTCATCGCAGTCGGCGGCTATAAGGACGACATTCCCAAGCCGGTCGTGACGGTCCTGATCTTCGAGAAGGGGCACAACCCTCCCGGAGCATGGGGTGACGCTCTCGGGCAGAACGTCTACCAGTACCTCGACGATGATATGCCCAATGATGGCAAGCTGATAGAGGATCCGGCCGAGTTCCCGATGTGGCATCAGGGCGGGAAGAACTTCCTCTACCTTGACTACCACGCGAAGTGGTCGGCCAACACCTCCGGCCCGTTCGCGCACAAGCCGCGTGAGGACGCCACTGTGGGCACCTGCGAGAAGTGGGGCAAGCCATCTGCGGGTGGCGACTGGCCGGTAGATTAGATTCCGTCGCCGTATGCAGAGGCCGCCGGTTCCCTTCACCGGCGGCCTTTGGCGTTCACGGCCGCTGGAACGGCGCCCTCTGGCGGCGTGGCGCTGAACGCCAGCAGGCGACTGAACGTCACAGGCGGTAGAGATGCCGAAGGCCACCCCGCGTCTTTCTCCGCCGCGGGGCTTTGTGCTATACTCCCGGCAGAGCCATTGCATGGCGCGTACGCGCACGAGAGGTATCAGGCGTGACACACGCTCTACGCCGCGTGGACTTCCAACTGCTGGCCGTGGTGCTGCTGCTGTGCATCATCGGCGCGGTGGCAATTTACAGTTGCACGAGATCGGAGACTCGGCCGATTTCGCGGCTGACCATGCAGATCGCCTACATCATCGTGGGTATGGCGGCGATGTTCTCGATGATGCTGGTGGACACCGGGCGGCTGCGCAACCTCGCCTGGCCGATCTACCTCGTGGTCATGGGCCTGCTCGTGCTGGTGCTCATGATGGGCGCGATACGCGACACCAATCGCTGGATCCCGCTTGGCCCGGTGAATCTCCAGCCCTCGGAGCTTGCGAAGCTGGCGGTCATCATCATGCTCGGTGCGGTCGTGGCGCGGCTCGAGGAGGAGAAGTGGGACTTCCTCTTCCTCGTGAAGACCCTCGGGTACATAGCGCTGCCGGCGCTGCTCATCCTCGTCCAGCCCGACCTCGGTACGCCGATCGTGCTGTTCTTCATCTGGATGGCGATGATGTTCGTGCTGGGGGCAAGCCCGATTCATATCGCGGCGTTCGCGCTCGCGGGGGTGATGCTCTTCGCCGGGGCGTGGGGGTTCGGCCTCATCAAGCCCCATCAGCGGGCGCGGCTCACTTCCTTCATGAATCCCGACGATGCACCGCTCGACGCCGCCTATCACCTGAGGCAGTCGCTCATTGCCGTCGGTGCCGGGCATCTGTGGGGTCAGGGCCTCTTTCATGGCGCCCAGAGCCAGGCGGATTTCATCCCTGACCAGCACACCGACTTCATCTTCACGGTGATAGCCGAGGAGCTGGGTTTCGTCGGCGCTTTCAGTGTGCTGGTGCTCTTCGGCCTGCTGCTCTACCGGGGGTTATGCATCTGCGCCTATTCGCCCACCACCTTCGATCGCGTTGTGGCCGGCGGAATAGTGGCGATGCTGCTGATTCAGGTCTACGTCAATGTCGCAATGACGATCGGGCTGGCGCCTGTGAAGGGCATGGCGCTGCCGTTCCTCAGCTACGGCGGCAGCAGCCTGCTGGTCAACATGATGGCCATGGGGATCCTGCAGAGCATACACATGCGGCGCGAGCAGATCGTATTCTGAACCGATTGAACGGGGCTTTTCTTCTGATGGCGAAAACCACTGCAACGCAATGGGCGGTCCGGGGCTGGGAAGGCGTAGTTGTACAGGTGCCGGAGAGCTGGGACATAGCTGCGATCAACGGTGATCGAAACCAGGGCTACATGCGGCTGGACGATCAGCAGAACATGCCGCGCGTCGAGATCAAGTGGCAGAAGGCCAAGGGCTTTGTCAACGTCGAGAGCGTCATAGACGGCTACCTCAAGGATCTCAATAAGAAGCGCAAGCGGGGCGAAGCGGAGATCGAGGTGGACCGCAACTGCAGCGTCGTCAGCAAGCGCCGGATGCGCAAGCGCGACCTGACCTGCTTCGCCTGGCAGGGGGCGATCGAGGGCTACGGGGCAGGGTGGTACTGCGAGGAGTGCGAGCGGGTGATGATCGTGCAGGTCATGGCGCTGCCCGAGGAGGATGGGATGGAACTCGCCGGGCAGGTCATCGGCGAGATGGAGGACCATCCTCGCGACGGCTGGTTGCTGTGGTCCACCTATGGCCTCACGCTGGAGGCCCCGGAGCGCTTCGAGATGAGCGAGCAGAAGCTCATGGCGGGCCTGATCGAGTTCCACCTCGCGAACGCGGGGGAGGAGATCGTCGCCGCTCGCTGGGGGATGGCGAACATCGCTCTGCGCTCCCGCAGCCTCGAGCGATGGGCGCAGTCGGAGATCGGCCAGTACCACAAGAGCATCAAGCTTTCGTTCGAGGAGACCACCTTCCGCGGACATCCGGCGGTGAACGTCACCGGCTACTTCGCCAATCCTCTGCGGCACCTTCAGTCCTTCGTGATGCACATACTCGGGAAGCCCTACCCCGAGGCGGTCAGGGGCTGGGTATGGCATAGCGAGCAGGAGAATCGCATCTACTACGTCGGCGCGCTGTTCGATGAGGACAACATGGAGCTCATCGAGCGCGTGGCAAACAGCATCGCCTGCCCCGAGGGTGACGCCGATGCCCCGGCCGACAGTGGGGAGCCGATACGATGAACGCATGGCGCGCGGTGGTTGCCGCCGCGACCGTCCTCGTCATCTGCGCAGCATCCGCCCCCGCGCAGGAGGCCGATGCCCGCGCGAGGGTCATCACGCTCGTCCGCGAGAGCCAGGAGCTTGCGGACGCGGGTGATCGCACCGCGGCCATGGACCGCCTCCTGCAGGCCCTGGAGATAGACCCGGCCTACCCGTCCATCTACTCGCATATGGGCTATCTCTACGAGCTTGGCGGCGACTCGTTGAAGGCGCTGACAAGCTACGGGAAGCTGCTCGAACTGCGGCCCGATGACGAGTACGGCCGGCAACGCATCACGCACCTGTTCTTCCGCGAGCAGTTCCCCCGCCGGCTTCGCACGAGCCTGCTGCAGTTCAGCCCCGTGTCCTTTGTCACCGATGACTGCCGGGTCAGGCCCAGTGCGGCGAGTGAGACGCTCAGCCGCCGCGTCGCCTACACCACCGGGGTCATCTTCCCTGAGGGCATGGAGGACCGCAGCGGCCCGATCCGCACCGAGATCCCCTCCGCCGGCGGTCAGGGCGTGGTCGGATCGGCGGAGTTCAACCGCGTCTGCTACGGCTACGTGGGCGTGCCCGAGGGCGAAGAGCTCCGCCTGACGGTGATGGTACACTACCCTTCGACGCTGCTGAGCCAGCACGGTGCGGACTACTCGGCTCTCGCCGAGCGAATCGCCCACGTCGCGCTGCGCCTGCACTGCTACGGGCGGGGCAGCTACGGCCTCCCGCAGGCGTCCGAGGACCGGATCATGCGCATCTGGATGTGCGAGAGCGGCCCCACCGGCGCCGAGCAGTATGAGGATGACATCTTCGTTTATGACGTCGGCCGCGATCGCCTCCCGGAGGAGTGGCTGCGGGAGGTGGCGCATGAGTGGGGGCACTACGCGCTGCCGCCGATGGGCCGCTTCAGCGAGCCCGAGCCCTACGCCTCCGGCGTGCTCGGTGAGGCGCTCTTCCTGCAACTGCTTGCAGCGGAGGCGGGGATCGTGGTGGATGACCCGTGGCCGTCAACGCGCTCTCGTGCGGCCATTGATGGTCTGTGGGGCAACGGTGACGTGAGGCTGGCGGAGCAGCTTGCGACGCTGCGGAGCGACTGCCTCGACCTGTGGCTGAAGGAGGGCCCGAACTCGCAGCTTGCCGCGGGTCTCGGCAGAGACGCGTTCATGTACCTCGTTGGCGCGATGATGTGGGTGGAGGCCGCGCACGGCCACGACCTGCTGAGCGCCACGCTGCTCAAGGCGCCCGGTGAGGCGCCCGCGGACTTCTACTACGGCTACCGGCAGGCGGTCAAGGAGGCGGCCGGGCGGGGAGAGATCACCCTCTACGCGGGGGCGCTCGACCTCGGCCGCAGCAAGCTCAGCGCGAGGCCGCGGGAGGGCGCTTTCCGGCGCGAGGCTGTGACGCTTGCGGCGGGAGATCGCGCGGAGTGGCCGGTGTATCTGCTGGAGGGGCCGGCGTCGGTGCGCGTCACTCCGGGGCTGCGCGAAGTGAAGCTGAACCTCTACGTGGATGGCCTCGGGCCGCTGCCGTTAGAGGGCGGTCAGGCGGTGAGTCTGGGGCATCGCGAGGCCGGCTGGCATACGCTGGTGCTTGAGGCGCCCGAGGGTTGCGAGACGGTGGCGCTCGATGCCCTCGTGATTGCCACCGGGGAGAGCGACATGCCCGCGCCGGGGTTGTAGGCTACTGCCCGGAGCCTCTGGTCATCCGTCCTCGTCCTCATCCTCTCGGCCGCGGATGGCGGCGATGAGTTGCTCGTAGGGGCCGCCCTTGGTGACGAACGCGGAGGCTCCGGCCGCCTGCATCTGCTCCGCCACATCGCGTTCCTCATGCATAGACAGCCCGATGATGCGCACCTCCGGGAGATCGTTGACTATCCGCCGCGTTGCCTCGATCCCGTTCATCCCCGGCATGCTGACATCCATGATGATCACGTTGGGGCGCAGCTTCTTCGCCATCGCGACCGCAGTTTCGCCGTCGCAGGCCTCCCCCACGATCTCCATGTCCGGGTAGTCTGACAGCAGGCCCACCAGGCCCTCGCGCACGATGTCATGGTCATCTACGACCATCACGCGGAGGTCCTCTCCCGCAGCGCCGGGCGCATCACCGCTGATGAGCCGCAAGCGCTCCTGCGCCGGCCGCCTCGGCACGGGGGCCTTCGAGACAGACCTCACCGGCGCATGAAGGCGGAAGGTGGTCCCCGTCCCCGGACTGCTCTCGATCTCCATCTTCCCGCCGAGTAGTTCGAGTCTTCTGCGGATATTGAGCAGTCCGGAGCCCTCGCGCTCAGGACTGTCCTCCGCTGCCAGTCTCTCCGGGTCGAAGCCCTTACCGTTGTCGGAGACCTCGAGGATCAGGCAGTCGTCATCGCGCCATGCCCGCATCGTCGTCTCGGCGACTCCGGCGTGCTTCACCGCGTTGAAGAGCAACTCCGCGGCCGCCTGCAGCAGGAACGCGTTAAGCTCGTCGCTGTGGGTCTCAATGTCACCCTCGATCTCCAGGCCGACCCGCAGGTGATGCTTGCTCATCTTCTGGTCGGCGAGCCACCTGAGTGCCGCAGAGAGCCCGTGGGCCAGCACAGGCGGGCTCAGCTCAACCGCAAGCGACCGAGAGGCCTCCACCGCTTCGCCCAGCAGGTCGCCCAATTCAGCCAGCATCGCCTGCGCCTGCTCGTCGTCGACATGCCCGCCGAGTAGCTGCGCGCGCATCTGGGCCGCGGTTATGATCTGCTGCAGGTGGTCGTGCAGCAGATCGGAGAGCCGGCGGCGTTCCCTCTGTTCTGCCTGAAGCAGCGTGGAGGCCATTGACTGCAGCAGCGATGCGCGCCGCTCGGCGACCTTCGTGCGCTCCTCGACCGTCTGCTCAAGCTCCTCATTCAGCCTGCGAAGCTCCTCCTCCATCTCGACGCGTTCAGTTACGTCGCGCAGGGTGAGGATGCCGAGGATCAGTTCACCATCTTCATCATAGACCGGGGCGCCGCCGATGCTGCAAATGTATGCTCCATCGCTGCCCTTCAACGTTATCTTGCGGAGCATCTCAGAGAAGCGCTCGCCGCGCACCACTCTCCGCCATGGCAACTCCTCAGGCGGAACCAACTCTCCCGTAAGCAGTCGTGTCTCGAGCGCATCCATCATCTTCGGCAGCGTCTGCAGAGTGCCAGTGTCCGCGGGGGGCAGGGCCTTCACAGCGGCAGGATTGGACATGACCAGTGTGCCCTCCGGCTCGAAAATAAGCAGCCCCTGATCCACGCTCTCGAGCACTGCTTCGAGGCGCGACAGATGCCCCTGTGTCTCCTCGGCGAGACGATCAACCTCCCTCCGCGCCAGCGCTGCCTCCGTAACGTCCTCTACAAGTAGCAGTACGCCGTCGGCTGTATCGCCGGTATCGGTGAGGGGGATGATCTGCGCATTCCAAAATGTGTTGCGCCGCCCCTCCTCCCCTGCGACTTCGTGATCCTCCAGTTGCAGGCTCTCGCCCGCACGGAGGACCCGATCGAGCATATCGAGTGCGGGCTGCACCAGAGACTGGGGGAATACCTCGTGCAGCTTGCGGCCCACAATCGAACGCTCCTCAGCGATAAGGAAGCCTTCCATGGCGGGATTGGCCATAAGGAAGCGCCCCCCCGCGTCAACCACGGCGACACCGAGGGGGGCGAACTGGATCAGCTTCTCCATCAACTGCCGCTGGGCTTCGCGCTCCTGCTCGACCTCTTTGCTTGCGGTAATGTCGCGCCAGTGAATCGAGAGGCCGCTGCTTGAGGGGTAGGCGCTGACGGAGAGCCAGCTACCGTCTGGCAGGCGCAAGCCCGCGTGCGCGGGTTCGCCCTCAGCGAGCACCTGCTCGCACAGTTCCCTGATTGAGCTGTCGCGCATGCCGGGGAAGACATCCCAGAGGTTGCGACCGATCAGTTCCTGGATACCGGTGCCCGCCATCTCGGCGGCGGGTTCATTCACGTAGGTGATGTCCCAGTCGGTATCCACCGCGAGGAACGCGTCGCGGATACTGCCGAGTACGTCCCGAAGCTGAAGGGTTGCCCTCCGGAGCGCCTCCTCAGCCTCCTGCAGCCGAACGAAAGCAATCTGTTTCTCGCCGAGTACCGCGTCAACTTCATGGCCGCGTAGAGCGTCCAGAATGCCCTCCGCCTCCGCCAGTCGTGCCCCCAGCTCCTCGTAGGAGGGCCTCACCATGTCGCTCATACGCTCTCCTCCAACCCCATCGCATTCAGAACTTTGTTGACGTCGCTGAGATTGCCGAAGACGGCCGCCCCCGGCACGGGCGCCTCAATCAGCAGCGCGGGCGTCACGTAGATGCCCATCTCCAGCGCCACTTCATAATCCTCAAGCACGTCCGTTATCTCAACCTGGTAAGGTTCGTGGACGTACTCCTTGCAGATCCGTGCGAGATTCTCGCGCGCGCGCCGGGAATTAGTTTCGTCCCCGGCAACGAAGAGATGAAGACGGTAGGGCTCCGCGGCCCCATCTGCTGGCGGGTGCAGCCTGCCCTCGTTCCCTGCGGTCATGGTGGGCCCCCTTGATTAGTTGCCGGCGGCGCCGTCCCCTGGACGGTCAATGATTTCGATCCCATGATCCGTGATCAGGAATCGATGCCGTCTGCTGGAGTGCCTCATCCCCCGAGACTTGAGCACCAGCAGCGTCCTGTGCACCAAATCCTCCTCTTCCCGATACTCGAGCCTGATTACCGTATCAATCAGGGAGCTGATCATCGTGACGATCCCTGCGTCCGATGGTATCTCTCCGCTCTGGTTGGTCATCAGCAGGGTGACTCCCGCGGGTCTGCACGCGTTCGCGAGGCGGACGAGGAAGTCATACGCGGCCTCATCTGTGTGCATCCGCACCGTGGCGGAGACAGCGTCAACGATCAGCACCTCGGCCGCATGTTCCCTCATCAGGTGGAGGAGTTGGATCAGGTGCTCCTCCACTCCCAGAGTCTCCGGCATTAACGCCTCAATCCTCAGTAGGCCCGATTCGAGCGCCGGGCGCAGGTCGATTCCTGCGCTGAGCATCCGCCCGACCATCGCCGGCCGTGACTCTTCAAACTGAACGTAGAGGACGCGTTGGCCCCGCCGGTGAGCTTCGATGGCAATCGTGCTGGCGAGTGACGTCTTCCCCGTGCCGCTTGCGCCGGTCAGAAGCGTGATCGAGGACTTGACCAGCCCCCCGCCGAGAAGCTCATCCATCGCGTCATTGCCCGTGGAAAGGATCTCCGGGGAGTAGGCATGATCGAGCGCGGGCCTGGAGATCGGCACCAGCACGATGCCGCTCTCGCTGATGGCGAAGGGGAATTCATTGCGCTCAAAGTCCGAGCCACGGTACTTGACGATTCGCAGGCGCCTGACGCTGACCTGTCCGTCCACGCGCTGGTCGAGCTTGAGGATGCAATCAACCATGTACTCCATGAACTCGTAGGTCTGGCCGCCGTCGCCCGCATTGAAGGCCTTGGCCGTCAGCAGCGCGGTCAGCCTCCGCTCGAGAAGCCAGCGATGCAGCATCTCAAGCTGCTCGCGCTCCCACCTGCGATCGTCTGAGATGCGCAGCAGCCCATCAATGGCGTCTATTACCACGTTCTGCGCGCCCATCGCCGTCGCCTGACCACCGAGGATCGCCAGTAGGCCGTTGATGTCGAAATCGCCGGAGCGGATCACCGCGGGGTCAAGCTGCCCGTCGAGTATGCGCAGCATCCCCGCCTCTTCCAGGGCAGGCAAATCCCAGCCGAGGGAGAGCCCATTGCGGCGGATGCTGTCGGCATCCTCCTCGAAGGAGATGAAGATGCCCGGCTCACCATCGAGGGCGGCGCGGTAGATGAACTCGAGCCCGAACACGGTTTTACCCGATCCCGGGCCACCGTTTACGAGCGTGGTGCGGCCCGTAGGCAGGCCGCCATGGAGGATCTCGTCAAGCCCTGTCACGTGTGTCTGTGTCTTTGAGATCGGTTTCGGCGGCATCGGCCCGCCGGCGCCCACTGCTCCTGTCTCAGTCACGCGGACCTTCCTCCTGGTCCCCAACGCCCAGGGCAAAAGATTACCTGCGTCCTCAGCGCGGATCCCCGCACCGCCGTAGGCCGCATCAAGTTCGCCTCAATTCTTCAGCATCCATTCACGACATAAACAGCCGGAAACCTCTCAGGGTTTCTGTAGGGCCTCTATCCCTAACCCCAGAACGCGGTCAATGTTCCTCCACGCCAGATTTTCCCACGCCTCATCTGAGACCTCTCCACGCAGTGAGCGGAAGTGCGCGGGGTTCGGCGGCTCATGCTCCGGGTATGCCAGATCTGTCCCGAACATCAGCCGATCGCGGAAGCTCTCGATAAACTCAAGCGCGAACGCCGGGTCCCGCGTGAGAGCGTTGTGACCTGAACCCGCGGACAGATCGCCCCACAGGTTCTCGTAGCGCTCGAACAGATCCACCAGTCGGCCGGGCCTTACACTCCCCTTCACACTGCCACCTCGAGTTTCCTGCGTGACATCTGCATCAATTTCGGCCCAGAATGGCTGCGAATGGCCGAAGACGATCAGATCGGGGAACTCCCGCAGGGTCTTCTCCAGCCGCGGCAGGCCAAGTTCATCGTAGAGTCCGTAGCAGCCGCCGATGCGCGGGCCGATGTGGATAGTCACCGGCATGCCCTCATCGGCGCAGGCGGAGAACATGTTCCACACCAGCGGGTCGTCCATCGGGAGGTTGCAGGTGGTCTCCCCGACGCCGCGGCAGCCCATTTCACGGTAGATCTGCAGAAAGCGCCGGAAGTCCTCCTCGACGCTGTTGCGGCCCGCCCGCGGGTCGAGGCTGCAGAACGGTATCAGGCGATCCGGGTAGCGCTCGTACATCTCGATGACGTCCTCCGGCGGCACGAAGCGCGACCTCGCCTCCGGCGCGACGCCCGACAGCAGCACCGCGCGGTCTATCTCGTAGAAGTCGAGCTTCGCGATAAGCTCCTCGACCAGCGGGTAGTCGCTGCCACTGGCGCGCGGCACGGCGCGAGAGCGCGAGGCATGGGTGTGGCAGTCAATCAGCATAATGAGACTCCTTTCAGTGACAACC
>JAAYJW010000416.1 GCA_012522765.1 candidate division WS1 bacterium | reverse complement strand
CGTGGGGACCGGCGGCCTTCGGCATCGGCAGCCCGTGGGAGAAGCTCTACGAACTGAACGCGCACTACCTCTTCCTCGGCACCAGCACCTCATGCGCCACCATCGGGCACTTCGCGCAGGCGGAGTTTGTTCGCTCGGTGCTGGCCGACGTCGCTCCCGAGAGGCGGGCCGAGCTTGAGGCGCGCCTGGCCGGATGGCTGCATGAGGGCGTCTGGCCGCACTTCCCCTTCGCGATGGTGGAGGAGTGGCTGATTGAGCACGGCGCGATCCGCTACGCCGACATCGGCTATGCCACTCTGCGCGCCACCCATGCGCAGCCGTGCGTGGACGTGATCCTCGAACACCTGCGCACCGAACCGGCGGAGGTGCTCAAGCCCGACTTCATGCAATGGCTGGAGGATGCGAAGGCAGCGAAGGAGCAGAGCCATCATGACTGAGCGCCAGCCGACAGACTGCACTGAGCACTGCCTTGCATATCTTGACATACTGGGCTTCAAAAAGTTTGTGAATGAAGCTGTCGAGGAAGACGCCACTGCTCAAAAGATATTGGCTCTTCGTGTAGCGGTAGACCGAGCCAAAGAACAAGCACGAAAGATGCGGAAGGCGGGGCAAGGAAGATGGGATGATCTCCAAATGCAGATTCTTTCGGACGCCATATTCATCGCACTGCCCAGCACCTCGTCTTTCTGCAAGCGGACGATGCAGATGCTTGTCGGTTACATTCAATTAAGCTTGGCAGTTCCCAACCCGGGTGAGGATCTAACCTGGCCGATGGCCCTGCAGCTTCCACCGTGCCACAGTGCTGAAGACCTGCATCTGTTCGTGCGTGGAGCGATCGTGGAAGGCCCCCACTACGCCGCTGAAGATATATTGTTCAGCCCCGCGTGGATTGAAGGGTACATGAACGAGACGAAGCACGCTGTGTTTCCCCGCGTGGTTCTCTGTCCCGGAAAGCTCGACGCATTTGACAGCTACGAAGATGCTCGAAATCGACTGTTCTGGCAGAACATGGTTTGGCGCGATTTCGACGGACTTCCTTTTATCAACTACCTCAACATCCTGACCGAATACCCGAGCGAGGCGCTTGAGTGGACTCTGCGTGAGCATCAGCATGTCATCATCCGGAAGATCAGACAATACGGAACCGATCTGCGGGTGGCGCCTAAGTATTGGTGGCTTGCGTCCTACCACAACGCATTCTGCCGATTCGCCGACATTGATCCTGACACGGCTTCAAACTTGGCGATACCAAATGTTGCCCTACCAGGACATGAGCAACTCGGAGCTTGGGCAGCGAAGGAGCAATCGCAATGATCGTTGACGGCAAGCGCGTCTGGATCGACTCGCACGTTCATGTTCGCGGCTGGAGCGAGGACGGCTCCGGCGAGAGGGAGTTCAGCATTGGCGACATCATGCGCGTGATGGACGCCGACGCTGCGCATCTCGTCTGGATCATCAGCTACTCGTTCCCCGGCATCCGCGCGATCAGCAGCAGCCCCGCCGATGGCGTCCCATGGACGAACGCCGGCCAGCTTCGGCTCGTGCAGGAGGCGCCGGAGGGCCGCATCTTCGGCTCCATCGGCGTGCACCCGGGGGCGCTGGAGCAGTCGCTGGAGGCGATTGACCTCTACGCAGGCGAACATGGTTTCGTGCAGGTCGGCGAGGTGCTCGGCTACTCGATGGGCTTTGAGCTTGACTGCCCGGAGATGGTGCAGATCGCTCTGAAGGCCGCCGAGCATGGCGTTCCGGTGCAATGCCACTGCTCCACCGCAGGTCAGCCGCAGGGGGAGCAGATGCGCCAGACGATTAACCTCGCGCGGATGGTGCCGGAGGCGAAGATCATCGCCGCGCACGCCATCGGCGGCACGAACTCATACACGCACATCACCGCCGCTGAGGTCTACGCGATGATGGGCGGAGAGAACCTGTGGCTGGAGATCCGCGACTTCAACAACCGCGAGTGGGTGCGCGAGGCGGTGGAGCGGCTTGGCTCGGAGCGGCTGATCGTCGGCACCGACTGGATCTCGCGCGCGCTGCCGCCCTTCCCGCCCTACGGCATCCTCTTTCCGTTCGAGAGCGCGGATGAGAACCCTTACCCCTGCACGGTGGCGAGTCTGGAGGGCT
>JAAYJW010000415.1 GCA_012522765.1 candidate division WS1 bacterium | reverse complement strand
TCCTCGGTGGGCCGGACATGGGGGAAGATAACGAGCATTCCGGAACCGAGAGCTTCAGCAAGGTCGAGGCACTGCACACGCAACTGCCCCCGGTGCTGCTCAATGCGCTCATCGTCAAGCCTGAGCTTGAAAAGCCCCGGGGAGATGGAGGGGATGTCGAGGCCGAAGGTCTCCGCCGCCTTCCGCGCGAGATCGATGTCGCCGGCGCTCATGCCCAGCGGAGCGCGGGTGCCGTAGAACATGCGAAGCTCGAGGTGGGGGATACCCCATTCGGCGGCGATCTCCGCCGCGGTCATGGGGTCGCGGGAGATCTCGTCGGAGATGATCGAGACTTTCATCAGGACGCCCTTTCCGGCCGCGCAACCCGCAGCCGGCGGGCACGTCAGCGGCCTCTCACATACTGCATAACAACGATCGTGCGGGGAAGGTCGTTACGCACCGGCTCCGCAAACTCACCCTCAGCCCACGTCACCCTCAGCGCCACCATCGCCTGGTTGCCGCGCGAGCCGTCGGCCTGAGCGATCCGAACCGTCACCGGCACCTCAACCGACGCGCCCGCGGCGATGTCGTCAACCGTGGTGAACGGTTCGCCGAAGCCCTGGCCCTCCGGCGCCTCCGTCAGGCCCACCCCGACCAGTCGCGGCGTGTCGCAAAGCGACACCCGCACACCCTTAACCGGTTGATTCGTGACGTTGGTCAGCTTTACCTTCACGGTGAACTGAGACGCGATTGCCGCCGTCTCCGGAGCTTCCAACCGGGCGCTCAGCGGGTAGACCTTCCAGCTATCTCGCACGGTGCTGAATGCCGCTGCGCCCGCCAGCGCCCACTCGCGGCCGCTGTAGGGTCCGAGATTGCCGGGACTCGCAGCTCGGTTGATGTCATGCCAGAACGCGCCCTGCGTATGTCCACCCTCGAGGAACTTGTTGTGCGCCGTGACCGTGCGATCGTAAAGCTCGGCAGGTGCGGGGGGATTGAGCGTCTTCTGATGCCAGTAGAAGTCCACCTGATCGCCCGGAATGATGTTCGCCTGGCCCTCATCGAGGTACTCATTCCACGCCTTCGTGAGCGTGTCGAAGTGCCCGCGGTCGGGGACCTGGTAGAGCATCGGCGCGAGCATGGTGACGCCGGCGTCGGTGAACATCATCGGATCCTGCCCGTGCTGGATGCCGTGCAGCCATGAGAGCACGAAGATCCACGTCGGCTTGGTGACGCCGCTCTTCTCCAGGATGCGGCGAGCAATGCCCGCCCCGAGATGCGCCCGCCACCAGTTCCAGCACTCGTAGAAGTCCGGGTCGCCGCTGGCCCGCCACTCCTCCTCGATCTTGCGCACCATGAACCGCCGCCGCTGGCTCTGATCCATGTTCGACCAGTTGTCCGGCAGCTCCACCGGCATCTCGCTGGTGAAGCGATCGGTCATCTCATAGCCGCCTCGGTCCGAGCGCATGTAGTCGAGGCCCACCATGTCCACATGCTCGGAGGCCTCCATCTGCTTGAAGAACTCAGCGAGGTGGTTGACCCTGCGTTCGTCCAGCAGCGAGATGAAGTTGTGCTCGCTGGTCGCGCCGGTTGAGCGCGACACGTCCAGCGCGAAGTCGTAGTCGGGCTTCTTGTCGGTGTTCTGCTTCGGGTAGGTTGAGTAGGCGACCGCCCACGCGCCGAACTTCAGGCCCCGTGCATGTGCCTCTGCGCCAAGGCGGGGGATAGCCTCGAGGTTGATGGGCTTGAAGGGCTGCTCCAGCGTCAGTGGTGCTCCCGCAGCCTCCGTCACCGCGCCCCGGAACCAGATCGTGTCGGCGCCGGTATACTCCACCCAGTCGAAGAGCTTGCGCCAGTCGCCCTGCTCACCATTCGGCCCCACGAAGCGGTCCTTGAAGTCGAACTCCCAGGTGGCGACGCAAAGGCCGGGCGCCATCTCGGCAGGCTGCCGCGCCTGCAGCTCAAAGGGCGCCACCGCCACCGCCCACGCCTCGCCCTCCGGCTCGATCTCCCCCTCCTCGTCCTTCCTGCGAGCGTCCTGCCACGACCACTCCGCCGGGTCGATCTGCATCTTCGCCTCGATCTCGTAGGTTCCCGGTGGCGGATTCCAGCCGGGGGGCCAGTGGCCCACCCATGCCTTCTGATCCGCATCCCAGCTCACTCTGACATGATCGGGGTAGTGGCCGATGGTCTCCACGATCTCGCCGTTGTGCCGCACCACTACCGTCGGCGGGGCATCCGACTTCGGATTGCCCTGCGCGTCCACCACCCGCACCGTTACGGGAATGAGGTCGTAGCGGAGGTACTCCGTCCGCTCGGTCTGTATCGTCACGGGGAACTGCGCGACCGGCTCCGGCTCCGCTGGTTCGCGCGCGAAGATCCCGCCGATGGCACCACGAAAGGCGATCAGGACCACGATCAGCGACAGGATGAGCATCCCGGAGCAGCAGCAGAGCGATCGCCGCTGCGCCTGGACCCTGTGCCGCTGCCCGGCAGGTGAGACGCCGCTGGTCCTGATGCGCTGGCCCCGCATGGGCGGGGGGAGGTCTCGCGGTGCTCGCATGGCCTCAGCTCGCCTCGTAGACGACAACCCACGACACTTCGCGGCGGGGGCTGCCGTAGTAGTTGACGCGCAGGTTATTCGCGCCCTCGCTCAACTCCGGGGTGAATGTGACCGTGCGCGTCGCCTCGTCGATGAGGTAGGTCACCGGATTGCCGTCGCGGCTGATCTCAAGCTCGCCGGGAGACACCCCTTCATCGGCGACCGTGGCGGTGAACTCGGGCGCGCTGGTCTCCATCCGCTCGCCGATCGCGGGCGTCACGTCCTCCAGGTGCAGCTTCTCCTGCTCCAGCCAGCGCCCGAAGGTCTTCAGCGAGTTGCCGTTCACCAGCATCTGCCGCGGCACCATCATGATGTCGGTCGTCCAGTCCGCGGGGCCGCGGTCAATTGTGAACGCAATCCGGTAGCCGGCCTCCCGCGCACGAGCGACTACACCTGCATCGTAGAGGCCGAACGGGTAAGCCAGCGCCGCGCAATCCCCCTCGATCTCGGCGGCGATCGTCTCGCGTGAGCCCTCGAACTCGGCCATGCAGGCGTCGGCATCAAGCTTCGTGGGCTTCTCATGGCAGGCAGTGTGCGATCCGATCTCCCAGCCGGCCGCCTCAAGCTCGCGCACCTGGTCCCACGTGAGCTTGCCGGACCCGCCGACTGAGTCGGCGATCAGGAATGCCGCACCGGTGTAGCCGTGCTCGTCCATCAGGGGCTTGCTCTCAGTGAGGATGCTCTCGGGGCCGTCATCAAAGGTGATGCAGACCGCCTTCTCCGGCAGGTCGCCCTTACCCTCAAGGTAGTCGGCGATCTGAGCCGGCAGAACGCTCTCGTAGCCCTCTTCGTCCAGCAGGGCAAGCTGTTCAGCGAAATCGCCGGTGGGGACATCGTACGTCGCCGTGGCGCCGTCTGACATTGCGTGGTAGCAGAGGACAAGCACGCGACGCTCGGTAGCCGGACCGGCCGGGACCACCGCCACATCCTCAACCGCAGCGACGTCATCTGCCTCGGGATCGGGCTTCCCGCGGCAGCCTGAGAACCCCAGCGCGAGGGCTGCAACCACCAGCACGATGATGCCGTATCTCAGGTGTCTCATTTCCCGATCAGCCTCCAGATGACCCCACCATGACCGCGGATCACATCTCCAGCATCGCCGCGGTGCTCGACAGAGTGGCGGCGAATGCAGATACGACCTCATCCACCTGCTCGGCAGTAATGATCAGCGGCGGCTCGAGGCGCACTGTGCCGGGGTTGTTCAGCCCATACGCGGCCAGGATGTTGCGGCCCGAGAGCCCTGCGATCATCAGCCCGGCGATATCCTCGTGGCTGAACTCGATCCCCACCAGCAGACCTCGTCCCCGGACCTCCAGCACCATGCCCTCGTGTTCGGCCGCGGCATCGCGCAGCCCGCTCATCATCTGCTCGCCACGCTCCGCCGCCGCCGCACACAGATTGTGCTCGGCGATGAAGTCGAGCGCAGCCAGCCCGGCCGCGCACGCAAGCGGATTGCCGCCGAAGGTCGAGGTGTGCAGATACGGGTTCTCCCGGAAGATCTCCCACACATGCGGGCGCGCGATGAACGCCCCGAGCGGCATCACGCCGCCTCCGAGCGCTTTGCCCATCGTCATGATGTCCGGCACTACGTCTTCGGCCTCGCAGGCCCACATCACGCCGGTCCGCGCCATGCCGCTTTGTATCTCGTCGAGGATCAGCAGCGCGCCGGCCTCATCACAGATCTCCCGCGCGCGCGTCAGGTAGCCCTCAGGGGGCACAATGATGCCGCCTTCACCCTGGATCGGCTCGAGGATCACCGCCGCGGTGGTCTCATCAACCGCCTCGGACAGCGCTTCGGCGTCACCGAACGGGACGTGCGTGAAGCCCGGCACCAGCGGCATGAAGGGTTTGCGGTATACTTCGCGCCCTGACGCCGAGAGCGCGCCGAAGGTCTTGCCGTGGAAGCCGCCGATGGTGGAGACGAAGCCCTCGCGGCTGGTGCGCGC
>JAAYJW010000414.1 GCA_012522765.1 candidate division WS1 bacterium | reverse complement strand
TGACCTGCTGATGCAGCGGGGTATACTCCTTCTGAGCCATGGCCAGTCTCCTCCTTGAGTGTTTACAGGCGCTTCAGGAGATTCTACCATGGCTCAACCCTTTTGCAGAAGATATGGTACACAACCCCGCGGGGCCCGGTCCGGCGCGTATTCGGGCACTACGCCATCGTCGGCCATCACAACTGCGCGACCGAGGACCTCGCGATGGCGATGCTGGAGTTCGAGAGCGGCGCGCGCGGGAGCATCGTCACCACTACCACCTACACCGGCAAGAGCCAGATCACCCGCGTGGGCTTCCACGGCACCCGCGGCGCAGCGCTGATCGAGAACGAGGCGCTGGCGGACTGGACGCTCGGCGAGGACGAGGAGCCGCTGCCGGGAGGGCCGGCGAACATTGTCGAGGACATGATCGGCTGCATTCGCGGCGAACGCACTCCAGCCTGCCCGCCCGAAGAGGGGCGCAAGTCCGTGGAGATACTCTGCGCCGCGTACGAGTCGGCGGATTGCGGCGAGTGGATCGAGCTTCCCCTGTCGTCGTAGGGGCGTCGGCGAGGCGCCGTTCGCAGTCGCCGTTTGTCGTTGGAGAGGTCGGCCCCCGTGCCGACCTGTGTCGTTGCCGTACGCCGTAAGCCGTTCGGAGCGACGCATCTGTCGTTTAGATGCGTCGGCCGTTGCCGTTTCATTCGTCGCTGTCGTCATCCCGTGGGCCGGGGTGGAACCTCAGGCTCCTGCCTCGCTGCGCTCGCAGGAGCCTGACCCTCGCTTCGCGAGGGCGGCCCCTCCGACGACTCTTTCCCCCTCGTCCCGCCCCGCTTCGCGCAGTCGCGGACGACTGCGGCGCTTCGCGCCGCCCCCTGCGAGGGCGCAGGGGCCACAACGACATGCGGCAACGGCAAGCGACAACGGCACAGGTCGGCGCGGGGGCCGACCTCTCCAACGGCAAACGACGTTACGGCAACGGCAACTCCCCCGCACGGTTTCGCAAAGAGAAACAGTTTCGATCGTCGCAAACAATTGAGTCCTCACCCTCGCCGGAACGGAGAGGGGGTTGGGGGGTGAGGTTGTCGTTCAACGGCGACGGCCGACGCATCCACACGACGGGATGCGTCGCTCCAAACGGCTAAGGCAACGGCTTACGACGCACGCACAAGAGTGTGCGTACCACGGAGAGACCGCATTCCCCGTCAGCTTTCGCGAGTCCGCCCCAGCCGGTAGAACGCCGAGTAGAGCGCCTCGATGTTCTCGAAAGGCACCTCCTGCCCGACCTCGCCGTGCAGCATACAGCCGCCCTCGGGAGTCGCGAAGGCCTCGATCGCCTCCGCCACCGCGGCCTCAATCTGCGCCGGGGTGCCGAAGGGGATCGTCCACTGCCGGTCGATGTCGGTGCGGATGCAGACGCGCCCGCGCACCATCTCCCCGACGCGCTTTGTGCCCATGCAGTCGTGCTGCGGGTTGAGCAGCGTGGCGCCGATCTCGATCAGGTCATCTATGATCTCCAGAATCCATCCGTCGGAGTGGAACCACACATGCACCCCCTCCTCGCGCGCCGCCGCGAACATCTTCGCGTAGCGCGGCTTGAAGAACTCGCGCCACATCTCCGGCCGGATCAGCAACTGGTTCTGCCCGCCCCAGTCATCCCCGAAGCGGATGCAGTCCACTCCGGCAGCCACGTAGCGCCGGATGTTGTGCAGGTTGTGCTCCACCATCCGGTCAGCCAGTTCGTGCGCGCCCGGGTGATCCTCCGCGAGGTCCATGTAGAAGTTCGCCGGACCGCGCATGTGCGACATAAGCTGGAAGAACCCGCCACCGCTGCCGGAAACGAACTGCTCCGGATGGCGCTCCTTTACGCTCGCCGCGAACTGCTCGAAGTACTCGTCCGAAGGCGGCGCGGGGAACTCATAGTCAGCCCACGCGTCCCAATCCGGTAGAGCCGGTCGCAGCACTTCGCCCGAGGTGTAGCCGCGCAGCCGTCGCCAGACCGTCCCCCACCCATCCTCATACTCGATCACGTCCTCATCGGTCTCGTCACCGCTGGGCATATTCTTCAGGTTGTTGCGGATGTTCTCGTTTTCGAAGTCGTCGGGGTAGCGCTCCACGAGGTCGAGAAGCTTCTGCCCGTGGCGCCAGAGCGCGCCGGGGAAGATGTAGTGGTGGATCGGGCAGCGATCCGACCCGGTGAACTCCATCGAGGCGAGGATGCGCTCGCGCGGGGTCATCGTGTCGGTGGCCATGGGCCAGCCCTCCTCGGCATGCGGCTACTGTGTGGGGCGGAAGTCGGGCACCTCGACCGGCGCGCCGCCATTCTCCGCTGACAGGTGCGCGCAGATCCCCGGGGCCGAGTAGTCAAGCCCGCGGTAGACGTCAATCTTCGGCTGCGTGTCCTCCACGATGCACCGGACGAAGTCATTGCACATGAAATACTCGCTGGTCCCATGGCCGCCCGCAGTTGCCTCCGGAGGCGCGCCGGTGTGCGCGCTCGACAGCGGAAGCTCCATCGGTCCCTGCAGGTTCGCCGTGCGCTCCGTGTACAGCATGTGCTTCCCGCCGGTTCCCCCGCGCGGCCCCTCCAGGTACCCTTCGGTCCCGTAGATGACCATCCAGTGCATCGAGGGCTGCCGGGCGATCGAGAAGCCCACGAGGATCTTCACCACCGCGCCCGACTCACACTTGAAGACCCCGATCTCCATGTCGATCGCGCCCCACTGCGGCTCCACGTTGCTGCCGGTGTGCATCCCGGTCGCGGAGACAACCCGTGTGTCGAGAATCTCGAGGATCGGCCCGAGGTCGTGGGTGCAGTAGTGGATCGGCGGCAATGACGCGCGCCATGTCACGCCAGTCTCCGAGCCAGGCGTCACACCGTCAAAGCGGTCGTGCATCAGCGACCGGCAGTCGTGGATATACTCGCCCTCGGCGTAGATCGGCTTGCCGATGTCGCCGCGCTTGACCATCTGATCGTACGTTTCGATGTACGCGAAATAGCACATGTTCTCCGCGAACATGTACTTGAGCCCGGAGCGCTCGACGCCGCGCGCAAGCTGCTCGGCCTCGTCGAGGTCCCACGCCGCGGGCACCTCGCTCAATACGTGCTTGCCCTCGCTCATCGCCTCCAGCGAGTGTGCGACATGCAGGGGGGCCGGAGTGGCTACAACAATCGCGTCAATGTCGGCCCGGCAGAGGTCGGAGTAGTCCTCGAAGTGCATCGGCGCGCCGAACTCTTCGGCCACACTTTGCGCGCGCCCCGGTTCGACATCACAGACCGCCGCGAGTTCGCACTCCCGATGATGGCTGAAGACCCGCACGAAGCCCATCCCGCGCCGCAATCCAGCGACGCCGATCCGCAGTGGCATGGTGTGACCTCCTGAAAGCGAGCAGGGAGCGTGTGTCGGCGCAATATTGGACGATGCGAGGGGGGATTCCTTCGGAGGGGGAACGGCAACGACTGGTTTTAACAGGATTCCGGCGCTGGCGCGCCGGACAGGATGGCGGCTTCGCCGCCAACAGGAAACGGCACAGGTAACGGCAACGGCGACGACTGGGAAAGGCGACGGCGACGGCAACGGCGGAATGTAAGCGGCGAAGTCGTAAGGAGGGGCCGCTTTCCGCGACGCCCTCAGGCGGCGCGGAAAGTGCCGACTGCGCCGCCGTCTGCGAAGTCGGCAGGTTCCACCCCGGCCCTCCCTCGCCTCAACTGGCAAGCGCCGCCGGCAGCATTACCTCGTCGCCCTCGCTCAGACCCTCTTCGATGACCGTATACTCGCTATCACCCGGCCCTACCAGGATGTAACGGCGCTCCGTACCGTCGCCAACAATCAGGTTGACGTAGGGAATGCCATCCTCATACTCAATCGCCGGCGTCGGCAGAGTCAGCGCGTTCTCAACCTCACCAAGATCGAACCGCGCCTCAATCGGCCGCCCAGGGTCGAGTTCTTCAGCCGTCTCGAACTGCAGCAGCACAAGGTGTCCGCTGTCATCAGGAAAATCAAGCGAGATATCCTCATCCTCGATCGTCCGCGAAATCCGGATGATCGTCCCCATGATTGGCTCGGTGTCCACTGTAGTGGTCGTGATCAGCGCCTCCATGCCAACATCCAGCCGCCGCGCCTGATCCAGTGTAGCCGCGCATTGCGCAAAGAGGTTGGACGTGTCGGCTATCACCACAGTGGGCGCACCCTCATCCGTGCGAACCTCGGTCACCTGTCCGTCGATGGGTGAGCGCACGACCGCGTCACCGTTGCCGTTATGCATGGCCGCCAGCATGTCCTCCCACCCGGCCACCCGCATCCGCCGCCGTTCCATCACATCGTCACGCTGGGCCTGCAGCCACTCGATCTCCAACTCTGCACGGTCGTACCAGACCTCCAGCGCCCTGATCTGTAGCGTGATCTGTTCCCGCTCTTCCTGGCTCAGCCCCGGCTCCTCGAGCGCTTCCTCCAGCGCCGCAATGCGCTCCCCCGCCAGTTCGCGCTGCTCCTGAGCGGTCACGAGCAACTGGGCGAAGTCCTCATCAGCGCTCTCGAGATTGGCCCGTGCCTGCTGCACCCGCTCCGCCAGACCATCCGCGGCATCGGCCGGATAGCTGCCGCTGATGGATACCAGCGCGTCGCCCTGCTCCACACTCTCGCCCGTCTCCACCAGCACTTCCGCGCCAGCAGGGCAAAGCGAGCAGTCCACCTCCACGTACTGCGCCGGGGCCGCCACGATGCTGCCCCCGAGCATCTCCTCGGCGGCAAATGAGCGACGCGTCACCTCAGCAGTGGCGGGCTCCACCGGCTCATCATCCACCGCAGCGGGCTGCGGCGGGCAACCAGCGAGGGCTGCCACGATCACGGACATGGCCAGACAGATGGCGGTTCGGCTGATGGAGGGCATGGGAGCGCTCCTCTTACTCGGGATGTGCCTGCTAAAGCCACAGCCTACTCGATCGGCCTGTCGAACATCCACAGTGGAGTTATCCAATTCCGCGCCGGACAATGCCTTAGATGCCCCAACGGCACTCGCACAAAGGCCCTCGGCCCGGTGCGGCGAACCTCCCGCGGACGAGGCCGGTGTCTCAACATGAATGCCGCTCACCTTGTGCTGAGGAGGCGCGACGATGAAGCTGTACATGGCTACCGACATGGAAGGGGCGTCAGGCATCGCGCAGGAATTGATGACCTTCGCCGATCAACCACGCTACCAGGAGGGGCGCAGGGCGCTGACGCTGGACATCAACGCGGCTGTTCGTGGTGCGAAGGCCGCCGGAGCGGACGACATCTTCGTCAGCGACGGCCACGGCGCCTGTGGCGGCTACAACGTGATCTTCGAGGAGTGTGAGTCCGGCGCATCCTACGGCCTCGGCAGCCCCGCCCTGCGCTACCTCGACGGCTGTGAGGAGGACACCGACCTCGCGTTCTGCATCGCATACCACGGCAAAGC
>JAAYJW010000413.1 GCA_012522765.1 candidate division WS1 bacterium | reverse complement strand
GCGAGCGAGTTCCTCGGGTTCTGGATGAAGAACGTCGAGCCGATGCGGGTAATGGGCCTGACGCCGGCGGAGGACGAGGCGCTGGTCCGACTGGCGACGGACAGACTGCTCGATACTCCCTGCATTTGCTGCCCGATCTTCCTGGAGAACGCGACTGAGGAAGAGCCCGCCGAGGTAGCGTCCACGGACTTGCTGGGAGAGCTCCGAATTGCGCCTCAGGCGCCATGGGCGGTGGCGACCCACCTGAAGGTGGCTCCGGGTGGGACGGTGTCCGGCTTCTGCGCGCTTGCCGATACCCGGGCCAACGCGCAGTGGACGTGGCGGGAGATTCTGGGCACATTCTCCGGCAGGCTGACCGAGCGCAACCCGCAGTTTGAGGCGCAGCGAGAGTCCGGAGAGGGGCGGAACGCGTTCGGCCGGTTGAATGTCGGGAAGCTCGAGGCAGCCGGCACGTGGCGGGGAGTGGGCCAGCCGACGGGCGCGGCAGCCCTTCAACGGGGGCTGACCGGCACGGTTTCCGTCATAGGGACACTCATGCTGGATGAGAATGACCGCTACGTGGCTGAGGGCCACGTGCAGTTCCAAGAGGATGACGACTGGCTAAGCTGGACCGCCAGCGCAGCCACCTGGGACGAGGGCCTGGCGGCGGCGCTGAAGTTCGAGCGCGAGCACAACTTCAAGTCTCCGTTCCCGCGCTGGGAGCATCCCGACTGGCTCGAGGGGCAGTAAGACCGGCGCACTGAGCCGTCACTGACCGGTTGGTTCGCGCGTATACGAAATGAGTCGCAGGCTGTTCGCCTCGCTGGTGAACAGGCGGTTGATGGAGCTTTGGGCGTCAGCCTCTGTCGGCCACGCGGATGGATCGCCATCGTGCTTCCTGAGGGTTTGCTCGCCAATGCCCACTGAGTGACCTCAGGCTGAACGGACTGCCGCCACCACCGCTGATGCGCCTCCAACGTGAGGCAGGATGGAGATAGACGGATGTGTCGGTTGTGGAAGTTGTTGCTGTGATGCAACTGTGAGCAGTTTTGTATTGACTTTGACCAATGGCCTCGCTATGTTGCACAGGACGAAGCACCGAACCAGCGCAGGAGAGCTAAGACTGAGAGGAAAAAAGGTGGGCCAGCGAGCGGCTACTCGCTGGCCCCGAAGGCAATCGCTATCCCGCTAAGGACAGGATGCAAACAAAGTATACACCGCAGCCGCATCCCCTGCAACATTTTCTCAAGCGAGTCTGCCTTCAGCGTACCAAGCCAGCACCCGATCGTCAGCGCCATGCCGGGCAGCTTCACGAGCTTTCGGTGGCCATTGCCGCCTGATCTCCTGCCGCGAGGCCGGGCAAATCGATCGTAGATCTGCACAATACGTGAGGCGGCCACATTGAGATCATTCTGGCACGATGATGAAGCGACAGCAACCGTCGAGTACGCGCTCCTGCTCAGCCTCGTGGTGCTGGTCACGGTGGTCGCATGGACCGCGCTTGGTGGCGCTGTGACAACCGCAATCAATGCATCGGTGAACACAATCAGTGCCGGACCAAACTAATCCGCGGCAGTGACGGGGGTGGCAGCAGCAACGCTGTCACGGCCCGATATCAAATAGCTGGACCAGGAGGAGAGGAAAATGTTCGATCTGTGGAGGGACGAGTCCGGCGTCACAACAGTGGAGTACGCGTTGCTGCTGGCGCTGGTTGCGCTGGTAGCGCTCGTCTCATGGCAGAACCTCGGGGGTGCCGTTGACAACACCGCCTCCAGTTCTGCCACTGCGATGGGGTCGATCCCGGCTCCGTCGAACGCGAGTCCCTGAAGCGGCGCCCCGCGAGCGGGTGGGGGCGGTGGAGGGCCGCCCCCTGCCCTGGGAGTATCGACGTAAGCAAGAGAGGTGCCCGGAAGGAGGGGGCTGAGATGTGCATCTCAATTCACAGAGGGAGAAAGCGTGGCGCCGTGACGGTCGAGATGGCGCTGGTCGCGCCGCTGCTCATCTTTCTGTTGTTCGCGATAGTCGAGTTCGGAGTACTGATGCGCGACGTGATCAGTGTGCATGAGGCCGCGCGTGAGGGGGCGCGTGTGGCGGCTGTGGGCGCCACCATCGAGACGACGGGTGCGCGCACAGCCTCCGCGATCTTCCCGCTTGACGCTGCACAGGCGCAGGTGGTGCTTGAGTACAGAGCCTGGGACTTCGACACAGGCACCTGGGGAAGCTGGCAGACGCTCGCCAATGCCGGGCCGCTCAACTGTGCGCTGGCGGGAGATCAGGTTCGAGTCAGCGTCGCCTACCCGCACCAGATCATGACCGCGGGCCTCTTCGGCGACTGGTCGGACGATGGAGAGAGTGGCATCAGGACCGTGTACGCCGCAACGATCATGAGGCGAGAGTAGAGCACGGAGAGCGTAGTGCATTTGAGTGGTGGCGAGAGGAGAGGGGACAGATGCACAGGGCGCGCAGTAGCGGCATTCGTTACCTTCGGCGGCGAACTCGCGCCGGGGGTGCGCGAGATGGAGTGGCGCTCGGTTGGGTTTGTGTCGCGTTAGTGGGCATCACCGGTCTGGTCGGAATGGCCTTCGACGTTGGAAGCCTTGAAGTAGCCGCGCAGCGCTGTCAGGAGGTCGCCGACGGCGCAGCACTGGCGGGAGCCACGCAGTTGCCCGCCGGTCCCGTTGTCGTCACCGCCACAGGGATCGCCTCCGCGAACAACAGCGAGGGCGCCGGGTGGCAGGTGACATGCAACTCCTCAGACGTGAACACCTACGGTCCGGGAGATACGGTTGGCGGAGTGGTGCTTGGAACCGATGCAACCGCGGTTGAGGTGACCGCGCACGGTCCGGTGAGCTTCGGCTTCATCAGGCTGGTCGGCCTTGAAAGCGCGACCGCCCACCGCACAGCCGTTGCAGTTCGGCAGACACGCACCTCCGGCTATCCCTTCGTGCCGATCTGGATAGACAGGACCACGGCGGAGTACGCGGGGTACGCTCCGGGCGAGACAAACATCCTGATGGCGGACGGTCCAACTTATCCCGGCATCCCCGGGAGCTTCGGCTTTCTCGCGCCTCCGGATGAGTGCACCGCGTCCTTCCGCGAACTGCTCGGCGGCGAGGACCTGACCGAGGAGGAGATGCACGATGCGGTGTACGGCACGGACGACTACGTCTACGCCTATCCGGGCCTGAACGTCGGTCAGTACACGCAGGAACTCCTCGATCGCATTGAGCGGGGTTCCGAGGGAATCTACGCCGACGACACGCCCGACTCAATCACCCCCGGAAATCCTCGCGTGGTCATCACGATAGTGGCGACCTACGTGGACGATGGCGGCGCGAATGCGCACTTTGAGGTGGAGGGCTTCGTGGCGTTCTGGCTTGAGGACGTGGTCAACATCACGGGCGACAAGGCCATCGAGGCCACCTTCCTCGACTACTACATTCCGGGCGACGATCTCTATGACACTCCGACCTACGACGGTTTCTTCGAGGTACGGCTGATACAGTAACCGATCAGATGGTGCAGTGGGGAAGTGCGAGGGGTGTATGAAGATGCGGCACCTTACCAGGAACCAGGCGCTGGGGCTGGCGGGTGTGATCGCGGTGATCGTGGCGGCGATGGTCTACGTGGTGCTTACCGCACAGACCAGCACCGAGGATGAGGCGGCCGAACAGGTCCTGACTGTAGTCACCGCCACCAGCGACATCGCTCCGTTCCAGACCGTCACTGCTGAGATGGTCGCCACGGAGGAGAAGCCTGCAGCGTCTGTGCCGCCCCGTCACTTCTCCTCTGCCGGGGACGTAGTGGGGCAGATCGCGCAGCGCCCCATCGCCATCGGCGAGACAATCGCAGCCGGCGATGTCGCTGCGCGGACCGCCGCCGGCGGATTGACCTACCTGATCCCGGACGGCATGCGCGCGGTGACCGTGGCGATCGACCCGGTGTCGGGCGTTGCGGGCTTCGCTCTTCCCGGGGATCGGGTGGACGTTCTGACCACCAGCAGGCGCGAAGAAGAAGCTTTCACCAAGACGATCCTGCAGGACGTGCTTGTGCTCGCGGTCGGACAGGCGACTACCCGGCCGCAGTCGGGCGCCGCCCGGCCCGCTGTATCCGACCGGCAGGTGGCTGCGACCGCTCAACCCGTTTCGCAGACCGCAGGTAGCGAAGAGGCGCCCACGGCCGAGGCCGAAGTCACCAACGCCACGCTGGCGATGATGCCCGACGAGGCTCAGACGCTGGTGCTTGCCGCCGCAACAGGCTCGATCCACCTCGTGCTTCGCCCCCCGGAAGACACCAGCACCGTCAGCCTGTCGGCCTGTGCCGACTGGGAGATGATGGGGCTGCCTGAGCCGGTGAAGGAGGCAAAGGCCGAACCTCCACCACCGGAGCAACCGCAGCCGGTGATGCCGGCCGCATATCAGCCTGCGCCGAACGCGCCAGCGGTGACACCGGCGCCACAGAGAGCCCCCACGCCTCCCGCTTCCGGGGACGAACCTGAGGACGCTGCGGTCATTGAGATAGTCAGAGGAACCGATCGCGAAATCGTTGAGATCGACTAGTCTTCAGGAGTCGGCGCTTTGACCGTGGACTATCCGGCAACCCGGAGGATCGGAAGAATGACCTCTACAGCGACGGCGAAGACAGCGGTGCGAACTCGGTCATGCGGCGGATTACTGCTGGTGATAGCGGCCCTTGCTTCAGTTGCACCCGGCGTGGCGGTCCATGCTCAGGACACAGGGGCCGTCGCAATGAAGACCCTCGTGCTGGAGTGCGGCAAGGAGACCATCCTGCACTTCGATGGGCTGCGTCGGGTTCTCATCATCGATCCGGCGGTCGCCGACGTGGCCGTTCTGACCGCCGACGACCTGCTGGTTCGTTCGACCGACCGAGCGCCACTGCAGAGCCAGTCCGGCACTTCCCTGTATGTCTACGATCGCAAGGGTCTGCATGCCTTCACGGTCACAATCGTGGGCACGAGTGAGGCGGACACCATCGCGCGCGATCTGCAGCAGTCGCTCGGGCCGACGCTGTCGGTGCAGGTGGTGTCCGACCGCATGGTCGTGGTTGACGGGGAAGTGGCCAGCACTACCGCGCTGGAGAACCTGAGACTGTTGACTGAGGCCGCATGCAGCGATGATGTGCGGGTTGTGACGATGGTCACCACCTGCGGCAGCCCCAAGGGCCCACCGGCACAGGCGGCGGCGGAGACTCTGACGGCGATACTCGACCCATCGGTGCAGGTGAAGGCATGGGGCGAGGACCTGATCGTGGTGGAGGGGGAGTTGCCGACACAGGCGGCCGTGCTGCAGGCGAGGCGGGAGATCGCCACCATCGCTGGCGACAGCCTCCGCGTGATCGACCGCATCACGCTCCGTGGCGCCGACCTCTCCGGGCAGACGCCTGCCCGGCAGATCCAGCAGCTTCTTGGCGACCGCTACACCGTCACTGCGCTGCAGGATGATCTGATCGCAGTCGAGGGTATCGCTTCGTCGCAACAGGAGCTTGATCGCGTAGAGCGCCTGGTGAGTTCCTTCGGCGCCGACTCGCGCATCATCAACCTGACGATGCTGGTGCCGCCCGCCCCGGATGTCGCCGCCGCAAGAGTTGCGCTGATGGACCTCCTCGGCGATGGCGTTCACGTCAGCCCCATCGGCGAACAGGCGTTGCTGATTGATGGCTCCGTCGCCAGCGAGGACAGGCTCTCTCAGGTGGAGGAGGTTCTTGGCCTCTTCGGCGGAGTGCCGGTGATTAACGCCGTCACGGTGGTAGAGCCGGATCGCCGGCGTGTGCTCGTGGCGGTGAAAGTGTTGGAGGTAACGCGCGGAGGCGACAAAGACCTCGGCATCGACTGGGGGCAGTACAGCGGCGTGCAGTTTGGCGATGCGCAGTTCCGTCCGCAGCCGTTCCTCTTCGGTCAGGTCGCAGGCAGCGGTGGGTGGCCGGAGCTTTACCGTTTTTCAACGCAGGTTCACGCTCTGATCGCGCAGGAGAAAGCGCGCGTGCTTGCTGAGCCGAATCTGCTGGTGAACGAGCAGGAGGACGCGGAGATCCTCATCGGCGGCGAGCTTCCGGTGCCGATCTCACAGGAGGGACTGGGTGGCTTTGCCGCCATCACCGTTGAGTGGAAGCCCTTCGGGGTGAATCTGAAGATCAACCCGACGATCAGCCCCGACGGGAGCAAAGTGCTGCTCACGGTTGAGCCGGAGGTCAGTTCGCTCGACTTCGGCAGCGGCGTCACCATCTCGGGCCTGACGATCCCGGCGTTGCGCACGCGGCGAACTCGCACCACCGTCACCGTGCCCGACAGCGGCGTGCTCGCCATCGGCGGGCTGATCAGCTCAGACGAGTCAGAATCGGTGTCGAAGATCCCCATCCTCGGGGATCTGCCCATCGTCGGTCAGTTCTTCCGGCACAACACGACGCGCAGCAGCCGCTCCGAACTAATCGTGCTCGTGCTGCCGCAGATACTCAACGAGGAGGGACAGCCGCTGCACCCCATCCCCATCCCTGAGGGCGTCGCGCCCGGGGACGTGATGGAGTTCGGAACGCGGAACATTGGCGAGACAGATACAGGCACTGCCGGACTGTAGCGGCCCCGGCAGTCTACGCTGAAAATGTGGCGGGCAGAGGGCCCTCGCGAGATCGGGGGGCTGTCTCCCGCGGAGGCAGAGGTGGGACTCATGGCACAGGCGACTCTTGAAGAGACCGCTATCGTGGATGATCTGTATACCGAGGAGATGTTGCGACTCCAGTCGCGCATTCATGCTGAGCTTCTGCGCAACACACAGCATGCGACGCTGGAGCGGCTGGATGCCCGTGAGCTTCACGCATTGGCTCGCAGCTTCGCCCAGCAGGTGCTCGAAGGCATCACGCTCCCGCAGCGCATCATCGAGGCTTTGTCCGGGCTGGTAGTCAGTGAGATCCGGGGCTACGGCCCGCTCGACGTGCTCCTGCGCGATCACTCCATCACGGAGATCATGGTCAACGGCACGAGGCAGGTGATGATCGAGCGCGACGGCCGGATCCTCAGCGCGCCGGTGCGCTTCCTGAACGCGGAGCACATCATGCGCATTGTGGAGAAGATCATCGCGCCGCTGGGCAGGCGACTTGACGAGGCGGTGCCGATGGTGGACGCGCGCCTGCCAGACGGTTCGCGCGTCAACGTCATCATCCAGCCGCTCGCGATAGATGGTCCGTACATGACCATCCGCAAGTTCGCGCACGATCCGTTGACCGGAGAGGACCTTGTGCGCTTCGGCACCATGACCGCGCAGATGCGCGACTTCCTCCACCTGTGCGTCAACGGCAAGCTCAACATCATGATCTCAGGCGGGACCGGGTCGGGTAAGACCACCACCCTCAATGTCCTCTCGGGCTTCATCCCGAAGGACGAGCGCATCATCACCATCGAGGACGCGGTCGAGCTTCAGCTTCAACAGGACCATGTGCTTCAACTGGAAAGCCGCCCCGCCAACCTCGAGGGCACCGGCGAGATCACCATCCGCGACCTCGTGCGCAACTCGCTGCGCATGCGCCCGGACCGCATCATCGTCGGCGAAGTGCGCGGCGGTGAAGCGCTCGACATGCTCCAGGCGATGAACACGGGGCATGAGGGCTCGCTCTCCACCGCGCACACCAACAGCCCGCGCGACTGCCTCTCACGCCTCGAGACGATGGTGCTGATGGCCGGGACGGAACTTCCCTCGCACGCCATCAGGCAGCAGATCGCCAGCGCCATCGACCTGATCGTCCACCAGGACCGCATGAGGGACGGCTCGCGGCGGGTCACTCACATCACGGAAGTCCAGCGGATGGAGGGCGAGGAGATACTGACGCAGGATCTCTTCGTGCTTGAGCGCCATGCTGTGGGCGCAGATGGCGATCTGGTGGCGACACATCGCTCGCTCGGCATCCAGCCGCTGTTCGTGGAGAAGCTGTCTGCCGAGGGAGTCGAACTCCCGCCGGAGATGTTCATGACGCAGGAGAGCGTCGTCGGGCCACGCGCGATACTGTGGTAGCGTTCGGCACAGTGCCGAACGCGGTGGGGAATGAGGAGGAATCGACGTGAACCCGTTTGTCTTCGCCATCATCGGTGGCGCCATGACCTTCATGCTCGCAGCTATCGCGCTGCTCGCGCTGGCCCGCAGCGCAGAAGCCAATGGACGCCTCTTCGGTGGGATGGGAGCCGACGCAAGATCTACGCCCGCCGCATCGGCAGTCCCGCCCACCGATACCCTGCGGCCTGATCTCTGGCCGGGGCTTTCCGAGAGACTGCAGGAGACGCGCTTCTGGCGTGACATCCAACTGCTGGTGCTCCGCGCGGGGCTGCTCCTGCGCCCATCTGAAGCGCTCCTCATCGGGCTCGCGGCAGCGATCACGGGCACCACTATCGGCTGGTTCGCTACCGGCAATGCGCTGATGGCGCTCCTCATCGGGACTATAGTCGTGGGCATCCTGTACATGTATCTGACGCTGCTGGCCACGCGACGGCAGGCACTGCTTGTGAACCAGCTTCCCAACGCTCTGGACATGCTGGCGTCCGGGCTGCGCTCGGGTCACGCTCTGACGAGGAGCCTGCGCATCGTCGCCACGCAGAGCCGCCCGCCGCTCTCCGATGAGGTCGAACACATCCTGCAGGACATCAACGTCGGCGTCTCCACGCCGGAGGCGCTGAGCCTGCTTGTTGCCAGGACTGGGTCCTACGACGTTGAGCTTGTCGTGGCGGCGATCCAGACACAACTGAAGCTCGGCGGCAACCTCGCGGAGGTGCTGGACAATATCACTAACGTGATCCGCGAGCGCGTCCGACTGCAGCGGGAGATCGACGCGGCGACGAGCGAGGGTCGCCTGTCGGCGATGATCCTGATCGCCATGCCGTTTGCGATGGCGATCATCATCTCGATCATCAATCCAGACTACCTCGATCCGCTCTTCCAGGAAGCTGCGGGGAGGATGATGCTGATAGGCGCGGGGTTCTTGATGCTGTTCGGGATCATCGTGATCAAGAACCTGATAAAGATCGACTTCTGACGCCGCCACCGGTGAGCACGTGCCGCGACGGGGGTAATGCGACGGTTGACAGGAGAGGGGTCGTCGAGATGGAGATGCTGGTAACGATGATTGCCGTGCTCATATTCGCGGACATATTGCTCTTCGCCACCGCGCTGATAGCCTACGAGGGACGTACTCGCGCTGCGCGCCGCAGGAAAGACCTGCGCCCGGAGCAGCCGCGTTCTTCTGTAGCGAGGCTGCTGCACATCCCGTTCGTAGATCGCCTGTTGAAGCCTGCGATGCGGCGCATGATCTCCTCCATTGGCGGACGCGCGCCGGGGAACATGCTGGCCGACACCGAGCGGCAGCTTGAGCGGGCCGGTCGGCCCTTCGGCATGTCCCCCGAGGGCTACGTCACCTTTCGAGCATTCATGCTGGTGGCGGGCGTGGCAGGTGGCTACTGGCTGCTCACCGGGCCAATGGCCAACTCTGCCTATGGTGTTCTGTCGGCTGGCACGCTCTTCATCGTGGCTGCGCTCACCCCGACCTACATTCTGCAAAAGAGCACCGAGCGCAGGCACGCTGAGATCCGCAAGACGCTGCCCGACATCATTGATCTGCTGGTGGTCTCGGTGGAGGCCGGGTCGGGGCTGGACGGCGCGCTCTCGGAAGTCATCGCCCGCAAGCAGGGGATACTCGTAGATGAGTTCGATCGGCTTCTCGGAGAGATGCGCGTGGGCAAGAGCCGCAGACAGGCGTGGGAGAGCATGGCCGAACGTGTGAATGAAGACAACCTGAGTGCGCTCGTGGCCTCACTCGTGCAGGCCGAGGAGGTCGGGGTCAGTATCGCCAGAGCTCTCCGGGCGCAGGCAGAGACGGTTCGGGTTCAGCGGAGCCTGCAGATCCGCGAGATGGCGGCCACTCTTCCTCT
>JAAYJW010000054.1 GCA_012522765.1 candidate division WS1 bacterium | reverse complement strand
TCGAGACCATCGAGTCCGCGCTCAGCCCGCATCGCGACAACCAGACCGGGATCGTGCTGCCGCTCGATCACGATCGCGCCGAGCAGTCGGATTCCTCCTACGTCGGATGGGTACAATTGCAGGATGGACGCTTCTTTGTCGTGAATTACATTAAGGACGACGCCCCTACGGCGCAGATAAGAGGCTACTACTTCACCGAGGACGAGTTCTGACCCGCCCGAGGTGAAATCACGTTCAGGAGGCCCGACCATGCCTACTTTCCGAGCTTCAGCGGAGAACGTTGACCGCCATCTGCAGGTGCTCTGCCGCGATATCGGCAACCGCCTCGGGGCCACCGATGCCGAACGGCGCGCGGCCCAGTATGTCGCCGAGCAGATGGAGGCCGTCGGCCTGCGGAACGTGACGATGGAGACATTCCCGTTCCACGTCTGGGGCTACAGCGAAGCGTGGGTGGACGTACTCGCAGACGAGGGGCCCGCGATCCGCTGCATCCCCATCGCCAACTCCCGCCCCACGCCCGAAGCGGGCGTTGAGGCGGAGGTGGTTTACGTAGACAGCGCTACCGCCGCCGATCTCGCAATGAACGAGGTCGAGGGCAAGCTGCTGCTGATCTGGGGGCTGAGCGGCGATGCGGAGCAGATGGAGATGCTCGAGCATTCCGGCGCGGCGGGGCTGCTGTGGGTGGATGACCGCTTCCCGGTGGACTGGCCGGTCTCGGCGGGCACACCCTACGCCTGGCGCGACATCATCACCCTCCCGCAGGTCACCATGCCGTACTGGGAGGCGCTGAAGCTCGCGAAGATGACCGCCCCGCATGTGCGCCTGACCAGCAATGCGTGGAGCGAGGCGGGCGAGTCGGTGAACGTCTGGGGCGACCTGCCGGGCGCGGGCGATGAGATGGTGCACATGACCGCGCACATTGACAGCGTGATCGTCGGTACCGGGGCGGAAGATGATGGTTCGGGCGTGGCGGCGATGCTGGAGGCGGCGCGGATGCTCGCGGACCTTGGCGAGTGTCCCGAGCGCACCATCCGCTTCTGCGGCTTCGGCGCGGAGGAGCAGCTATCGGAGGGCTCGCGCGTCTACGTGGAGCGCCACCCGGAGGAGGCCGATCGCACCCGGCTGGTGGTGAACCTCGACTCAGTGGCGGCGATCACCGGGCGCAACCAGCTTATCGTGGTGGGGCCGGAGGGGCTGGTGGAGGCGTGCACGCGGATGACCACGCCCGGCCATCGCCCGCTGCGGGAGCCGCTTGGCGAGGCGGCGGGCACTCTCACCGAGCGAGCGCCCGTGACGACGCGTGGCGGCGATACGCACCGCCCTGAGGAGGCCGGGCCGGGCGCGACTCATTCGGTGACTGCCGGGACGCCCTCGCGGGATCGAGCTTCGATTGCGCGCGGGAGCGAGTTCGGGCGGCCGCAGGAGGTGGGTCATGCGCCGCGAGTGGAGCGCACGGGGCGGGTGGTGCTTTCGGGCGAGGTGATGGAGCATGTGACGCCGTTCTCGGACATGTTCCCGTTCAACGTGCGGGGATGCCCGTCGGTGTTTCTGCACCGGATGAACCAGGCGGGGACGCGCTACTTCCACCACTCGGATCTGGACGACCTGCAGTCGGTTTCGACGGAGGTTATTGCGACTCACGCGAACGCAGCGGCGCATCTTGCGCACTTGACGGCCTTCACGGGCCCGCCCTTCGAGCGCGAGATCCCCGAGGCGCAGATGCGCGAGGTGGAGGATATGGCGGAGAGGTATTTGGGGTGAACGGCCGGGAAGCGGGGGGGGACGGCAACATTGTCGTTCCGTGGCACGGACACTCCTGTCCGTGCCTTCGTAAGCCGTTGTCGCCTGTCCCGCCCGGAGGGCAGGGATTGTGGCCCTCGCGCCCCCGCGAGGGTCGCCGCGCAGCGGTGATGCCGTTCGGGGACGACAACAGCGGCCTCACCCCCCGGCCCCCTCTCCCTGGTCCCGCCCAAACGGCGGGCGGGACTCGCGGGACGAGGGGGAGTAAGGCAACGGCTTCGGCGAGACGCTCCAACTCAGAACCCGGAGTCCGGGCGCCCTCGACCGGATTCCGTTTGTCGTAGCCGCCTACCCTGCCCGTGGGGCAGCAATGGTGGCCCTCGCGCCCCCGCGAGGGTCACCGGGCAGCGGCGCAGCCGTTCGTCGACCGAAAGCGCTAGTTGCAGAGACCTTCGACCTGTAGTGCGGGCGCCCTCGCCCGCACGCTGTCGAAAACCACACTTCGTCGACTGCAAGACGCCTGCTCTCAGGAAGCGCGACCTGCGAAACGACCCACGGGCGAGGGCGCCCGTGGCACATGAACAACAGACGGAGCCTCGCGCGCGGACGCAGGGTCCTCTACGCCCACCTTACCCTCCCGCAGTACGGTGTCATGGCGGGTGAAGGAGTAGGCGGTCGGGGGCGGCGGGAGGCTCAGAGTGCCCCCGCAGTGATCGGCCTACGCCTCCAGCCGGGGGTTCTCAAACAGTTAATTTGACTTGGGCCGGAGCCGTCCTATGCTTCCACTGCAGGCGTTCATTTCCTGTCAGGATGCGGAGGCGACGTGTCATGCGACGCAGCGGGTTCACGCTCATCGAACTACTGGTAGTCATCGCCATCATCGCCATACTGGCGGCGATCCTGTTTCCAGTATTCGCGAGGGCGCGCGAGAAGGCGCGCCAGACCAGTTGTCTGAACAACGTCAAGCAACTCTCCCTTGGCCTGCTGATGTACATGGGCGACTACGACGGCTCATTCCCCTCCGGCTCCGCGGCCGCATGGGGCGATGGGACTTATCCCAACCATCCCTACGGCGCGTGGGCGGATGGCATCCAGCCCTACATCAAGAACAACCAGATCTACATCTGCCCCAGCGACAGCTCCGCGAACTGCATCAGTCACGCCAACAGCGAGAGCCATACGCTCTACGCCGCCTGTCTGATGGGCAGCTATCCGAACCAGCAACTCAGCTACGGCTACAACTACAGCCTCTTCAGCCACAATGACTCTCAGGTGCCACGACCGGCCGCGCTCGCAACATTCGCCGACATGGTGGAGCGCCCCTACTTCTACTCCGACGGAAAGGCGCTACCTGGCGGTGGCCACGGCATCTCGCGCGGCCATGATGACCGCGTGGGCCGGGCCGCGCGACACAACGATGGCGTGAACATCGGCTACGCGGACGGCCATGCGAAGTGGACCGCCACCTCGGGCATCGAGAACATCGAAGCGCGCTGGTGGTAGTGAGCGGAGGGCGCAACTGAGGTCAAATTGACGGGGCTCGATCCCCTGCCAGGGGTGGACGTTGCGGCAGGGATGATCGAGCCCTGTCTTCATGCCGTGCGAGGTTGCCTTCGATGCCGCTGTGGCGCTGGATGATACGCTGGCACTGGAGGCAGCGAAACTGAGCCTGCGGCACATGATGCGACGCTTGCCACGGGCGACACGCATTTCGCGCAGATCCAGGGTGTAGAGTTTATCACTGCGGGGTAGTGAGACTGCTCTGTGCCACTCACGACCACGGGAACGATGGGACCGGGGTGCGCCAGATGCCGGAGATGGCCGCCCACAACACCGCCTGCGCGAATTCACCGAGGATCAGGCCGAAGAACAGCGGCCGCAGGCGCATGTAGGTGGTCATCCCCCCGTAGCGCACGATCCCGCCCTTCACCAGCCACGCCACCAGCAGCGGGAACCAGAACACGATCATGCTCCACGACCCCGACAGCGCAAAGCCAAGCGGCGACAGCGGCCACCACACGTAGCGCATCCGCAGCACGCTCAGCGCCAGAGTGATCGCCACCCCCGACGCGAAGAAAATCGGCAGGCGCGCGTCGTAGTCATCGCCCGACTGCAGCACCGGAGCGAAGTAGCGGAAGCCCAGCAGCGGGTTGCCCCAGTAGACGTAGCTGTAGCCGCCGAGGCCGCCATGCTCGTAGGTGGTCGTGATGTGCAGCCAGACGCCGAAGGTCAGCACGATCGCGAGCGACAGCGCCAGCGCGCCAAAGAGGTGGCGGCGATCAAGCTGCGTGGCGTCCGACATCTTCAGGCCATCGAGCATCGTCGAGAGCAGGTTGCCGCGCAGGTCGCGGGTAAAGACCGCGTCGGCCAGCGATAGCGCCGTCAGCGTCGGCGCTCCCAGCGCGCGCATCGGCGAGACGAGGCGCACGAGGTCCACCGGTCGAAAGCTCGTCTCGGTCATCATCAGCCCCGCTTCAGCCGTCGAACGCGCCATCACCACGCACACCACCAGCAGGAAGACCAGTGTCTCCAGCGCCGCCATCCACCACGACATCCCCAGCAGCGTGAACCACCACGTTGCGACAACCACCGACGCCGCCAGCCCGAGAAGCTCCGCGCGGGGAGGTAGTGCGGGCCGGGCCTCTCCCTCATGCTCGGGGGCTCGCTCGCGGCCGAGAGCCGCCGCACGCCAGAGGCTGCGCAGGTGCGGCATAGCCGACCGCACGAGGTAGCCGGTCAGCACGAGGTAGGCACCCGCGACCTGATAGCCGTTCCAGATGCTCGTCGGGTAGAGCGGCATCGCCTCCAGCGGCGAACCGAAGGCTGAGAATGCGATGTTCTGCACACGGATGATCACAAAGAACGCCCAGAGCGAGAACAGCACCTGGCTGGGCAGGAAGTAGCCGAAGCCCACGGCGGCCATCGAGCAGTAGGCGGTGGTGTGGCCGAGGTCGCGCCAGGGTCGGCCCATCGCATTGAAGACCATTGGGTTCAGCCGGTACTGCACCGGGATCTCGGGCACGGATGGCCGCAGGCCGTGGATGCCGTTGATGGTGAAGACGAGGGTGGGCAGCGCGAAGCCGACCCAGAAGATCGGGTCGGAGAAGATCGAGCGCGACCAGCGGGAGTGCTCGGCGACCTCAATTGGCAGCACGGTGAGCGGGAATGCGAGCTTTTCATTGTCCACCCACTGCCTGCGGAGGATCGAGGCGAGGCAGAAGTAGGCCACGATCATCGCGATGACTACCGGCAGCCACGCCGCGAGCGCCGAAATCCACTCGCTCCACGGGATTTCACCCGTGCGCAGGCCCTCGTAGTAGGCGCGGGCGATGTACTGCTCCGTGTCGCCCTCCACGTCGAAGGGAACCGCCCACTGCGGGATGTGCTTGAAGAACAGCGACTGCCAGCGGTTGGAGGGCGTGGCGTAGTAATTCACGCCGATGAGTGCCGGTATCCACCTCTCCAGCAGACCGCGGCTCATCGTGAGCGTAGCGACGAGGGTCATCGTGTAGATGATGATGACCTCGTGGGGGCCCAGCGCATGGCGCGGCAGGAGCCTGCCGAGCGCGAGGTTCGCCATGACGATCAGTAGCAGCAGGCCGACCGCCGCAGGGGCGAACTGGCTGATGCCAAGCTGGATCGAGCCGAGGGTCATCTCGACCCACGACACCATCCAGCAGGCGATTGCCGCGCAGATTGCCCCGAGCAGGAGCGCGCGCAGGCTCAACGGGCGGCGCGAGATGAGGACCACCCCGGTGACCGTGATGGAGGACGGCGGTGCTTTCGCCCGAGGAGGGGCTGAGTCCTTCGGATGGGCGTCGCAGTGCGCTCCACCGGGAGGCTGTTCTCGTCCTTGCGCCAGCTTCCATCTACTGGTGGGGCGGAGGCGATGATCCAGCCGAGGACCGAGAGCGAAGGGATGACGAGTTTACGGAGGTGGAGCTTGTGAGTCGAAGCGTCGGTACAGTGCAAGCGCAGCACCGGGGGGAGGAGCCGGTCAACCTCCCGTGGGCTTCTGCGGCCCCACAGCGCGCGAAATCGCGTTGATGAGCGGCGCAATCTCCGCGCTCTTTCTCACGAAAGCATCCGCCGCCCATGCCAGAAAGTTCTCCGCATAATCCCCGTACGCGGTGTTGATGATGACAGGCAGGGTGGGCTCGATCGCAACAAGCTCCTGCAGGGCGCTAAGCCCGTCCCGTCCGGGCATGGCGATGTCCAGCACCACCGCCCCCGGACATGCGGTCCTCACCTGTTCAACCGCAGCGTCCGCACTGTCGGCGAGACGAACACGAAAGCCCGCGCGCTCGATCCGGCGCCGGTACATCTCGCGCTGCGCGGCGTCGTCGTCAACCAGCAATACTTCGCACACCGGCATTTCCAGCCCCGCGGACTGCACGGCACCGACCATCGTCCTCACCTCCGAAGCATCGCCGACAGAACGTTTGTGACGCGAGTGCCGCACCCGTTTCGGCGCGTTGGCGGAGAACTTGAGGATGTGAGCAATGACAGGGAGTCGCGGTGGCAGTTCACCGCTGCAGAGGAGGTGGCAGCAGACCTTCGGGGGCTTCCACAGAAGGTGCGTCTTCGGAAGAGATGGCAGCCAGCACCGCCGCAAGCGCTTCGGGCGTGCACGCGTCTGCCTCGGCCAGCACGACCTGCGAAGCAGGCGCGGGGACAGTGCGCTGCATGACGAGCAGGCACGTCCTCGCCGAGGTTGCCTGGCTGCGGAACGCGGTGCGCGGCAGTGCAACGATCACATGCGCGGTCACCTGCGCCAGCAGATTGCGCCTTAGACTGCGCCAGCGGGCATTCGACAGCGCGCCCTCGGGCAGCACGATCGCGATCCATCCGCCGGGCCGACAGAGGCTGATGAAGCGTTCGAGAAAGAGCAACTCCGTGGGGTACGTCGCAAGCCGTCGCAGGCGAACTGCAGTCGGCGACTCTGAGGGGCCGAAGTGGTGATAGCGTTCTGCGATACTCCGCAGCGTCTCTTCATCGGTGGCATGGAGCCCGGTGCCGAAGGGCGGGTTGCCGAGCACGCAGTCGAAGGAAGCCTCCTCCGGCGCCTCGGTCAGCAGCCCATCGGCCACGCTCATGCTGCACTGCGGCATGCCGCTGAGCCCCGCGGCATCCCAGGCACCGGTGAGCGTTGGGTCGCAGTCCACACCGACCGCATTCACTGCACCGCGGTCAAGAGCTGCGGCCAGCCACTCACCGGGGCCGCAGGCGGGATCGACGACACTCGCGCCGCGGATCTCAGCGCCGAGGTCCGCGAGGCAGTCGAGAGCGAAATCCACCACGGGGCGGGGCGTGAAGAACTGGCCCAGGTCACGATCGTTGTGCCGCATGGCGGCAGGTTCGCGACCGATCCCGCGACACCTGCTTTGAAGCTGGCCATGAAGCAGCGTTTTCGCCGCGAGCAAGGTATTGAAGAGCCTCGCGGGGAATGTCATTCTGTTCGGCTCGTAGTGCCGATTCACGTTGTACCCGATGGCCGCGGATGGATCCGCCGGCCGTCGGCGGGGGCCACCTATTGCCCCCGATTCTGAGAGGAGGAAGAAACAGTGCCTCTACTTGACAGTAAGACACTGGAACCGCGAGTGACGTATGACATCCACAAGCTGGAGGAAGCTGCACAGGATATTCGAGCGTGGGTGATGATCTCGCTGCACGCCGCGGGAAGCGGCCACACCGGTGGGACGATGTCCATCGCCGACATCTCAGCCGCGCTTTATCTCAAGCATATCCGACATGACCCGGCCAATCCGAAGTGGGAGGATCGCGACCGCGTGTTCTGGTCGTCTGGGCACAAGGCCCCGGCCCTCTACGCTACCCTCGGCGTCGCGGGATACTTCGACGATATGCCGGTCACCTATCATGGGGAGCCGCTGGAGCAGTTCGCCGGCGTGCCGGGGGAGCAAAAGTGCGTGCTACTGCGCAAGCTCGGCTCGCCTTTCGAGGGCCATCCCAACTGCCGGAAGCTGCCGGGGATTGAGGTCTCATCAGGATCGCTCGGCCAGGGCCTCGGTATCGCCTGCGGCGCAGCGCTGGATGCAAAGCTGCGCAACCGGGCCCATCGGGTCTACTGCATCATGGGCGACGGCGAGCAGCAGGAGGGCTCGGTCTGGGAGGCGGCGATGTTCGCCTCGCACCACGCACTCGACAACCTCGTCGCGATCGTGGACGACAACGGCCTGCAGATCGATGGCCCGACCGCGGAGATCTGCAATGTGCAGTCGCTGGAGGAGAAGTATCGCTCCTTCGGGTGGGAGGTCTTCCGCATTGACGGCCACGACATGAGCGACGTGCTCGCCGGCCTGGAGCGCGCCGATGCCGTCCGCGGGAGACCGGCGCTGATAATCGCCGACACAATCAAGGGCAAGTGCGTGGACTATGCAGAGAATGTTGTCGCCTATCATGGCAAGATCCCGGCGGACCGAACCGGCGATGAGTCGCTCGACGCCGCGCTGATGTGCCTCGGCGTCGGCGACAGGTTCAGCAGCGAACGCGTGGATGATGTTCTCGCATTCGCCGAGAAATACGGTCGGCTTGCCGCGGAAGCGGCGGACGCCGAGGTGCCGCGCTTCGGGCGCGACTGGTGGTGGAACAGCGGCGACACGATGCAGGTGAAGATGGACGCGACGCGCAAGGGCTTCGGCGAGGGCATCGCCGGCGTCGGGGCGGACGAGCGCGTCATCGCCCACGGCGCGGACATCACCGGCTCGATCTGCATGGATCGCTTCTTCAAGCCCGACGGCACGAACAGTGATGCCGACCGCCTGCAGCGCTTCATCAGTTGCGGGATCGCGGAAGCCAACATGACCACTGTCGCAGCGGGCTTTGCGCTTGAGGGGCGCGTCCCGTTCATCGGCTCCTACGGCGTCTTCTCCACCGGGCGCAACTGGGACCAGCTTCGCACGACCGTGGGCTACTCGGGCCTTCCCGTGAAGGTCGCCGACGCACACGGTGGCGTCTCAGTCGGCCCCGATGGCGCCACACACCAGGCGCTGGAGGAGATCTCGCTCATCACCGCCATCCCCGGCTTCGTGATGTTCGTCCCGTGCGATTCCATCGAGACCGCGAAGGCGACCGTAGCGGCGGTTGAGGTAGACGCTCCGGTCGTCATTCGCTTTGCCCGCGAGGCGACGCCGATTGTCACGAAGGATGACGCGCCCTTCGAGGTCGGCGCGGCGAACGTGATCCGCTACCGCGGCGAGGCCGAGCAGTTCGTGGACGCCTTCGAGACCGTGCTGGCGCGCGACTACAACTCCGAGGACGAGGACCTCGCGATCGTCGCCTGCGGGCCGATGGTGCCCGAGGCGATGCGCGCGGCAGTGATCCTCAAGGAGGAGTTCGGTCTGGAGACGCGCGTGGTGAACGTGCATACCGTCAAGCCACTGGATGAGGCTGCCGTGGCCGCTGCGGCACGCGACACGGGCGTTGTGATCACTGCCGAGGAGCACCAGGTCGGTGGCATGGGCAACTTGATTGCCGGAGCCATCGGCCGCGCGGGCATCGAGCGCCCGGTGCGGATGGGCATGATCGGTGTCCAGGATCGCTTCGGCGAGTCCGGTCAGCCATGGGAGCTTGTGAAAGTGTTCGGCCTGACCGCCGAGCACATCGCGGAGAAGGCGCGCGAGCTTCTCGGCGAGTAAGATGGCGCAATTCGGCCCCCCGGTGTCCCGGGGGGCCGATCGAATCCGCGGCTTCAGTTGCGACTGCATCGGCCACTGAGAGGTGACCGTCGTGAACCGCGTCCTGCCGCTCCTCGCGTTGATGCTCCTTCCTGCCGTGGCCTCGGCGCAACTTATCCGCACCGGCGGGCTGGAGAACCTCGCGCTCAATGCCACGGTGACCGCCAGCACCTGCTCCGGCCCCGTTGACAGCAAGTACGGCCCTGCGCGAGCGGTTGATGGCGACTCAAACACGCGCTGGGCCTCCGCCGCCGATGCCCCACCTCCGCAGTGGCTGCAGATAGAGTTCGGCAACCCCGTCACCGTCAACGCGATCGTGCTGGAACAGACGGACCTCGACACGATCTACGCCAATGCGCGGGAGATTGAACTGGCGTTCTCCGACGGTAGCAGGGTCGAGCAGATTCTGCAGGATGATCCAGGCGGGCAGATAGTGCGCTTCGAGCCACGTCAGACGACCTCGCTGCGTGTCACGTTCCTCTCGGCGTATGAACTGAAGACCTACCTCGGGATCGACGAGGTCGCGGTCTTCGATGATCCCGACCAGGTGGTGAGGGCATTGATTCCGCCACGGCAGCGCTGGGAAAACCCCGATCTCACTCCGCGCGGCCGGGAGGTCCACCCGTGCGTGAACAAGACGCCCGCTGATGTCGAGCGCGCACGGCAGAACATGGAGCGCTACCCGTTCCTCGCCGACTACGTGCGGGAGGTGCAGGCGACGGCGGACGAGTGGCTCGCGCGATCGGACGACTGGATCCTTGAGATGCTGCCCGAAGCCGGCGCCGCGTTCGCCTACGGCTTCACCGGCTGCCCGATCTGCGGCGCGAAGTGGGGCACGTGGGGCGGCGCGCGCTGCTCGTGGGATCACCCGCGGCAGGTCACCTGCGCGAACGGGCATGTGCTGCCGGACGCCGATCACCCCGACCCGGGGACCGGCTACGTCGCCGCTGATGGTCGCACTCACTACTTCATCGGCTCGTGGAACGCGTGGGTGGTGGAAAAGCTGCAGTTCGACGCACTGCGGCCGCTCTGCCTGACCTACCTGCTCACCGGCGATGAGCGTTACGCGCAAAAGGCGGCGTTCATCCTCGACGCGATTGCGCAGATCTACCCGGAGTGTGACGCGGGCTCGTGGGACTACCCGTCGAACCCGCCCTCGGGCCGCCTCTGCCGCCCGTGGTATCAAGTCGCGCGGGTACTGATCCACTACGCGGACTTCTACGACGAAGTCTTCAACAGTCCTGCGCTCGATGAGCCGTCGCTGGTGGAGGGGATGAGCCGCCGCGCGAACATCGAGCAGAACCTCCTGCTCAACGGCGCCTGGTACTGCTATGAGCAGTCTCTCAAGGGCGGCCTGGCCAACGGAGAAGCTGACTACATTCGCGGCGCGCTGGCGGTGGGCTGCGTGCTGGGGATCGATCACTACGTTGACTGGGCGCTGGATGGACCCTACGGCATCCGCTCGATGATCGCCAACAACGCCGACCGCGACGGTCGCTACTTCGAGACCTCCATCAGCTACGCCCTCCACGCCCGCGACCTGTACATCACCTTCTCAGAGCCGATGATCAACTACCGCTCGGAGCGCTACCCGGAGGGCGTAGACCTCTACGCCGACCCGAAGTTCCTCTCGTTCTACTTCCTGCCGGGCGCGCTCTTTGACTGCGCCGGCCATTCGCCACGCTACGGCGATACCGGACCTGACCCTGACGCCGCATGGCCGCGCGATCCGGTCTACACGCCGCTGGACTACGAGTTCGCTGAGACCTGCTACGCCCGCACCGGCGGCGACACGCGCGAGACCTTCGCCTCGGCGCTGGCCTACCTTGCCGGGGAGCGTGGCGAAGACATTCGGGCCTCGATGCGCGACCGAGGGTGGCTGCTCTTCCACGGTGGCGACTTCCCTGCTGCCGCCGACACCGACGCGACCCGCGAGCGCATCGCCGCCACCGACTTCTTCGGGCAGAAGGGCATGGCGATCCTGCGTGCGGGCGAGGGGCGCGGTGCCCGGGCGGCACTGGTGCGCTACGGGCCCTCGCTCAACCACGGGCACTTCGACGACCTGAACCTGAACTACTACGCGCTGGGGCATGAGGTGACGTATGATCTCGGCTACGGCCTCGGCAGCACGCACACGCAGGTCGGCTGGGCAAAGCAGACGGCCTCGCACAACCTCGTGGTGGTGGATGAGCAGCGCCAGCACTGGGCGGGCTCGGGGGCGGGCGGCAGCCTGCTGATGGTCGCTGAGATGCCGGGCCTGCGTGTGCTGGAGGCCGAGGCGCGCGCGGCATACGCCTCCCAGGGCGTGGAGCAGTACCAGCGCCTCGTGGCGCTGGTAGGCGAGGGAGCGGGCAGCTACCTCGTGGACATCTTCCGCGTGGCTGGCGGCTCGCAGCACGACTACATGCTGCACTCGCTCGACGATGAGGTGGCCATCGAGGGCGTGGAGATGGGCGCAGTCGAGCCGGGGTCGCTGGCTGGGCCGGAGTATGAGTGGGGGCGGCTGCAGGGCAACGATGGCGACATGAAGGGGCACCCCAACCGCCCGTACTGGGGGCCGCCGCCGGGCAACGGCTACGGCTTCCTCGTGGATGTGCGGCGTGGCGAGGCACCGGGGCCGTGGAGCGCGACGTGGGAGATTGACGCGGGGCGGGAGGCGCGGTTGCGGGCGGTTGGCCTGCCGGAGCCGGGGACTGAGCTCATCACGGCCTGGGCGCCGGGCATCTACCCGCACCTGCCGCGCGCGGCCTACGTCTGCGCCCGGCGCACTGGCGATGACCTGCGCAGCAGCTACGTGACGGTGCTTGAGCCGATCGAGCGACCCGTCGCGGCCCTCTCAGTTGGAGCGCCCGAGTTGCTGAGCGGCGCACAGGTGACCGGGGGCATCACGAAGCTCGTCGGCGCCAACATCGCGCTCTTCCAGGCGAACGCGGCGGGAGATCGCATGACCTTCGCGATCGAGGTGCCGGAGACTGATCGCTACGTGGTCAGCGTCCGGCATTACCTCTCCCCCGCCTACGGGACCGCACGCCTGCTCCTTGACGGCGAGCCGCTGGGCGAGCCGTTCCGCGGCACCGCGGCGAACGTTGGGGCTGCGCCGCCGCTCGAGCTTGCAACGCTGGAGCTTCAGGCGGGTGCGCACGAAGTAGCGCTGGAGATGGTTGCGCCTCATGCCGAGGGCGGCAACTACTGGATGGGGCTGACTGACCTCGAGCTTCAGCCCGCCGACCAGGCCGCCGAACTGGCGGCGCGGGAGCGGATCGTGCAGGCTGAGCGAATTGACCTCGGCGAAGGCGCGGTCGGCGTACGCGTCACGGGCCGCGATGGCGTCGAGGACCTGATCCTTTCGGCGCCGGATGCGGATGTCCGCGACTGGGGCGAGGGGATCGTCTCCGCCGCGCGCTTCGCGCATCTGCGCTTCCGCGATGGGGCGCTGCTGTCGGCGAACGTCATCGGCGGCAGGAGCGTTGTGACGCCGCAGATGGACCTCGCGCTTGAGCAGGACGCGTGGCGAGGGACGGTCGTGGCGGTGGATGAGCAGGCGCGCGAGGTGGTGCTGGAGATGGAGGGCGCAGCACTTCCCGAGGGCGATGCGCTCCGCGGGGCCGCGATCTACATCGACAACCCCGGCTACTCGCGCAATAGCGCCTACCATGTCGAGCAGGTGACACGCGATGGCGAGCGGGTGCGCGTCCGCGTGCGCGAATCCACGTTCATCCTCGGCAAGGCGGTGGTGGATGGCCCGCCGGTGGATCGCGTGACTCTCACCAGCCTTGTCCCGCACCCGTACGCGCAGACGATGGCGCGGGCGGGATCGCCGCCTGAGACCGACTTCTTCCGGGGCAAGCTCTTCACGAACGCGGACGGCTCTGTCGCCACCACAGTGCGGACGGTCGGCAGCGGCCAGCCGATCAGCATCATCGTCGACTCAACCGCGGGCTTCGACGATGGCGACGTCTGCTACTATCACGACGTCCGCCCGGGCGACAGCGCGACGATCTTCACGCAGGTCTCGGTGCAGCGCGACCCCGGCGGCGCCTGGGTGGCGTCAGGTAATGCGCCGGCAAGCGTCAGCGGTCGCTGATCTCAGTCTTCGATCTCCAGCCGGTAGACGCGTGCGGCGAGCGGCTCGAACTCGTCCACGATCGCGCCCTCCATCACGCGCACCTGGTGGTCTCCGAACATCACTTCCGCCGCCGCGCGACACTGAACGCCGGGCGCTATCTGCGCGAGGTTGATCTGCGCTGAGACCGCCTCATCGCCGGGATTGGTCGCGATCACGAACAACTCATCACCGGCGCGTCGCGCGCTGGCATGCACGGCCGACTCACCCTCGCCGAAGACCGCCTCGCCGAGGTTCGGCGTGAGCAGCGCCGGCTCAAGCTCGATCAGCTCATCATTGACGAGCTTCATCTCCGCCCACAGCTCCGGGTTGTTGTCCGGGATGTACCAGTTCGGGTCGCGGAAGGAGTACCACAGCAAACCGCGCGCGCCATGCGCCAGCGCGAGATAGGTCATGCAGCGGTGCTGCTCGGGCGTCACGAGTGGCCCGCCTGACCACGGCCAGATCTGCCCGATGAAGTAGTGAACGTGGTCGGGGATGACATCCTGCGCATGCTCGAGTGTCTCGGCGATGCGCACGATGGGGCTGCGGCCGATCGGATAGACGTCGATCGAGACGATGTCCGTCTGAGGGGCGTAAAGCTCGTAGCTGCCGGGCACACAGAGGCAGGTGTAGGCAGGCCGCAGCGGGTCCTGAGTGCGGACGTAAAGATAGGCGTCGGCCATCGTCTCGAGGTCCGCGCGGCGGCCGTCCGGTTCATCCTGAATCCACCAGGCGAAGACCGAGTCATTGTCGATCACGCTCTGCATCGCCTCACGCCAGCGCTCGGTGTAGGGCGAGGCGGTCCAGTAGAGCGCGACGCCGGTCTTCAGGCCAGCGGCCTGCGCTGCGGGAACGTTGTCGTACCGAGTCTGCACGGCATTGAAGCCGTGGGATGCGACGAGCTCGAAGTCCTCCGGCTCCACATGATACAGGCCGCGGACGAAGAACGGTTCGCCGTTGACGAGCGTCGTCCCGTCTTCGGTGATGTATTCCGGCGCAGGTACAAACCACCAGTGGCCGCCGAACGAGGCAACTTCGGTGTCGCCCTGCATGAGGCGAGCCGACCAGGCATACTTGCCGTCCGGCAGGCGCTCGCCCGGACCGGCGGAGATGGAGCGCTCCGGTGACTCGGTGATCGTGCGACTCCACGCCGCATCTTCGGCGTCAACCGGGGTCGCCTGAAGCTCTACTCGCGCATTGTCCAGAGCGGCGAGGTCGGTGTAAAGCGTCAGGTCCACGGTCGGGACGGGATCGCGCTCGGCGCGCGAGACGCGGCCGCTGGAGACGCTCAGCACCGGGGACAGCAGATCCCCGGGCTTCTCCGCCACCCACGGGCTGACGTCGCCCGAGAGCACGAAGCTGAAGTCCTCGAACAGACCCGACTCGGCCTTCGCAATCACCAGCGCCCAGACGGCATCATCGGCACCCACCGGGACGTCCACAGTCACGGTGTCGCTCATCTTGCCGACTGTGCTCAGGGCTGCCGCCTCGCTTCCATCGGGTTGGAGCAGTCGCGCCTGCGCGGTCTCGCCTGTGCCCTGCCCGGTCAACTGGACGGTGAACTGCTTCGCGCCGGTGGGCACGAAGAGGAACGTCGGAGCGGCGCGGGTGACGCCGCTGAAGGGCTGCCCATCCGCGCCCGCGGGCATCAGCAGCTTCGCTCCCTCCGCAGCCAGCGTGAAGGCATTGCGCCCGGCGTTGACGTCGAGCGTGTGCGGACCAACCTGCGCGGCGCTGAAGCTGGCGGTTGCAGTCTCGCCCATGGCCGCCTCCGTGGTGGCAAGCTCCTCGCCATCGGGCCCCACGACACGCAGCTTCGCATTGTCCTCAAACTGCCCCACCTGAGCGCAGGAGACAGTGACGGTGACCTCGCCCGGCTCGGTCACGTAGAGCATGTACTGCTGCCCCCAGCGAAGGCGCGTCTGCCCCGGCTCAATGTCGGGTGCGGCATCGCTGCCCGGGGCGAAGAAGCCGCCCGGAAGTAGTTCCACGGCCGCGCTGGACACCATCGTCAACAGGAGTATCCCGAGCACACAAATGAAGCGCATTGCAGCCCACCCACCTCGGAAGCTTGATCTGTCGGTGCAGCACTCTTCGCCTTCAGGCTCAATTCTCCTGCGGGAGTGGCAGGAACTGAGTGGCCGGGACGGAAAAGGGGCGGCGGCAAGGAGATCTCACGCAGGAGGCGGCCCTGATGGCGATCGCGCTGGGCGTGTATGTTGACGGCGGGGGGCATGTCAGCGGGCACATGCAGGATGTAGCACTGCTGCCGGAGATCGAGCACGTGCTGATGACGGGCTCGGAGCAGGCGCGCGAGATCGCCGCCGCGATGGAGAAGGCTGAGTACGTGGATGACGTGGCGGCGGTCGTCGGCAACAGCAGTCTGCCCGCGGTGATGGTCCTGGCGAACACCCGCGACGCAGCGGAGGTGACGCTGGCGGCGGTGGAGGCCGGGCAGTGGGTCTACGCGGAGAAGCCCGGGGCGCGCGATGCCGCCGGCATGGAGGCGATAGCGGCGGCCTGCGCCCGCACCGGAGCGCACTTCACGCCCTGCTACGCGCGACGCACCTTCCCGGAGACGCGCGAGGTGAAGCGGTTGCTTGGCGCAGGCGCCATCGGCGAAGTGTGGTCATTCCAGGCGAACTGGATCGCGTCACAGGCTGCCTCGCGCGGGGTGGACTCGTGGTTCTTCTCACGCGAGATGGCCGGCGGGGGCATCCTGCACTGGCTCGGCTGCCACTGGATCGACCTGCTGAGCTTCGTGACCGGCAGGCGCGTGGAGGCCGTCGGCGCGATGCTCGCGACCGCTGAGGAGCGCATTGACGTGGAGGATGTCGCCTGCGTGACTCTGCGGCTTGAGGGTGGAGCGATCGGCACCATCCGCTGCGGATACCTGCTCGATCCGTTCGAGGGTTACGATGAGTATCAACTGATGACCGCGTGGGAGGGCTCGCGCGGGTCGCTGGCTCTCTTCCCCGGAAAGCCGACGAAGCTACGCCTGCGTACCCGCGCGGAGGGCTTCTGCGCGGCTGGCGAGACGCAGGAGATCGCGCTGTCGCACCAGCGCGCCGGCGGCTACGCACTCGGTCTGTTGCGCGGCTTCATCGAGGCGGTCGAGACCGGCGGCAGCCCACCGGTAACGGAAGATGACGCGCTGTACGTACTGCGCGTCATCAAGGCCGCGCATGAAGCCGCTCGCACCGGGCAGGAGCAGCGGCTCTGAGCGGTTCCTCAGATCTCGTCCGGGACATGCACGTCCGCGTTGTATTCCTGCAGCGTCCGCAGGTCGAGTTCCCCGCGCTGCAGGGCCTCGACACCAAGGACGGCCACGGAGGCGCCCACCACGGTTGTGATGCAGGGGACGCCGTGCTGGGCCGCGCTGGCGCGGATGCGGCGCTCGTCATCGCGCGGTTGCGGCCCCGAGGGTGTGTTGATGATAAGGTCGAGGCGCTGATTCTCGATCAAGTCGATCGCGTTCGACCCGCGACTGTCGCCGAGGCGATAGACTACCTCGGTCTTGATGCCGCTGCGGCGCAGCGCCCTCGCGGTTCCCTCGGTGGCGACGAGGTCGAAGCCAAGCGTCTCAAGGTGCTTGGCGAGGAAGATGGCGTCACGCTTGTCGCGGTTGCGCACGGAGATGAACACGCGGCCGCGCGTGGGCAGGCTCTGCCCCGCCGCGAGGGCGGCCTTGGCGAAGGCCGCGCCGAAGTTCCGGTCTATCCCCATCACCTCGCCAGTTGACTTCATCTCAGGCCCGAGGATCGTGTCCACGCCATGGAAGCGGCTGAAGGGGAACACGGGGTACTTCACCGCGAAGTGGTTGATCTCAACCTCTTCGGTGAAGCCGATCTCCTCCAGCTTCTCGCCCGCCATCACGCGCGCCGCGATCTTTGCCAGCGGCACACCGATCGCCTTGGAGACATAGGGCACGGTCCGCGAAGCGCGCGGGTTCGCCTCCAGCACGTAAACCTGCTCGTTGCGGATCGCGTACTGGATGTTCAGCAGGCCGACCACGTTCAGTTCGGCCGCGAGGCGCCGCGTCTGGTCCATCAGGCTCTCAACTTCCTCATCAGAGAGGCTGAAGGGCGGCAGGACGCAGGCGGAGTCGCCCGAATGCACCCCGGCCTCCTCGATGTGCTCCATCACCCCGCCGATGACGCAGCGTTCGCCGTCGCAGACCGCGTCCACGTCAATCTCGATGGCGTCCTCGAGGAACCGATCAACGAGAACCGGGTGTTCGGGCGAGGCCTCGACGGCGAGTTCCATGTAGCGCCGCAACTGCTCCTCGTCGTAGCAGATCTGCATCGCGCGCCCGCCGAGGACGAAGCTGGGGCGGACAACGACGGGATAGCCGATCTCGTTCGCAGCTTCAATCGCTGCCTCGGTCGAGGTGGCGGTGCCTGCCTGCGCCATCTGCAGCCCGAGGCGCTCGAGGGCCTGCTTGAAGGACTCGCGGTCCTCGGCGCGGGCAATGTCCGCAGGAGTGGTGCCGATGATCGGGACACCGTGCTGCGCGAGCCCCTCCGCGAGGTTCAGCGGAGTCTGGCCGCCGAACTGCACGATCACCCCGTGCGGCTTCTCCTTCTCGCAGATGTTCAGCACGTCCTCCAGCGTCAGCGGCTCGAAGTACAGCTTGTCGGAGGTATCGTAGTCGGTCGAAACCGTCTCGGGGTTGGTGTTGACGATGATGGCATCGTAGCCCTGTTCGCGCAGCGCCAGGGCGGCATGAACGCAGCAGTAGTCGAACTCGATCCCCTGGCCGATGCGGTTGGGGCCGCCGCCGAGGATGATGATGTTCTTGCGCTCGCTCTTGCGATGCTCATCCTCTTCCTCGTAGGTGAGGTAGAAGTAGGGCGTCTGCGCCTGGAACTCGGCGGCGCAGGTATCAACCAGCTTCACCACCGGCTGCACGTCAAGCTCGCGGCGAAGCTCGTGGACATCATGTTCGGTGACGCGCGCGAGGGTGGCGATCTGCCGGTCGGAGAAGCCGGCGCGCTTGTAGCGCATCATTTCGTCGCGAGTCATATCCTCGATGCCCTCGCTCCTGGCGTCCCCCGCGCCGATCCCCTGGGCCTGGGGCTTACCCGACCGCCATTCTGCAAGCTCATCCTGCATCTCGACGATCTCGCCGAGGTTGCGCAGGAACCACGGGTCGATCTTCGTGCGCTCGTATAGTTCATCCACGCTCGCACCCCGGCGGAAGGCGGCCCGCAGCTCAAAGAGGCGGTCCGGGTGCGGGACATGGATGAGCTCGAGCAGCTCGCGCAGCGACAGGTCTTCATAGCGCCCGCCGGCGCGATCCGCTCCCAGGCCAAAGCGGCCTATCTCCAGCGACCGGATCGCCTTCTGCAGGCTCTCCTTGAAGGTGCGGCCGATCGCCATCGCCTCGCCCACCGACTTCATGTGCGTGGTCAGACGCTCCTCAGCACCGGGGAACTTCTCGAAGGTCCAGCGCGGGATCTTCGTCACTACGTAGTCGATGGTGGGCTCGAAGCTCGCGGGCGTCTCTCGCGTGATATCGTTGGGCAACTCGTCGAGCGTATAGCCGACCGCAAGCTTGGCCGCGATCTTGGCGATGGGGAAGCCCGTGGCCTTGGAGGCGAGCGCCGAGGAGCGGCTCACGCGGGGGTTCATCTCGATCAGCACGACCTCGCCAGTGTCCGGGTGGACGGCGAACTGGATGTTGCTGCCGCCGGTATCCACGCCGACTTCACGGATGCATTTGATCGACATGTCGCGCAGCCGCTGATACTCAGGCTGGCTGAGCGTCTGCGTCGGAGCCACGGTGATCGAGTCGCCGGTGTGCACACCCATCGGGTCGAAGTTCTCTATCGCGCAGATGACCACCACGTTGTCGGCGGTGTCGCGCATGACCTCGTACTCGATCTCCTTCCAGCCCACGACCGACTGCTCGATGAGCACCTCGTTCATCGGGCTGGCATCGATCCCCCGAAGCACCGCCTCCTCGATCTCGTCGGGAGTGTTGATCTGACCCCCGCCGATGCCACCGAGGGTGGCTGAGGGGCGAACGACGACCGGCAGGCCGATGCGCTTGATGATCTTGCGCGCCTCGCGCAGGTCGGTGGCGGTCGCGCTGTCGGGCATCGGCAGGCCTGCCGCGGCCATCACGTCCTTAAAAAGCTCGCGGTCCTCGGCCTTCTTGATCGCCTTGCGAGTCGCGCCGATCAGCTCAACGTTGTAGCGCGAGAGCGTGCCGCTCTCCGAGAGAGCGAGGGCGGCGTTGAGGCCGGTCTGGCCGCCGAGAGTGGGCAGCAGCGCGTCGGGCCGTTCTCGCTCGATGATGGCCGCGATCGTGGGCACTGTGAGGGGCTCGACGTAGGTGCGGTCCGCCATCTCCGGGTCGGTCATGATGGTGGCCGGGTTGGAGTTGACCAGCGCCACCTCATAGCCCTCCTCCGTGAGGGCCTTGCAGGCCTGGGTCCCGGAGTAGTCGAACTCGCACGCCTGCCCGATGACGATCGGGCCGGAGCCGATGATCAGGATCTTATGCAGGTCGTCGCGCCTGGGCATGCGTCCTCCCGTTTCATTGCACTGGATTGCGCGTCAATACTGTTTCATGACACCCGGCCGGCACGGTCGGCGGCCGCGGAGTGCCGCGGGCCACGAAAAAGCCCGCCCGAAGGCGGGCCATGCTCAACGCCGAGCGCTGCCGATTTCTTTCATGCGATCGATGAACGTATCGAAAAGGTAGTGCGAGTCGTGCGGTCCAGGGCCCGCCTCGGGATGGTACTGGACGGAGATGATCGGCAGCTCCTTGTGCCGCAGGCCCTCCAGGGAGCCGTCGTTGAGGTTCACATGCGTCACCTCAACATCATCGGGCAGCGAGTCAGGCTCGACACAGTAGCCGTGATTCTGTGTCGTGATCTCCACCGCGCCGGTCTCAAGGCGCTTCACCGGATGGTTGCAGCCACGGTGTCCGTACTTGAGCTTGTAGGTGGTGCCGCCGAAGGCGTGGCCAAGGAGCTGCTGCCCCAGGCAGATGCCGAACATCGGCATCTCAGGCGACATCAGCTCGCGCACCGCGTCAATCACGTAGCCGAGGTCCGCCGGATCGCCAGGTCCGTTGGAGATGACGATGCCATCGGGCTGCCAGCGACGTATCTCCTCCACACTGGTGGTGCAGGGCGCTACTATGACCTCGCAGCGCCGGCGCACGAGGTGCCGGAGCGTGTTCTGCTTGATGCCGCAGTCAATCACCACCACGCGGAAGCCGAACCACTGCTCATCTGCCTCAAGATACCCGACGGGCGACACGCCCGCGCCCCCGTAGGGCATGAACGCGCGGGGGAAGTCGCCCGAGGGCTCGTCTATGTAGCCGTGGAGGCCCCAGCGCCGAGGGGCGTCATGGACGACCTCCTGCACCAGGTCCCTGCCCGAGAGCGGCGGAAGCTCAGCCGCCCGCCGCACAAGCGACTGAGGATCGAGGTCAACCGTCGAGATGATCCCCATCTTCCAGCCATGATCGCGCAGGTGTGAGGTCAACTTGCGTGTGTCAATGTCGCTGATCCCGACTATGTTGTTCTCAGCGAGGAAGGCACCAACGCTCATTGTGGAGCGCCAGTTGGAGGGCACATCGTTGTACTCACGAACGACAAAGCCCTCAACCCACGGACGCCACGACTCCATGTCGCCGGGGTTAATCCCATAGTTGCCGATCTCCGGATAGGTCATCGTGACGATCTGTCCGCGGTAGGACGGGTCGGTGAGGACCTCCTGATAGCCGACCATACCGGTGTTGAAACAGATCTCTCCGAACGCCTCGCCCTGCGCGCCGAAGTTGCAGCCGTGAAAAATCGTGCCGTCCGCCAACGCCAATACGGCGGGCCGCCTGCTCTCGGACATGTATTCACCTCAAAAGAGATCCGGGTCGCGCGGTACGCGCATTGTGCCCCGTCAGTTGAGTATGCCACAAAAGCGGGCACGATGCAATATGCGCGGCGGAGAAGCGTCCCTAATCCGGACCGGGCGAGTCATCCACTGACAGCCCGAACCCATGATCTGCAGATCTGAGCGGAACACCTGGCAAGGAAGGAGAGTCTAAGGAGATGCGAACCTACCATCGGTCGCCAACGGGCAGGCCGCAGAAGGACAGTGATATCGTGTCGAGGACAACGGTTGCAGTGTGCATCGCAGCAATGATCGCGACCACCGGGGCAGCCCTGGCGCAGGAATTCAGCAACATCGTGATTGCCGGGGAAGTAGTGGCCCGCATCCGCACCGCAGGACCTTACGGTACCGTTTATCTTCGCCAGGCGAAGATCGACCAGGCCATCGTTGAAGCGATGAGCAGCGAGATAGACAACATCTTCAACCGCGCCACCGATGGCCCCAACCTCTCCGTAGCCCGAGTGGACGGGCTGTGGACACTGAGCATCGGTAACGTTCGCCTGATTCAGGCTCATCCCCAGGACGCAACCGGCGGCGCCAGCACCCAGGACGTCATCATGCAGTGGAAGGAGAACTTCTTCCGCCAACTGCCCAAAGGCGTATCGCCTATGAAGGTTCCCCAGTGGTGGCGAGACGCGCATCCGGACGCACAGGTCCAGATCCAGGCACGCGCCCACGGCATGCCGGACGAGGACCTTCCGCTGGTGCGCGAGGTCGCCGAAATCCTGCACGAGGGCAGGAACATGTCCGAGGCAGACTTCGCGCGACTTTCGCCGAACATGGAGCGCCTGTTGATCGAGCAGATCTGGGACTACCGCAACCCCGGTTGCGGCCCTGCACCGTTGGAGAGCCATCCGCGCGTGCGCGGTGCACTGCTGCGGGCACGAGGCCTCGATGAGGCCGCGTACCGTGCCGACAGGTGGTGGGCTGCCGGGTTCACCATCACGAAGCTGCGCGAAGCCCTTAATATGCCTGCCGGAGTGGGCCCGGTCCCCGAGCAGCGCGATCTGCCCGATTTTGAGGCAATCCCTGAGCCGCCGGTAGAACCAGTGACGCCGCCGGTCGCTCCCGACACGACACCACCGACACCTCCGGTGGAGCCGCCGGCCCCACGGCCGGAGGATCTGCTTGAGCAGGTTTCCATTGGTACCGGTCTGGGGCCGGATAATTCGCTCCTCAACGTGGGGCAGCAGTTCGACGCCGAGGTCGCCCAGATAATGGTCTACCTGAAGGTTGCGGACGCGCCGCAGAATACCATCATCAGTGTGGCGCTGCACCAGGGCGAGAACATCATGGCGCGCCGGCTTGTCCGAGTGAGCGGCAACCAGCCCTTCGCGGTGACCTTCTATCCTGGCGGGACGAGTTTCCCCAGCGCCGATTATCAGTGCAGAGTGACGATAAACGGTGAGGAAGTCCGCAGCATCCCGTTCCGCGTGCGACCAGGAACTACATCCGTGCTGGAGGGTTAGGCGAGCCGAGCGCGAAGGGTATAATGGTGGTGGTTACTTCGGAGGGGAGGTAGAGCCCATGCCCGACAAGCTCGACGCACTGCGTCACCTGCTGGCGGCGTCTCGCTACGGCGCCACAGATCATCGCGCCAAAGTGGCGCTCGACCATCTCGACGCCCGCGCGGTTGCCGGCTGGCTTTACTGGAAGCTCTCGCAGAGGCAGATAAGTGAGGTCGAACCAGGCGACATCCGCCGAATCCAGGTGATCGGCGACGAGAACGCACTCCTGATCACCGGGGAGAACGCCGCTCTCGATCGGCTGCAGGTGTTAATCGAGAGCCTCGACGTCCCGCATGCCGCCACGATCTCGCTGACCTGCATCTCCGTGGAGACCACCCAGCCCCACCGCCTGCTCTGTCAGCCACGGGCGCCGAACGTCATTGAACGACCGAACGGCACACAGTTCGACCCGGCAGCGGCCGAGGTGGATGTCGCTAAGCTCTGCCCCGTTGCGCCCGATTACGCCGACGAGTGCATCACCGTCATCAACCCCTACGTTGACACCGATGAGCTGGATGCAATGATAGCCGAGGGCGTGGCGGAGATGCCGTGGGAGCCGCGTCTTGCCGAGCGCAAGGGCCTTGGTGGCGCGGTCACCTTCCAGTGCGAGCACACGATGCCATCAGGCCGCCCGGGATTGCGCCTCGGAGCGCTGATGGGCACCACGGGGCTCATCACCGTGCAGGTGAGTCTGCGCTGCGCAGGCGAAGGTGCTCCGGAAGCTTCGGCGACAGTGCAGTATGTCGCGTTCCCCGGCCAGACGGTGGCTATCGGCGTGATACCGCAGCGAGGCGCGATAGAGAAGATGACGGTGCTGCTGGTTACCGCCGACACGATTGACCGCGGCGCCAGAGAGCGCGCGCATCGAGGGGCGGAGGCCTATGCCGGTCGTCTGCACCGGACGCCCGTGCCGCAGAGAGGCTGATCGTTCGGTGCGGCCATCTGTCACTATAGCTGCTGCTCGGCGTAGCGGTTGAGCGCCAGGGAGATCGCGCCGCACACCACGAACACGGCGCCAAAGACGCCGAAGGTGGCCGCAACGTCATCAACTCCCATGCCCAGCAGCCCCCCGGCCACCGTAGCGACTACCACGCCGAGGTCGCGCCAGGTGAACATTGCCCCGTAACTCAACGGGCGCCGCTTCTGATCGGCCGAAACGCCGATGACAGCCGAACTGACCACCGGCACGGCGCCATTGAGCAGGCCCAGCATCAGCGCAGTGACCGCCAGCCCCGCGGGGTGAGCCCACATCAGCGGCACGAACATTCCGAGCGCCCCGCCGAAGAAGCTGACGGCGAGCACCGTCCCGTGACTGAGACGCTCGCTGAGAAGCCCGGAGGCGAAGCTCAGGACGAAGCGGGCGAAGGGGTAAAAGAACGCGGTGATCCACAGCCACTGCGCTCCGTGCGCCCCCTCGACGTAGTCGGTGAAGCTGCCGAGGACGAAGCCGAAAGCCAGTGATGCCGCAAAGAGCAGGAAGGCCGCGATACGCGCCTTCGTCCGCGACATGATCTCCATCAGCGCGCTCCACGTTGGAAGCTCCGGGAGCGGCTCGGGTAGCCGTGGCAGCCAGAGCATGATCGCATATCCGATCACCGTGAGGAGCGTCGCCGCCGCGTATACCAGCCACGGCATCTCGACGCTCTGGCCGAAGCCGAAGATGGCGCCGAGAACGATCACGCCGAGGGCCCAGCCGGCATGTGTGGCGCCGTAGAGGATGCCCATGCCCGTGCCATGCTTCTTCGCCTCGTCGGCGAGCGAGAGCATCTGCATGGTGGTGCCCATCCACATGGCGGCGCCGCCCCAGCCCCAGACCGCGGCGGCTGCAAGCGCCAGCGGATAGCTGGGCACGAAGTAGACCACCAGCATCGCTATCGGGAACAGGACGTACGTGGCGGCGCCGACGATCGAGCACTTCCACTGCGGCCAGTTGCGCAGCAGGTAGACGTTGCCGAGCCGGAAGACGGTCATCGAGAAGTAGACCATCGCGATGACGATCTGCCGCTGGAGGCGGCTCCAGTCGGTGAAAGCGCCCATGTACGGCATCAGAAAAGCCTGTTGCGCCCCGGCACCGAGGAATATGAAGAAGAACGTGCTCGAAAGCAGCAGGACATGCGCTCGCGTGCTCAGACCTCCGCTGCTGGTGGCGACTTGCTGCTCCTGCACCGAATTCATTGTCTGTTCCTCATCCATGATTGCATGACCACCACGCCCCCCGCTTCGCAGCGAGGGGCGCAGTCACCCGGTTGTCGCCTGCTTTCCTGCGCTACTCGAAGACGATCCAGCCCCGGCCGGCCGGGTCTGCGTGTGCCCTGATGGATGCGAACCACGCGGAGATCTCCGCCTCCGGCCCCTGCACGTTGCGAATGAAGTTCATCGTTGTCAGTTCCTGCTGCTGCGGATCGACACCCAGCGCGTCAAGCGGCAGCCGTAGCTCGGCCGTCCACTTGCCGTCCTGCACCTTCGCCGACCAGTCGGCGTCGAAGTTGTGTGCGAGCGCCTCGGCGTAGGTCTGATCCTCAGTCCGCCGCCACTGGTCGAAGAACGCGCCCGCGGCGTTGATGATGAACTGCGCATACTCGTAGTCGCCCCTGCGCGGGTTGATGAATATCTCCACCGAGTCGTCCTTCCACGCTGAACCGTCACGCGGAGCAGCCCGCGTCACGAGCGAAGAAGTATCCTGCTCGCACTCAAGCGCCACGTAGAGGCTCGTGCCGTCATGCGCCAGCCGCACCCGCGTTGCATGATCGGCAAGCCCGGTCTCTCCCCACAGAATGAAGTCGGTGAGGACATCGGTGCGCGCCCACATCTCCTCGTCGAGTTCTCCGTCAATCGTCGGCGGACTCTGCACGCGAATCGCAGTCCCAACCTTGGTGGCGATGGCCCTGACCTGCTCCACGATCCTCTGATACTGAGGATCATCGCTCTCGCCAAAGAGGCTGGTGATCTCGCGGTCTATGTTCGCGCGCAGTGCCGCGGCGTCGATCCTCCCGCCCTCGCGCGCGGCCTCGATCTGCATGCTCGTGACCTGCGCGGCGGCCCAGCGCATGGAGTTCGTGAT
>JAAYJW010000053.1 GCA_012522765.1 candidate division WS1 bacterium | reverse complement strand
GACGCGGCACAGTGCGAACGCGGGAGCGAAGCGACGGAGTGGACCCCGGACCTCTTCCCGGGGGCGGTGGCGCGGTAAGGGCTCACGGCGAACCTGACACCGTCACGGTGCCATCCCGCCCGTGGGACCCGTGGGTCGTTCGCAACAAACTCTCGTACGGCACGACGCACGGGCGGGGCGCCCGTGCCACATGAACGACTTTATGACCGCTTCGCGCCGCGCGGGTCGGCAAGTCTGTTTCTTTGACAGGCTGGAAAGCCTGTCCTACTACGCCGCCACACTACTGCCCCCCTACACGGAAATCCCCAGCAGTTCCGCCGCGTTCTGTGTCGTCGCGCGGGCCACTTCGTCAAAGCTGACGCCGCGAAGCTCCGCGATCGCCTCCGCCACGTACATGACGTACGCCGGCTCATTGCGCTTGCCGCGGTAGCGCTGGGGCGTCAGGTAGGGGCAGTCGGTCTCCACCAGCAGCCGATCCAGCGGCACCTGCGTCGCGACCTCCGCGAGCGCGCGCGCGTTCGGATACGTGACCGGCCCGGCGATGCTGATGTGCATCCCCAGCGCCAGCGTGCGCTCGGCGATCTTCATGTCGCCGGAGAAGCAGTGCATGATCCCCCGCAGCTTCCCGCCGCCCTCACGTTCGAGGATCGCCAGCGTCTGCTCGTGGGCATCGCGGCTGTGCACGACCAGCGGCAGGTCAAGCTCCAGCGCAAGCTGGATCTGCTGCGCGAAGGCGACCTCCTGCTGGTCGCGCGGCGATAGGTCGCGGTAGAAGTCCAGCCCGCACTCGCCGATCGCGACGATCCGCTCGCCTGCCGCAAGGTCCGCAAGTTCCGCCAGCACGTCGTCGCTCATGACCTTCGCGTCATGCGGATGCACGCCGATGGCGCCGTAGACGAAGGGCCAGTCATGCCCGCCCTCGGCCTGCTTGCGCGGCACCTCCTCGACGAGCCGCGCGACGGCACGCGAGTCCGCCGGATCGGCGCCCACCGTCACGATGGCGCCCAGTTCCGCCTCACCGGCACGGTCGAGGACGTTGCGCAGGTCGGACATCAGCTTGCGGTCGGTCAAGTGTGCATGGCTGTCAATCAGCATCGGAATACCTCATAGACGGTGGAAGGGCCGGTCGCTGACCGACCTGCTGAATCCCGGGCGACATGCTTGCTCAGCACGTCTTCATCGACGCGACCGTCTCCTCATCAAGCGCCTCGCATAGGGCGATTGTCAGCGCCAGCGTCGTCTCGTAGTCCGTCGCGCTGATGATCCCCGCGTGCGTGTGTATGTGCCGCGCGGGAACGCCGATCGCCAGGCTCGGTACGCCGGTGTCGTGGATGTGAATGCGGCCCGCATCGGTGCCGCCGCGCTCAAGCAGCGTCAGTTGGTAGTCAAGCCCGCGCCCCTCGCACAGGTCAATCGCGAGGTCTCGCAGACGCAGGTTCGGGATCGCGGAGCCCTCCATCACGTAGATCGCAACGCCACCGCCAAGCTTCACGTTTGACTCAGTCTCGCTGATGCCCGGCACATCGCCCGCGATGCCGGTCTCCAGCACGATCGCCACATCCGGCTGCACCACGTCGGTCGCGGTCTCAGCGCCGCGCAGGCCAACCTCCTCCTGCACCGTGCCGACCGCATAGACCGCGTTCGGCAGGTCGGCTCCATGGAGCGCCTGCAGCGTCTGAATCGCCACCGCAACGCCAATGCGATCGTCCCATGCCTTGGCGAGGATGCGGTCGCTGTCGGCCATCACCTCGAAGGCCGCCCAGGGGATGATCGGATCGCCGGGGCGGATGCCGAACTCCTTCGTCGCCTGCTCGCGATCCCGGGCACCTACGTCGATGAACATCTTCTTGCGCTCGACGACCTTGTTGCGCTCATCGTCCGGGAGCAGGTGCGGGGGCTTGGAGGCGATCAGCCCGGGTACCGGGCCCTTCGAGGTATGAATCGCCACGCGCTGAGCCAGCAGCACCTGATCCCACCATCCACCCAGCGGCGCGAACTGCACGAAGCCGTCCTCAGTGATCAGCTTTACCATGAAGCCAATCTCGTCCACGTGACCGGCGAGCATCACGCGAGGCCGGTCCGGACCGCCGTTGAGGCGCGCGACCAGGCTTCCGAGGTTGTCCGTGCAGCAGTCGGCGATCCCCTCCACCTGCCCTCGCATGATGCCGGTGATGCGGCTCTCGAAGCCGGACACGCCTGCAGCTTCCGTCAGATCGCGCAGCAGGTCGAGCGTCTTCTGATCCATGATGATCCTCCTCTTGCGACTTCAGTGCCTGAAGCGGCTCGCCAGCAGCGCGCGGATCTCCGAGACGATGCCGATGCGCCGCTCCGCGTACGCCAGGCACGGCAGGCTGATGAACGTGAAGAGCAACAGCGCGATGATCGCGCCGCCGATCGACTGCGGGTCAAGCGTGGTCATTGTCATCAACCGGGCGGTTGCCCAGAGCGACGCGATGACCCACACGGTGGGAGCAAGTGCCAGCAGCACCTCGCCGAAGCGCGACCCCGCGGAGGGAGCGAACTCCCCAAGCTGCAGCCAGAGGCTGATGAGCGCCGAGACAGCGAACCCCGCGACCGCGAATGCGGCTACGTTGAGCAGCGAGCCGGCATGAGCAACAACATACCATGTACCGCCGCCCGCAATCAAAGCGCCGACCAGATTGGCCGTGATGACGAGCGGTTCGCGGTTGCTTGCGACCAGTGCGGCATTGACGGACATCGGCAGGGCGAGGAAGATCGCGCCGAGGCTGAGCACCTGTGCCGCAGGCACCGCGGGAAGGAAGTCCGGCACCACTACCGCGACCATCATCGGCAGCAGCACCCACGCCGCGCCCCCGATCACCGGCATGACTGCCGATAGCCCGATCGTCGGCAGCAGCACGCGCCTGCGCTTCTGATCGAGATCGTCCGCCGCGCCGTAGCTCTGCAGCACCTTCGGCCACAGCACAAAGCCCGCCGCGCGAGGCAGCGCGTAGAGGTAGCCAGCCATCTGCATCGCGAGGCTGTACAGCCCGAGCTGCTCCTCGCCGTAGAAGCGCACGAGGATCGTGCCGTCAATCGAGCGCAGCAGCACATCGGAGAAGGAGATCATCGTCACGGGGATGCCGATCCTCGCCAGCCGCCAGACGTGCTCCCAGCGGATGCGGGTGCGGATCGCAATGCGCGAGGCGAACTCCAGGTAGAGCAGCAGCAGCAAGGCCGCGGAGAGCCATCCCAGCATGACGCCCGTCACGCCCAGCGCCCATGCGCCGACGACCATCAGCGCGAACTGGCTGATGGTGCGGACGATCTCACCCAGCGCGAGCAGGCGGAAGCGCCCCCACGAGCGCAGCGTGGACCAGTAGAGCGAGCCGACATCCTCCGCCAGCAGCAGGGCGCCGCCGGTCGCGATCGCCACGCGCGTCTCCCAGTCTCCCGCGGATACAAAGACCGCGTAGAAGATCATCCCGGCCGCGGCGATGGCGGTGAAGAGCGAAGTGGCGAAGAAGCCAGCATCCTCGACTTCGGCCGCGCGCTGTGAATCAGCCGCACCGATGGCCAGTGGCAGTTCCTTCGCCACACCATGCCGCCACGGCATCGAGACGTTGGTGAGGTAGCCCTTGATGAGCCCGGCGAGGCGCTGGACGCCGCGCCCGTGCGGCCCGATGAGCCGCATGATGATGATCGAGCGCACCACGCTGGCCACCAGCGCGATGTAAGAACTGCCGCCGATCAGGCCGATCGCGGCACTGGTCCGCATCTCCCTGGAGGGCCGGCGCGATTCGAAGCGCCGGTCGTCATGGCCGCTCAGATGCGCCCCCTCCTGCGCTTCCGGCGTGGGCTCAGCGTCCGCTCCGGGATCGGGGTAGTCGTTAGACTGCGCCGTGGGAGTACACCACCATCACCGGCTCATCGCTCGTGCGGCGGCCGCCATGCGCGGTGCCGGGAGGCACGTACACAGCGGTTCCCGGGCGCAGCGACACGACGTCATCACCCACCCGCAACTCGCCCACGCCGGAGATGACGAACACAGCCTCCTGATCCTCGTGCACCTGCGGCGTTCCGAACTCCTCGGCGGTATACCACGCCACGCCCACGTTGAAGCCGGAGGTAGTGGGGATGGCATCCGTGCCGACGAGATCTGCCGAGCGCCTGTCGTCGTAGTGCGAAACGTCTGCGTCATCTACGCGTGTCCATGCCGCGTTGGTCATCTTCTCAACTCCCGGGGGTGCTGGCACAGCGTGCGCATTATATCATACACCGCCGGCCCTCGACCATGCGCCGACAGATCACGCCGCCCTCACCCGCCGGGCCGGTTCACTGCCAATCACCACCAGATCGGCCGGACAGCTTTCGGGCCCGAGATACGTCGTTAGCACCCGCCGGACCTCACCCGAAAGCGTGAAACTGTTGCCCTGCCGCAGGCAGCGATCCCGCAGTTCGTGCAGCCTCTGTGACGTTACCTCCGCATCGGCAAGAGCGCTCTCACCGGAGGCGTCCGTCAGCGCCGCAATCTGCGCCACCTGCGCCTCGCCCACGGCCATGCGCGCCTCCGATCCATCACCGCCGGCGAGTTCGGCGATGTACATCCTCCCGTCACCCGCCGCCGTGACATCAATGACCACCCACAGCCCGTCGCCGCTCGCGCAGGGCCATGAGCTTCCAAGCGATACGCGCGCCCGCCGCTCATTGGCAACCATCGTTCCGCCTCCGTCCGATAATCTGCAACCGCCTGTCCGGTACATCGGCCTCCCGGAGCGGAGACTGGAGACCATGCGACAGGTCGCGCCCGCTCGGGTGGCGAAATGCCTCGTGCAGGTAATCCAACGGACGGAGGCCTTTGATGAGACTGCTGACTATTCTGAGCGCAAGTCTGCTGCTGACGGCGGCTTTTGCGCAGGACTTGACCATCGTAGAGAACGGGCGCAGCGACTACCAGATCGTCACCGGCGAGCAACCCACGCGCGTTACGCGGCTGGCTGCCGATGAACTACAGCACTATCTTGCCGAGGCTACCGGCGTTACTCTGCCCGTTGTTGCGCAGGCCGATCCGGGGCTCAAGCAGATCTACCTCGGGGCAGATGCGGCTCCGGCTGAGTTCGCCATTGATCTCAACGGCGTGGCGGATGAGGGCTTCATCGTGCGCACAGTCGGCGAGAACATCGCTCTGGTGGGCGTTGATCGCGGCGGCAGCCCGGCGGAGATTCCCGGCACCGCCACCCCGACCCTCACCGGCACGATGAACGCCGTCTACGACTTCCTCGAAGAGCAGGTCGGCGTGCGCTGGTACTGGCACGATGAACTCGGAACGATCGTGCCGAAGACCGACCGGCTCGTGGTCCCGGCGCTGAACTACTCCGAGGAGCCACGCTTCATCTACCGCGCGCTGCCATACGGGCCGCAGGACGAAAGCGGGCAGGTTGCCTCCGGCATGTGGGGGCGACGCAACCGCCTCGGCAAGAGCATCTCGACCTACCACTCACACGCCTTCTTCCGGCATTTGCCGATCGAGGAGTACGCGCCCGAGCATCCGGAGTATTACGCGCTGGTTGACGGCAGGCGCATGACGCGCTACTACCTGAGCCATCACGGCGGCCAGGTCTGCACCACCAACCCCGAGGTCGTCAACATCTTCGCTGAAAAGTGTCTCGACTACTTCCGCACCAGCGACCGCACCATGTGCTCGGTCTCGCCCAACGATGGCGGCGGCTTCTGCCAGTGCGCTGAGTGCACGGCGCTCGATCCGGGTGAGTGGCCCGAGGGCTCAGGCCGCGAGGGCAACCCGCTGATGGCCGACCGCATGATGACCTTCTACAATCAAATCGCCGAACAGACTTCGGCCGAGTTCCCCGACCGCTACCTCGGCGCCTACGTCTACAGCTACTACGCAATGCCGCCCGAGCGCGTGAAGCCGCACCCGAACCTCGCGCTGGTGCTGGCGATCAACTCCGCCTGGCGCGGTGGCAGCGAGAATTTCTGGGCGGAGGACCGGCAGATGATAGACGGTTGGGCCGCCGTCCACGACTACATGTTCATGTATGACATCTTCTACTCATCCACCGCCTCGATGGGGCTGCCCGCGCCGATCGTGCAGCATACGATGGACTACATGCGCCACATAGACGACCTCGGCTACCAGGGCGGCTACCTCTACATCGGCCCTACGTGGGAGAGCCTCGGGCCGGGCGCGTATCTCATGGCCAAACTGCTCTGGGACCCGGAGGCGGATGCCCGCGCGATCGTGGAGCGCTACTACAGCGACCTCTACGGCGCCGCGGCGGAGCAGGTGCGGCAGTACGATGAGTTGATCGAAGAGCAGTGGGTGAAGGGGCGCGCGATGGAGCTTGGCGATCCCTCACCGGAGGCCGCTTACTTCATTGAGAAAGCGGGCGCTTCGACCGCCTACGGCATGCTGCTCTACGCCTGGCAGTCGGTCCTCGACGATGCCCGCGCGCTGCTTGATGCTGCGCTTGCGGCCGCCGACAGCGACGACGACCGCGCCCGTGTGCAGCGCGTCGTGGATCAGTTCGAGTTCGCGGAGGCGTCGATCCTCGGACTCGAGGCCGTAGCGCAGTTCGAGGCCAGCCGCGACCCTGACCCGGCGGTCGCGACGGCAGTGCGCGAGGCCATCGAGCGCCGGGAGACCGCCATCAACCGCATCGGAGAAACGTGGTCACCATCATTCCGCGACTGGGTGCGCTCCACCGATGAGACGAAGCGCTCGCCGCTACGGCAGGATGCCGCTTACTTCGCGCTCGCCGGAGATGCCGCGCGCGCCAGCCTTGCAGCGCCGCGCGCTGCCGAGGCGCCGACGATTGATGGCGCAGCGACCGATGCCGCCTGGCAGGACCTGCCGCGCGGCACGATGCTGGAGAACATGGGGGCGCAGGAGGCGTCGGCGCAGACGTCCGTTGCCGCCACCTTCGATGACAGCGCGCTTTACGTGCTCGTCGAGGCGGCCGAGCCGAACATGAACGGGCTCCGCGTAGAGAACGTCGGCCATGACAACAACGAGCTGTTCAGCACCGACAACGTGGAGCTTATCCTCGACCCCATCGGGGAGGGCACGAACTACGCGCACTTCGCCGTGAACGCCGGCGGCTCCACCTGGGACGGCATTCATGCCGATCCCGACACCACCGACGCCGAGTGGTCGCCGCAGTGGAGCAGCGCGGTCAACGTCGGCGAGACCGGCTGGACCGTCGAGATGGCCGTCCCATGGGAGGCGCTTGACGTAGAGCCCCCCGCCGAGGGCACTTCGTGGCGCTTCAACGTTCACCGCACCCGTCGCTCAACCGCGCCGAGGGGCGAGTACCAGGCGCTCTCCCCCACCCTCGG
>JAAYJW010000412.1 GCA_012522765.1 candidate division WS1 bacterium | reverse complement strand
TGGATGAAGTCCCAGCCCTCCTCATGGACGGCGGCGGTGTTGAACTTCACATTCGGCAGGAAGAGCCGCCGGAAGGCCTCCGGGGAGACGAACGTGCCCGTGGTGTGGCCGAAGTCATTTTCGTTCATGACCGCATCGAATTCGCGCCTCTTCCACAGCTTGCGCTGCTTCTCGACCCGGGCGCGGTAGGAGGCCCCGGCACGTTCGACTACATCGGGGTTCAGCGCGACCTCGACGAGCCCGCGCTCATAGCCGCCGAGCAGGACCTGCTCCTGCGCCATCGGGTAGTGGCCGATGATGTAGCGGTCTTGCGGGAGCTTATCCACTACGGCGTCCCACACTTCGTAGATCGACTCGTCCTCGGGCGAGACCTCCGGGTCGAGCGGGAACTGCTCGAGGGTGTACTGATGCTCCCACAGCGTCGGGTCTTTCACGATCACGATCTCGTTGGTGATCTCGGAGAACTTGTAAACGCGCCCGCGCTCATCCTCCCACACTCCGTCACCGACCTGCTTCGGGGCGGGCGGATGGTAGCCCGTTGGCGGCACGATGGCGATCTTGCGCAGGTGAATGAGGTCGTAGATGTCGAGCTTAGTGAAGAGTTCGGGGATGTCCTGCTTCAGTCCGGCGACGACCTCATCGCGCCTGCCCTCCCAGAAGGCGATCTGCTGGCCGGCCTTATCGCGGATGTAGGTATGCCGCCGGAGGATCTTCGACGCGGTGTCGCAGTCGATGGCGTAGACGGCCAGCGGGACCTTGTCCGGCTCCTCGAAGCGGATTGCGGCCTTCACTCGCTCGCGCGAGGTCATTTGATCTGCCTCCTGCGGTCGTGTGGGTAGGGTGCCTCCCCCGCCCGACCCCGCCGATAGCGGGCTCGGGCACCTCCTCCGTTCCGGAGGGGGCTGGTTTCACTATGTGATAAGTTGCGACGACCGCGGCGCACGCTGCGACTTCGTTTCGCGATTGTACTGCTCGTCGCTGCCGCTTGAGTCCTCCCCCTCTTCCGGAACGGAGAGGGGGCCGGGGGGTGAGGCTGCCGTTCCCGCCGTACGGAGGGGCCACTCCGCTTTCGCCTCGGTTTCGCGCGTTCCGGGGGCCGGGGGGTGAGGCTGCCGTGCAACGGGCGCCTCCCCCGCAGATAGCGCTCCACGGGACGACTGCGGCGCTGTGCGCCGCCCCCTGCGAGGGCGCAGGGGCCACAACGACTACGACCGCCGTGCAACGGCTTCCTCCCCCGCCTACGAAAAGCGGCCGGGCCGGCGGTTCGCGCCAGGCCCGGCCGCAGATGCTGCGCGTGTCAGTCGGCTCACTCCTCGACCGCGGTCACCTTCGGCGGGTAGGCGAAGTCGAACCAGCGGTCGCCAACCTTCGCCTCCTGCGTGTCGCCGCCGTGGACGTAGACGCGGTAGACGAAGTTGAGCGTGTCGCCCTGCGGCATGACGTAGTCGCCGCGCTTGGACTGGTCGTTCGTGAAGTAGGAGTAGCCCCAGCAGTTCGCCGTGAAGAGGCCGTAGCTGCGCACGTGCCAGGGGGTCGGGAAGCGCAGGTTGTAGGGCGAGTCGAAGATCGCGAGGCCGACCTTCTCGCCGTCGAGGTCGCCGGAGTAGTCCACCCACGGACTGGGCTTGCCCCAGTTCTCGCTCTCGCCGATGCCGCCGTAGGCGTTGACGATCTTGCCTGTGCCGCCCTTCTCATGCAGCGCGGTGAGCATGCGCACCGAGAGCGTGCCGGACTCCTTGGTGTCGCCGATGTGGATGCCCTTCTCGGACGCCACGAAGGTGATGTCCCAGTCGATGATCCGGCCGGTCTCGGGCATGTTGTAGACGGTGATGATCGTCCACTCTTCCATCAGCTTGTTCTGCTTGGCGTCGAGCCAGTCGTTGATCGCGAGGATCTGCGCGTACACCGGCCCCTCAGCGAGCACATCCACGCGCTGGCACTTCGTGTAGCCGTGGCCCTCCTGCTCGTCCCAGTTGTTCGTCCCGTTCACGTCGCCGAGCGCGACATACATGGACTTGTGATGCGGGTGGTCGGTCTGCGCATACTCGGTGATCTCGAGGCCGTTGGGGCCGTAGACCGGGTAGCAGTTTGGCCGGACGAACTTGTCGAAGTCGAAGTTGTAGCGGGTGACCATGTCGTCGCCGACCATGAAAGCGGCGGTCTGCGCGTCGTTGTCGAGGTCAACTGTTACCTCGTCGAAGTCCGGCGCGTCGCAGTCGTCGGTGCAGATGGCGTAGCGCTTCGTCTCGCCCGCGGCCATTGAGGGCACGATGAAGGCCACGGTGCAGCCGCACTCGCACTCGTCCTCGTCGCACTCACAGATGCCGACGCACTGCGAGGGCACCGCCGCGCCGAGGCTGCCGTCCTCGCCTACCTCATGCACAACGTGACCCTCGTGATCCTCCTCGCAGATCATCGGGGCATAGACCACCGTGTTCTCGCGGTCATGGTTCCCCGCGGCAACTTCGACGATTGTGTGCTCGTCGCTCATGACAGATCCTCCTTCAGATGTTGTACAACGCTCCACGCGCAGAGGCGCGGAGCCTCAATCGGCTCGCAATCGCAAAACGGCCGTGTGTGTTGTGCATATTCGCGACCGATGTCGTGTATCCTCTGCATCGAGGGCTGAAATCTCAACTTCCGGGGCTGTAGCGGCAGAGGCTGATCTTCGCACCCGCGACCTGCGCCGAATGGACTCCGTCAGGAACCATGCCCGCATCCTCCAGCGCCCGGCGGCGCAGGCTGTCGGTGGCCGCGACTTCGGCGAATGATTTGGGCAGTTCCTCCACCAGCGCGGCGGCCGCTACCGACATCGCCCGGCGGTCGAGGCCGAAGACGTCCAGCTTGTGCCAGCCATCAACAGGCAGCGCCGCCGCGAGCGCCAACGGCCGTCCGGCCTGCCTCGCCACGCGGTACGCTCCCTCGTCCCAGTCGTGCGTGAAGGAGATGAACCTGCGGTTCCCCACCAGGCCCAGTGGCAGCAGGCGGATCGGCGCCGCTGGTCGCGAGAGCAGGTAGTCGAGCGCTACGAAGTCCACCGGCTCAGGCGCGGAGGCACGGATCGGACGCCCGGGATCGGGCGCGAAAAAGCTTCGGTAGTAGCCCGGCGGCTCGTGGACCATCCAGACGCCGCCGCTCGGGTCGGTGATGCTGAGCTGCCAGCCACGCCGGTAGTACATGCCGATCGCGCGCTCGTTTTCAAGCTGAGTGGGGAGCATCACCATCCGCACGCCGTCATCGCGCAGCATGCTCATGGAGGTCTCGATCACATGCCCGCCCACGCCGGAGCCCTGGCAGCCGTCCTCCACGAAGAACCAGCCGAAGTGCGCGAGTTCGGGGCAGGTGATGGAGGTCGAGGTCCAGACGACGCCGACCCACTCGCCAGAGGCGCTGTTGCGGGCGGCAATCATCCTGTCAATCATGCCGGTCTCGCCGTCAATAACGCGGAGCAGCCAGCGGCGCCAGCGTTCATGCCGCGGCCCCAGCACCTCGGGCCGGATGTAGGGATACCACGCGACGAAGTCCCGCGGGAAGGGCGGCTTGAGGATGTGATAGCTGAAATCAGCCGGCGCCATCAGATTCGCCTCAGTGCCCGGGAGTCTCCGTGCCTGCGGAGTCCTTCCGGCTTTCGATGGCCCGCTCGAGGTTGCCTCCGAAGAGCTTCGCCATCCCCTCCGCGGAGATATCCAGCGTCTTCAGTTGCCGGATCTCGTCCTGGACCAGTTCGACGCTGTTGTACGGGAAGTCCAGGCCGTAGATCGGCATACCCTCGCCGAGACGGAAGATCGCGTCGCCGACCGCCTCGATCCCGATGTACCACAGGCGCTGGAGTTCACGGTTGAGTATGCTGCTGATGCCGCCGAAGAGGTGCCCCGGGCGGTTGAAGGGCAGGTTGTTGCCCAGCACCGCGAGCATATCGTGGTAGAACGGGTAGCCGCCGATATGCTCGAAGACCATCTTCAGTTGCTTGTGCTTCCAGCAGATCTCATCGAAACCCAGCGGGTGGTAGTGCTTGATGCGATACCAGTGCGGTCCGGTGTGGAAATCAAGCATCACGTCAAGCTCCTCGGCGGCCGCGTAGAACTCCATCGCGCGATCGTCGAGGATGTCGAACTTGTCCGAGGCGGGATGGATCTTGCAGCCGCGCATGCCCATCTGCACCATCGCCTCAAGACGCGCGACGGCGTCTTCATCCACCGGGCGGATGCAGCCGAAGCCCACGAGGCGCGGCTGGTCCGCGATCGCCTCGGCGAGCCACTCATTCGGCTCGGGATAGCCGCGACTGCCGACGGTGGAGCGATGCGGCGCAAAGCAGACGGCGCGGGCGATGCCGCACTCGTCCAGCAGCCGCAGCAGGCTCTCAATGCTGCCCTCGGGGCGTATATCATCAGGAAATACATGTGCGTGATTGGCGAATATCTCCATGAGGCATACCTTCATGATTGACAGGTTCAACGACCAAGAGGCAGGTTCGACTGTAATACTACCCTCACCTGCCTCGGAGTAAGCGCGTTTGCCAGAGGCAACCGGCAGGTCTCCGGCTGTTGCGGGCGAATGCTTCGCATGACCATCGTTTACCGTCACACCCGGAGGCCCCTGTCATGCTCAGCGCGACCACGCTCAGGACGCTTGCGCGAGACGAGATCACTCAGCTTCAGCAGGAGGGTTGCGACACGACCGTGCTCGAGGAGACGCTGCAGTCTGCGGACGGCGTGGCGGAGGCCACTGCGGCCGCCCGGCTGAGTGACTTCTTCGAGATGGCGCGGCGACTGCGCCCGAAGAGCGATTTCAGCTATGACGAGCCTTCGGACCTTGAGGCGATCCGCAGGGC
>JAAYJW010000411.1 GCA_012522765.1 candidate division WS1 bacterium | reverse complement strand
TTCATGAAGCCGTCTGTGAACACCGTGATCGGCCCGGATGTGCCGCTGCGCCTTGATGCGGGCTCTCAGTTCGTGGACTATGAGGCTGAGCTTGCGATCATCATCGGCAAGCCAGCGAAGGAGGTCCCCGTTGAGGAGGCGGCGGCGCATGTCTCGGGCGTGACCGCACTCAACGACATCTCCGAGCGGAGCCTGAAGATCTGGGAGCGCGAGGAGGAGCGGGACTGGGACAAGTTCTTCGACTGGCTCAACGGCAAGTGGTGCGACGGCTTTGCACCGATGGGGCCATGTGCGGTGCCGATCAGCGACGCCGGAGATCCGGATGATTTGCAGATCATTCTTCGCCTGAATGGTGACGTGAAGCAGAACGCGAGCACCGCGGAGATGATCTTCAACGTTGCAGAGATCGTGTCATACATCTCGTTCATCTGCACGCTGCAGACCGGAGATGTGATTGCCTGCGGCACTCCTGCAGGCGTGGGTCAGCACCAGGGCATCAACCTGAAGGACGGCGACGTGCTGGAGGTAGAGATACCACCCATCGGGGTTCTGCGGACTCCGGTTGTCGGGCCATAGGGCCCTGAACTAATCGCCTTCACCCTCGGGGGGGCTGCAACAGCCCCCCGAGTTCGTATCTCACCGACAGGTCGATCTCCCTCCCCGATGTCGCCCGCAGTTCTCTCTGCATCGCCGCCACATCCTCCGCAGTGAATGGCTGCGGCGTCACGATCAGCACCGTCAGCGCCGGTTCCGGCGTCAGCGCATCCACTGTGATCGCTTCCACCGTCGCCTCTGAGGCGTTGGTTTGCAGCCAGCCTCGGAGGACGATTCCGGCAGTGGACAGAAGCGCAGCCCGCTCGGCGGTCGCCGATTCGTGCGGCTCATCATAGATGAACTGGCTGCTGTCGGCGGCCATTATCGGCACTGTGCGGACAACAAGACTCACTTCGTCATCAAGCTTCTCGCGCAGGTCCGCCTCTATCACCGCCACCTGGTCCGGGCGCACCGCTTCAGGCGCCCACACGAGAGCGGTCAATCGCACTCCGTTTGACGAAGGGCGGCTGTGCAGATCGAGCAGTTCCGCCCCTGGGACGTCGCGCAGATGCTCGTTCATCACGGTGGTTGCGGTATTGAGGCGTTCGAGGTCTCGCAATGTCTCCTCATCGGGCCTGCTCTCCTCCTCCGGGTATACTGCCCCGCTGCTGGCCATGTCCCGGGCAACGAGCGATCGCACTGTCAGGCGCACTTCGTGATCGATCGCCTCCTCAAGCTGCGCCTCCATGTCGCCGACCTGATCTGCGTCGATGATCCGGGGGGTGTGGACAGTCGCCGTTACCTCAACCCGCTCATCACCACGGTGGAATCGCGTCTCGTCGAGCCTCGCCCCGACGATACTGCGGACGTTCGCGGAGAGAGTGCGCTCGATCCGGGCGTCGAGGTTGCGATCGGAGACGATGCCGATGAGCGTCTGGAACATGAACCATGAGATTACGGCCAGGGCGGTGATGCTGAGGCCGAAGCGTTGGAGGAACTGCACGATCGCCGCGCCCTCATTCTGCTCCCCCCTCCGGTCACGCTCCACCCGCAGCATGCCAAAGAGCGAGAAGACGATGGCCGCTGCCAGTTGGATGGCGAGGAAATTCGCGATGAAGAGCATCGCGGCCCCTGCCGCCATCTCCCATCGTTGTGCTGAGATCGTCAGGCCGCACGCAGCCAGTGGAGGCAACACAGCCACGGCCACCGCAACGCCTGGTAGGGCCGGGGACATGCGGGTATCAACCAGCGCGTAGGCGCCGGCGAATCCTGAGGCGAGGGCGATGGCAAGGTCGTACAGAGTGGGCTCGGTTCTCACGAGCAACTCCGAGCCGATAGGTATGCGAAACGGGCCGATACCGATGAGAACGCCCACGCCTATTGCCAGTGCGATGCCGAGGAATTCCGACTTAAGGGACGACCACAGCAGGCGCTTGCTTCCCGCCGTAATCGCCAGGGCGATCCCGAAGATCGGCCCCATCAGGGGCGCCACGAGCATCGCGCCGACTACCACGGCAGCGCTGTCTATCAGCAGCCCGTAGGAGGCGATCACAGTCGCCAGCGTGACCATGATGTAGAACGAGGCACCGGGCTGCGAGAGATCCACCACATCTTCGTAGATCTCTCGTCTGTGCTTTGGCCTGATATGCGGCCGCTCCCAGAAGAGACTCATCCACTGCCTCCACATACCGGCCCAGAGATGATACCACTGCGAGAGTTCGGCAGCTACGGCCACACTCCTGCGTACATGCGCAACGGGCCGGCTCGTCACCGGCCCGGACGCTGCTGAAGCTGCGGACGAAGTAGGAGGCGACTACTGCTCGCCGAGCATCCGCCGCACACGCCCTACCAGCCGGGACTTGCGCCGGCCGGCGGTGTTCGCGTGGATAATGCCGTGCTTAGCCGCCTTGTCAATGGCCTTCTGGGCCTGAGGCAGCGAAGCCTTCACGGTATCAGAGTCACCCAGACGGGCGGCATCCATGACCGTGCGGATACTTTCCTTCATGTCCTTGCGGCGATTGCGGTTTAGAAGCGTCCGCCTGCGCGTCTGGCGCAGGTGCTTTGCCATGTGGCCCCTCTGCGGCATCGGTGCTGGTGCTCCCTTGGACAACATTCGCCGCCAGCGGCGCTCGCGCGCACGGGCGGCGGTTGGGTGCATGGTGCGTGAACGAAGTATAGCACAAAGCCCCATGGGCTGCAAGACACTGTTATCCGTTGTGCAGGAGCACAGTGATAATGTCCTATCGGTGCAGCTCGAAAGTGCCTGCCCCGGCGGGAGAGCGCTTGATGTCAACGATGAGCAAGTGCGCAGGTACGCTTCTAAACGACGGCAGGTGCTCAGGCCCCGGACACAGAAGGAGTATGTGTGAGTGGCATGTAACAGCGGTTGTCTGGGAGGCGGCCTGTCATGCAGAGGGTTACGATCTTCGGAATCATATGTCTCGCTCTGATCCTTGCTTCGTCCGCAGGGTGGTCACAGGACGACCCCGGTCTCATCGTGGTCGTCGAGGGGGCGGAGATCAGCTTCGACGCCCCGGTCCTGATGGTTGACATGCTTTACCCGCTCCTTCCCGCAACGCCCCTGCTCAACGCGCTGGGAGCTACATCAACCTGGGATGCAGCTGCTCAGCGCCTCGATGCCTCATTAGGGGAGAGGCGAGTGCAGATGTGGGTCGGACGTCCTTGGGCGACTGTGGACGGAGCCGCGTATGACTTCACGCCCGGGCTCGCAACCTTCAACGGTCAGCCCTACCTGCCCGGTCCCTCCACCGCTCAGATTCTCGGCCTCGAGGCCACATGGGACCGCGACGCCCTGACGCTCACTATCTCGACACCGGTGACCATGCCCGAGGGCCCGACTGTCGCGGCCACGCTCCTCAATGTGCGCCCGGAGGGCAACGGCACGCTCGTCGTACGCCTGCGTACGACCGGGTGGATCAGCGAAGTGGCGCTTGCGCCTGGAGTGGTCATCAGCCGCGGTAGAGCGGATGCGTCGCAGCCTGCCGCTCCGTTGTCAGACCTGCTCCCGGGGGACGCTGTGGAGATCGTCCTGGGAAGCGATGGCCAGGGCATCGGCGTCAGCGCGAGCTATCGGGACATATTTGGCGTGATCAGCAGCATAGAGGCGAACGAGCTTCGTCTGGCTTCCGGTTACTCGTTTCCGCTTGGTGAGGGAATCGTTGCCTCGGGCTCAGACGGTGCGCCGATGCATCTGCTTGGCGCGGTGGGGGAGAACGCGCTGGTGAAGTTCAACCCGGTGGACAAAGAGGTCTGGTCGATAGTCTCGACGCGTGCAGGATCCGCCACGCCTCCCGACACTCCGGAACCGGTGCTTGCCGCTTTCTTCCTGCCGCGTTACGATCGACCGCAGCGCGCGGGCGATTCTGTGGAAGTCAGAATCATCGGATCTGCCGGCGGCCGCGCAACTGTCAACTTCGGCGATACCGGGCACAGCATGACGCTCACAGAGGGCGCCCCCGGCATCTACTCGGGCATCTACACGGTGCCCAACGGGATCATGATGCTCGCTGACCGCCCCACTGCGCGCCTGGAGGTCGGTGGGGCGAGGTCCACCTGGGTTCCCAGCAACAGGCCGATCATGCTCGACACTCGGCCGCCGGTGATCGTGGGCGTGAGGCCCGACCCGAATGCCGCTATCACCGAGCGCCAGCCACAGATTCAGGCACGGTATGAGGATGATGGCTCGGGTGTAGATGCCGCCTTTGTCCAACTGATCGTGGACGGGGCGGATGTGACCGACCAGGCGACTATTGACCTAACCCAGACGCTCTACACACCGCCGGTGCCGCTGGCGATGGGAGGGCACAGTGTCATGGCACGTGTCGCTGACCGGGCCGGGAACACGGTGACGAACAACTGGGTCTTCAACGTCGCCAGAGCGGGAACGGGCATTGAGGCGGTTGCTGTCGAGGCCGGCGCGCAGCCGCTTGTGGCCGGGGACATGGTGACTGTGACGGCGGAGGTGGTTGCCCCCGGAAGAGCGGCGTCATTTGCGATCGATGGGGTCGCTGAGGCCGTACCGATGTCGCTGGTCGCGGGGACGACCACCTACCGTGGCTCCTACACCGTCCGCGAGGCCGACATCGCTGCCGATGCCGCGGTGACGGTACAATTCACCGCCGCCGACGGTACCCTGCACCAGGCGGACGCACCACAGACGCTCAACATCGGCCGTGCAGCGGCCACGTTTACAGTAACGGTCCCTGCGGCGGGGGAGGAGACCGGGCGCCGCATCCGCCCGGCGGGTACCGCTCCGCCGGGTTCTACGGTGCGCTGGACGATCAACTATGAGAAGTTCATCCTCGCCGGGCAGGTGGGAACAGGAACCGCGGTCGCGGGTGCGGACGGAGTCTGGCAGGCGGCGAACGAGGTAGACCTTCGCCTGCTGCTCGTTGGCATGGGCGACCGCTACACGCTGGTCGCCGAACTACTGGGGCCGGGCGAAGCGGTGCAGCAGACTGAGGAAGTGCAGTTCAGAGCGAGAGATTGACCGGACTTCACACGGCGGGGCGGCCGCTAGTGCTCCCCAACGGGCCGCCCCGCAATCCGGTTTGCAATGGTCCTATTGAGCGCCTCCAGCTTGAATGGCTTGTGAATGTGCGGCATCCCGGTGCGCTCGAAGAAGTCCTGCGTCTGCGGGCTGAGCACATCACCGGTCGCCACCACGATCCGCTCGGCAGCCTCGGGCTTGTCTTCGAGCAGCCTCATGCAGACGTCCTCGCCGCTGATGCCGGGTAGGCGCATGTCGCAGATGATCATGTCGTAGTCACCCTGGAGCGCCAACTCCAGGCCCTCCTCGCCCGTTCCGGCAACAGTGACCTGATGCCCCATCCGCCGCAGATATTCGCCAACCAGCGCCAGTAGAGACGGTTCATCGTCAATGAAGAGCACGTGCAGCCTGTCCCCGACAGTGGGCGCCTCCAGCGGCTCTGTCTCTGAAGGCTCCGGCGCCTCCCGAGTCCCCACCGGAGCCACCGGCAGGCTGATCGTGAATGCCGCTCCCGTTTCGCCACTATTGCCCGCTTTGATGGTGCCGCCATGCTCGTCGAGAATTCTTTTGCAGATGCTCAGCCCCAGCCCGGTGCCCTCGCCTCGCGGCTTCGTCGTGACAAACGGCTCAAACACGCGGTCCAGCAGGCTTTCGGGAATTCCCGGACCGCTGTCGCTTACGCGGGCATAGACGCGGCCGTCTTCGGACCACGTGGAAATCTCAAGCGAACCGCCGCCGCGGCCGTCGAGGGCATAGTAAGCGTTGTCAATGAGGTTGTACATCACCTGCTGGAGCTTGCTGTAATCCCCGAGTACCCGCGGCATACCCTCCGCCAGCCGCGTAATGACCTCAATCCGCGCCGCGCGCAGATCGTACGCGCGCAGGTCGAAGACGCCGCCGATCAGCGCGTTGAAGTCGAACTCGATCATTCGATCGTCAGTATGCCGAGCGAAATTGAGCAGGTTCTGCGCCACCTTTCGACACCGCTCAGCCTCCTCCGCAATCGTGGCAATCGCCACGCGGTCAGCGTCGTAACGATGATCGGCGGCGAGGAGGTCGGCATAGCCGCTGATGGCGGTCAGTGGGTTGTTCAGTTCGTGGGCAATACCGGCGATGAGCGTGCCCACGGAGGCGAGGCGATCGGCCTGAATGAGCTGCGCCGCAAGCTGCTTCTCGGCGGTAACGTCGCGGGCGATAACGTGGATCGTATCACCCTGCCCCGAGCGTCGCACCACGCTCGCGCGCAGTTGCAGCACCGCCACGCGCCCGTCGCTGCAGGTTATCCGTAGCTCAACCTGGTCATCCTGCGGCTGACCTGAGACGAGACCGTCGATGTATTTTCGCGCGCGGGTGAGCGATTCAGGCGCCACCACATCCCAGAAGCGCAGGCGCGAGAACTCCTCCTGCGAGTATCCCAGAGCGCGCACAGCAGCGGCATTAACGTAAAGGAAGTTGCCTGCGAGGTCGTGCGTGTAGATGATGTCGTTGGCGCTCTCTGCCAGATCGCGGTAGCGCCTCTCGGACTGGGCCAGCCTCTCCTCGGCCCGTCGCCGTGAGGTCATGTCTCGAGCCACTCTCACGCAGCCAGTCACTTCACCGCGGTCGTCCCGCAGCGGAGTCACGGCCACCTGGAAGGTCCTCCCGCGGACCTCATGCATCCCGGTACCTGGAGCAGTGCCGCTGCTCAGGCACGAGGAGAGCATCTGCTCCTGCTCCTCACAGTCATCACTGAATATGTCGCACAGGCGCTTCCCCACGGCCCCATGCTCATCAACCCCGGTGAAGTCGCGCGCAGCACGATTAGCCGCGAGGGTTGTCCCATCACGGTCGTGGACGGTTATAAGCTCGGTGATGCTGTCAAACGTCTGGCTCCAGCGATCGCGGGCCTCACGCGTGTCCTCGAGCCCCATCATGTGCTGGATGATGATGCCGACCTGCGCGCCAGTGTTGCACAGACCAACGAGTTCGTCCTGCGAAAGCTTCTCCCTCGGCGGCATCACCACAACCAGCACCCCGATGGCGCGATGCACCCCCGAAAGCGGCACCGCAACGGCCTCCGCCTCAGAGGCGCCGCCATCAGGCAGCGCGACGGACACTTTGAAAGTAGCCGGGCCTCCACTCGCGAGCGACTGCGCGACGGGATGGCCGTCTGAAACATCTGCGACGGAGGGAAGGTTGACCTCGCGACCGGAGCTGTAGGTGAGCAGCAGGTCATTCGCGCGTGCGTCAGCCAGCAGGTAGATGGCCGCCGTGCTGGCAGCAAGCAGTTCGCGCACCTCGTCCGCCGCCGCCTGCACCATCCCCACGAGGCGCGGCGCGGCCAAAACCGCGCTGGCGACGCTATCAATCAGCGCCAGACGCCGCTGCCGCTCGAGTGCCACCCGCTCGGCATGATAAACGTAAAGAATCAGCGCGTTGCCGATGAACAGGCTGCCGAGGACGCGGATCGACGTGGTGATCCATAAAGCTCTCTCGGGTGACCACAAGCCCAGCACTCCGAGGCCGATGCCGGCGGCCCAGCAGATGTAGGCCGCGCCGAACATTCGCGAAGTCTCCCGCCCCAGCGTCTGGCGCTCCCAGGTGAACCACGTGCAGGCGATAAGCGCCGCCGCCACGGCAACACGCAGGCCGTGCTGGAATGTCATGAACGCGTTACCGCTCGCAGCGGTGCGAAGCACCTGCTGGACGGGCCCCCAGAACGGAATGCTCCACACTGCGAGCGTGCCGATGAGGGCAAACGCGGCGGCGACTGCGAGAAAAACGCGGGCCGACGGGGAGAGGCGCCTGCGACGGGGCTCATCTCCAAGCAGCGATAGCGTGCCCCAGACGATCAACAGGCCTGCTATCAAAAGGGTGAGCGTGCCCCCGGCGAAGCGTAGTGACTCCGCGGGCATGGCGACATGCTCAGGCACGATCTGCAGCGCGAGCACACCAAGTCCTATCGCAGTGACGACATAGCCGAGGCGGCGACGCCGTTCGTGCAGAATTAGGAGGAGGTAGGTGCCTGCCGCCAGGCTGAGGAAGTCAATGACCGTCAGTAGATGAAACGCGCTGCTGGCGACCGGCCCCTCCACATAGACATTCAAGTCGAACCACCCTGGAGGGATACAGAGACAGAGACCGCACACAGTGATCGCGCGCCCCTGACACGCGACATCTTCATCTTAGTCACTGCATGGTGAATCGTCAACACATAATGTCGCACGAGTATGGCCGAATGACGAACTTCGCACACCATGTCGCCGTTCACGTGGGGGAGCCAGAATCACATACGCCCGCCGGCCACTGGCCAGCGGGCACGATGAGCTTCGGTGTCTGAACTGTTCGTTAGTTCCGCCGCACTCGGCGCAGCAAGCCGATGCCGAGACCGCAGGTAAGAAGCATGAGGGTGCCCGGCTCCGGGACCGCTTCGTTTTCGGACGTGTAATCGTAATGAAGGGTCATTTGTTGCTCGTACATGCGATCAAGAACGGCCGACTCGGTCAGGTAGAACCCAAATGTCTCACCGACAGGGACGGAAGGGAAAGCTAACGTTCCGGTGCCGATAGCGGTCTCGAGATCCGTGTCCCAGAACAATGACTGCTGGTTGAGCCAGTCGAAGCCGACCGTGCCGGTGACGTAATCAAGTCCACCGCTCTGTAGTCCAGGACCGTCACCATCGTCTGCATGGATGATGGCATAGACATGCTCAGTATACGAGGAGGCCATAGCCACGTGGTAAGTGGCCAGTTCTACGGAAGCTGCGTAGCTATCATAGACGGTGTCATTGTCGATCGCGTATGTCACGCTGCTCCGCTGATCCACCGTCAACGAGATGCTGTTCAGGACACCATAGATCGGGTCGAACTGTGGCATATCTACCATGATCGTGCGGCCTTCCCAGCCCGAGTCGAACGTCTGCTGGTAGGTAAGCACGTCAGTCTTACCTGGCGTCGCGAGAGTCATCGCGACGAGGAAACCCAATGCGTGCGTGAGCAGCCGGCGCATACCGTCACCTGCTTCCGGATGGTTCCGTGGTGGACGCCGTGGAGTATACGCCGCTCTGCCAGAGAATTCAATCAGGCGATCCGACTAGCACTCCTCTCCACGTGCTCGTCAAAATGCGTTCCGGGATGGACGGCGCCGCTGAGGAGGCATCCTATGCGAACGGTAGCTGTCTTGCAGTGAAGCAACCGAAATCATGAGACCACAGATCCGTATAGCGGCAGTTCAATCGGGCCTCCGCTTCTTCAGCAACGAGAAGCAGTTTCGGCGGCAGATCGCGCTCGACTGCGAGCGCGCGATGGCGCATGCGCCGGACCTGATCGTCTTCCCGGAAGATGTTGGCACCGGATTGGCCGCTCTCGGCACGGGTTTCGCCTGCCGGGCGGGTTCGCTGCAGCAGGCGATGATCGCCATCGCGCTCCGTAACCTTCGCGCCATCCTGCCTGTGCTGATCCGAAGACAGCACTCCCTGCCGCGCGCGCTGCTTCTCGCCATGGCCGAGCGGATGCGCGAGGTCTACATCAGCACTTTCAGCGAACTCGCCGCCGAACATCAGGTTCATATGGCCGCAGGCACGACGCTCCTGCCTCACGTCAACGAGGACAGCGGGCGCGTCTACAACACGTTCTTTCTCTTCGGCCCGAGCGGCTCAGTCATCGCCACAGCCGACAAGGTGAACCTGATAGATCTCGAGGCGGACAAGGGGCTTGACATTTGCGCAGGGG
>JAAYJW010000410.1 GCA_012522765.1 candidate division WS1 bacterium | reverse complement strand
CCGGGGCGGAGGGTGTAGGCGATCTCATGGCCGCGAAGGGTGGGATAGGCGGCGCCGTCATCATCGCCAAAGAGCGCTGCGGGACCCTCGCTCGGCACAAAGCTGTTAGCCTCCGGCCCGTAGTTCAACTCGCGGCGGGCGAGGTCGTGATCGCGGGCGATGGCGTCGCCCGAGACCGGGATCTCGTTCTCGCGGTCGAGGTAAAACGCGTCCATGTCGATGTCCATGAACTGGAACTCGCCGTCAACGAGAGCCTCGCACTGCACATGTCCGTGGAGCGCGCGGTTCTGCGAACCGGGGAAGCCGCCGTGGTGGTAGAGCGAGCAGCCTGAGTTGCCAGCGTCATCGCAGAGATTGAAGCCGAAGATGTTCATCAGCCGCACCGGGTCATGCGGCTCATCTCCGGCAAAAAGTGGCGTCTCGTGGTAGAGGTTCACGCGCATGTTTTGCCAGATCAGGTAGACCCTGTCCTGATCGGTCTCGGCTCCGCGGGTGTACTCTTCCAGCAGCGAATCGAAGGTGTACCAGTTCCCGCGGTCATTGATGACGAGGCGCGGGTTGATTACCGGCGTGTCGCCAACGTTCTCGATGGAAAGCTGGATGTTCGGCTGGAAGGCGATGCGGTAGTTGCTGGAGGCCACTGTGAGCGTGTTCTCCATGTCGAGCGTGCCGCCCATGTCGATGCCATACTCGGCGCTGCTCGAGGTGATCTCCTGCACATGCTCGCGCCGGGTGCTCGGCAGAGCCTCTATGCCGCCGAGGATGCTCATCGGATCGGTCGAGGCGACCTCGTAGACGCGCCCGTTCGTGCGCGGATCGCTGTTGTCTGACGCGGAGAAGTAGAGGCCCTCGCGGGTCCAGTGGGAGAAGCGGCCCTCTCCTTTCTCGCGGATGTCCGCATGCAGGGCGTGCGGCGGGCCAAGCTGCTTGCCGTCCTCAAAGACCATCAATTGCGAGGCGTTACCGGTGCCCTTGTCGCCCTCCTCGCCGAACTCCATGCTCGCCGTATATGCGAAGCCGATCTCGGGACGCATCGCCTCCGGCGGGACACGGAAGCGCTTCGGCTCGTCCGCGAACAAGGTTGAAGCGAGAGTAAGGACCGCGAGCAGGGAGAGGATGATGGCCTGAGAGTTCATCCCGCACGCCCCTTTCGATCTGGATAGCGAGTGGTGTGGAAGATTGGCCGCAAGGTGTCGCGGCACCTGCCGAGGAATTCCCGCCCGTGTGCCATTCGGATACCGGAGGCGAGTGCGGTGAAGATCCTGGTTGCGTATGAGACGGCACATGGCAGCACAGTCGGTGTCGCTGAGAAGATCGCCGAGACGCTCCGCGAACAGGGTGCAGAGGTCGATGTCGCGCGCTGCCGTGAGTTGAAGACGCTCGGCGACTACGATGCGTTCATCATCGGGGCGCCCGTCTGGGGCGGGAACTGGCTCAAGCCTGCGCAGGAGTTTCTGCGCCGGTTCGGACAGAAGCTGGCCGAGCACCCGGTCGCCTACTTCCACACCAGCGGTGCGGCGGGTATAGATGACCAGCGGGAGACGGTGGTGCGCGGCATGCTGAACGTGCTGCCGAAGTACGCACCGGCGATCACACCTGTCTCAGTCGGCGCCTTCGGCGGCGTGATTGACTTCAGTAATTACAACATCGCGATGCGATTGATCATGAAGGCCGTAGTTGGCAGCCAGGGCGGGCCCACCACCGGCCGCCACGACATGCGCGACTGGGAAGAGATCAGTGCATGGACAGCGGAGGTGCATGAGGCCTTCGAGGAGGGGCCGGCGGGCTAATCCGCGTGCCATTCCGTGCGACGGACACTCCTGTCCGTCGAGTTCTGTCTGTTTGGCCCACGGACAGGAGTGTCCGTGGCACGGGCACAGGCTACTCCCGTACCAGCACCTCCACCTCCGCGAGCCACATATAGTCGAGGCGCTCTGCCTGTCCGCCCATCGGCCGTTGAAGCACGCGGACGGCGGTCGTCGTGACCGGCGCGAAACGATGCTCGCTCATCGGTTGCTCCGACTGATCCCGCACCTCGACCTGCGGTACCCACCGCTCGCCATCCCACGTCTGCACGTCATACTCCCGCGAGGTGCGCCAGACCTGATACCACGGCCAGTGGAGGCGCACACCGTTGACCTCGCGCGGCTCCGGGAACTCCCAGCGCAGCCAGTGCTCGCGCTCATGCTGCTCCGAGAGCCACGTCTTGCCGGCGGTGGAGCCGTCCTGCTCGGTCATCGGCACCCCGTCGGCGATCACCCACCACTGCTGCCACCCCGCGGAGGAGGTGGTGCTGTCAACCGCGAGGATCGTCCCGTCATCGAGCCTGCGGCGGGGGGATAGCTGCCACGTAACGGTTCGCCGCGTCTGCTCCTCATCGATGGCGAAATCATCAACTACCAGCGCAATCGTGGCCTGCACCAGTTCCGCCAGACCCGCGATCTGCCGTGGTAGCACCGTCAGCGTCCCGGCACGCGGCCCGTCGGGGGCGAACTCCACTCCCGAATCACGCGGCCGAAAAGTGCCCGCCGCGGTCTGCACGCTAATCGTGTCGCGATCGATCGGATTGGCATCGTCCCGCACACTCAGGACGATGCTCTCTGGCAGTTCCTCCAGCCAACCGAGGCCGACGCTGTGCTGCCCCGTTGCGTCAGCGCCACCGACCTCGAAGCGCTCGACAGTGGGCGGTCCCGCGTCCTCCAGCGCCAGCCACTCGGGTGGATCGAGCACGACCAGCGCGCGCCCGCCGCCGATCTCCGTGGGGCCCAGAATCAGGCGCGCGCGTCCCTCATGCCACTCGGACTCGAGCCTGATCCACTCGCCACCGAGTGGCCGCGCCCATGCCACACCACCGGCCCGCTCACCGGGGATTGTGACGGCGACGGGGGCGGTGCCGCTCACCGTCCACTGCTCCAGCAGCCCCTGCTGCTGGTCGGCCAGCGCCACAGCCGGCATCAGTGCCAGAAGCAGCATTCGCAGAACCGGGTTGCCAGCGCTCATGCTCAGGGGCTCCTGCACGCATCAGTCTCCGCTCGCGGGGAGTTTCGCCACGGGGGGGCGCGCTCCTTTGTGACCGGCGATGTCCCGCGTTTCTTCGAAAACGAGAAAGTACCGCCCCGGGGCGCCGGTAGCTCCGTAGTATCGTTACCGGCGTCACAGCCTCCTATTGCATTCCGCTGCCACATTGTATACAATAATCATGGTGATGAGCAGGTGTCGCCTCCGGATGCCTGTAGCCTGTTCTCATCGGGCGAACAACCGGACGTTGCGCAGCGCCGCGATCGCAGCCTGGAACGAACTCGAGGGAGGCAGTAAGATGCGCAGCCAGCGGCTTTCAGACCCCGTCCGAGGGGGAGTACCCGATCGTACGTGCACGATCCAGAGTACGGACGGAGGAGCGACCTCGACTAAGCTTCTCGTCATGCTGGCCCTGATTACACTGTTGACGATCCCCGCGTGGGCGCAGGGACCTGAGAGCTACGGGCTTCCGCACCTGTTCTCCCTGCCCACCGCGACTACCACCCGCCAGTTCGGCATGGGCGGGATGACCTCTTGCGTACAGGATATCGGCTTTCCCAATCCGGCCTTCGCAGGTGCGCTGGACGGCGCGCAGGCTGCCGTCCGCTTTTCCTGCACAGACTTCGACAACGGCCTGAAGCTCAAAGGCACTCAGGCGTGGTATGCCGATACGCTTGGCGAGGGCAAGGGCTACCAGATTCTAGGCTTCCTGCTGGATTCGAACGAAGGCACCTTCACCACGCCGCTTGGCCCCCTCTCCGGCACCGTGAATGAGACGGACGTGGCCTTCCACTACGGCCACCGGCTCTCCGACCAGTGGCTGGTGGGTGTGGGCCTGGCGCCGATGCTGAAGACGAAGTCGGAGCTTACCCACCCGCTGACCGGTGACACTATCGTCCGCTGGGACAGCAAGGCGACCTTCGGCGGCCGCGTCGGCGCGCTCTATCAGTTCGCGCCCGAAGGCTTCGCGGGCTTCGTCCTCGATCACTACAAAGAGGACGTGACCATGCAGATGGCCGGTCAGCCTGATGCGGAGTTCGATTTCACCTCGACCGAGTGGGCGCTGGGCGTCTCCGGGCGGATTGATGAAAAGCTACTCGGCGCGATTGAGTGGATGCAACTGACGTCGAAGGATGGCGATTTCGAGGGCGAAGCTGAGGGGCTTCACCTCGGGCTTGAGTACAGCGCCGCGCCTGGTGTTGCGGTTCGCGCCGGCAGCAGCGACGGCGCCCTGACGCTCGGCGCGGGCTACAGCCGCGACGGCTGGGTTGTCAACTACGCGTTCATCAGCGACTGGAACGATGATTCGGTCGGCGAGATGCTGGGCGGTTCGGACACACATCAACTTGAGGTCGGTAAGTACTGGTAGTGCTCGGGGGTAGTCGAGTGCGCGCGAACAGGCAGGATCTGAAGCGGCGGGTCGTGATAACCGGCATCGGCGTCGTCTCGTCCACGGGTATGGGCAAGACCGCGTTCTGGGAGGCCGTGCGCGACGGCAGGTCGGGTATCAAGCACGTTACGGGCTTCGATTGCGAGCGCCTCTCCTCCCGGGTGGCGGGGCAGATCACGGACTTCGATCCCACGGTTTACATGACGCACGCTGAAGCGAGGCGCGCGGGCAGATTCACGCACTACAGCGTCGGCGCCGCCTTCATGGCGGTTGAGGACAGTGGTATTGACCTCTCCCGCGTCGAGCCATTTCGCGCCGGCACCGTCTTCGGGTCGAGCATGGGCGGCAATGGCAACGTTGCCGACGATATCTACAGCCGCTGGCTGAAGTCTGGCTACGACGGGATGAGCACCACCGACTGCGTGCAGATCGGGGCGCATGCGGCGACCTCTCATGTGTTCATCGGCCTCGGCCTCCGCGGCCCCAACACAAGCGTCTCATCCGGCTGCACCACCGGTCTCGAGGCCATCAATGTCGGGACCGAGATTCTACGCAACGATCAAGCGGACCTGATGATCGTCGGCGCGGGCGAGGCATCGGTCGGCCCGGTCGCCATGTCGGCGCTGTGCAAGACCGGGGTGCTGACGAAGTACAACGAGGAGCCGGAGAAGGCGTCGAGGCCCTACGATATCACGCGAAACGGGCTTGCACTCAGCGAGGGAGCGGGGGCACTGGTGCTTGAGACGGCGTGGCACGCGATGGAGCGCGGCGCCACGATCTACGCCGAGGTAGTCGGCTACGGCACCTCGACAGAGGGCCAGCACCTGATCATGCCCGACCCAAGCGGCGTGGAACTGGCGAAGGCGCTCGAACTGGCGCTGCTGCAGGCCCATCTGGCTCCGGACGACGTTGACTACTTCTGCTCCCACGGGATCGCCAACGTGGACTATGACCGCGCCGATACCCGCGCGGCGAAGCGTGTTCTTGGGGAGCGAGCCTACAACATTCCGGTCAGTTCGATAAAGGGCGTCACCGGGCAGCCATTCGGGCCCGGAGGCGTCTGGCAGGTGGCGGCCTCCTGCATGGCGATGCAGGAGGGTGTCGTGCCACCGACCATCAATCTCCACCAGCCAGACCCTGAGTGTGATCTCGACTACGTCCCGCTGCGGGCTCGGCGTGCGCGCATCGAGACGGTCATCACCAACTCCCACAGCTTCGGCGGCACTCACGCCGCCATGATATTGCGCCGCTTCAGCGAGACTGACCAGGGGTGAGTTCGGGCGGGGTGGGCATTGCAGGCCAGCCGATGGAGGCATCTGCGTGAACCTCAATCTGGCGACGCTGCTGATAACGGCCATCGGTGCCATCTGTCTTGGCATCGCCGTTTATCAGCGCACGCCCGATCGTGTCTGGAACCGCATCTTCGGCGTCCATGCGGCCCTCGCGGGTACATGGACCTTCGTCATCTACCTCGTCATGTCCGCGAACACCGCCTCTGAGGCCGGCCTCTTCCTGCGGCTCACGCACCCATTCGGCGCCATGGCCATCTGCACCGTGGTTGACTTCGTCTGGGTCTTCCCCGACAAGATCGACTACGCGCTGTCCAGACGCCGGTTGGCCTTATACGCCTGTGGGATGGCCGTGGCGACCGTATCCATCGCCCCCAACCTGTACCATTCGATCGAGCTTTCTCAAGGGATAGTGCAGGTGCAGTACGGATGGCCCCTGATCCCTTTCGGCCTCTTCTCGCTCGGCGCGCTGCTCTACGCGGACGTAGTCCTGCTGCGGAAGGTGATGCGCCTTTCGGGTGTCCAGCGCGTGCAGGTCGCGTGGGTGCTGATCGGCCTGGCGGGCACTCATCTGTGGGGCCTGGTCACCATCATCGTCATCCCACTTCTGGGCGGCGGCACCGACTGGAGCGGGTGGGGGCCCGTCGGCCTTCTGAGCACGCAGGCCGGGATGGGCTACGCAATCGCCAAGCATCGGCTGATGCGGCCGGGTGTCGCCCTCCGCCGGCTGGCCGTCTCCTCACTATCGGTATCCGTCGTCCTGGCACTGGGGGTTGCGGCACTTTCACTGGCCGCGCCCTACATGCGGGCGCACAGCTTCGCGATGTCGCTGGTCTACATGATCGCCGGCCTCGTAATGGGCATGATCATCGTGCTCATCCACGAACGCATCACGGGGCGCATGCGGGAGTGGGGCCGTACCGGCGCCGATCCAGCGGTCGTGCAGGCCGAGACTGAGTCGCAGATCCTGCGCACGCTCGATGTCGAGCAACTGCTCGATCTGCTCGCGCGTTCGCTCAACGATGCCATCGAGCCGTCGCGGGTGAGCGTCTACACCTGGGCGCCCCAGGTGGATCTCTTCATCCCACGTGTGACGCTCAAGGATGGTCGCGGCAACGGTGATGCCCGGGAAGCGGCCCCTATTGAACGCGATCATCCCATCCTTGAGCTTGTAGCGCGCGACAGAGGAATGCTCACGCGAGACCACATCTTTCGCTTCGTGTCTCTCGAGCACTCCGTGGAGCTTTCGGCAGCGATGGATCAACTGGAAGTGCAGCTCGTGGCGCCCATGATCTGGGAGGATGAACTGATCGGTGTGGTGGGGATTGGCCCGAAGAGAAGCGGCGAGATGTACTCCGATGGCGAATTACGATTTGTTGCCGACATGGCGCTGCAGGCGTCGCTGGCGCTGCGGAATGCCGATCTCTACGCGGAGACGGCAGCGCTGAAGGATTTCAATGAGCGGATCCTCACTCAGATGGACAACGCGGTTATAGTTACCGACGACCGGGAACGAATCCTCGTGTTCAATGCGGCCGCGGAGCGGCTGTTTCAGATCGAGATGGAGGAGGCGCGAGGGTCGTCAATCGACTTGCTGCCGGATGGGATCGCCGCCTGTATCCGCGAGAGCCTGTGCAGCGGGCAGATCCTCTCGAGCCGCCAGGTGGACATTCAGGGGAAGGATCGCGTCATACCCATCGGCTGCAGCACTTCCCCCCTGACGGGCGAGGGACAGGCCTCACAGGGCGCCGTCGCAGTCATCAGCGACCTGACACTGATACAGGAGCTGGATCGCGAGAGGCAGGAGGCCGAGCGCCTGCAGCTTATCCGCGTGATCTCCGCGGGCATGGCGCACGAGATACGCAATCCGCTGGTGGCGATCCGGACTTTCGCGGAACTCGCGCCGAGGCGGCTGGACGACCCTGACTTCCGCTCGAACTTCCTGACGGTGGCGCAGCAGGAGATAGGCCGCATCGACAAACTGGTGAGCGATCTGCTGACGCTGTCAAAGCCCGCCGAGGCGGTTGTGGAGCCGGTGGATCTTCGGGACCTCTGCGAGCAGGTGATGCGATCCATGGGGGGCATGGCCGAGAAGAAGGGGATCGCGCTACGCCTCGACCTGGGCGAGCTTGAGGCGTGGCCGATGGGCGATGAGACGCGCCTGCACCAGGCGTTGCTGAACCTCGCGCGCAATGCGGTGGATGCCGAGCCGCCCGATGGCGTGGTGACGCTGTCGCTTGCCCAGAGAGTCGGCGAGCGAGGCACACCTGTCGCATCCGTTCGCGTCCACAATGCCGGCAGCTACATTCCGCCGGATCAGACGGAGGAGATATTCCGTCCCTTTGTGAGTAAGAAGGCGCAGGGGACGGGACTCGGTCTCGCGATCTGCCAGACGATCATCGAGGAGCATAACGGCAGGATCAGCGTAAGTTCGGGGCCGGGCGAGGGCACGGCATTCACCGTCGAAATCCCGCTGACGGCATCATTAGTCGCATCCACGGCCGGTGAAAAGTAGATGATAGTGACAATCACGGCGAACCTGAGCCAGGAGTGGGGGCGCCATCTGCGCGACTCCATTGGGGACCGAGCGACGGTGCTGGAGGCGGCGAGCCGCGAAGCCGCTGTCGAGTTGCTGCAGTCGGTGCCGGCGGATCTGGTGGTCTGCGAGATCACCCGCGTCACCGATGAGCAAATCGAGACGCTCCAGCGGGTCCGCGCACAGGCCGGGGAGGCGCTGCTGGTAACCATCGCCCCCGACGAGGTGGTCGAGCGTATGCGGCTGGAGGCACTCGCCGCTCCCGACCTGTGGATCCGCTCCGATGCGGCGGTGGACGATCGCAACCAACTGCTGAGCCAGGCGGTGGAGACCGCCCGGCTCCGCGGCGAGATGGAGCAGATAGACCTGTCCACTGCTCAGACAGACTCGGTCCTGCGCGCCGATGAGCGGCGACCGCAGAGCTTCGATGCCTTCAACCGGCTCATCAGCGGCCTCACCGGCGGCTTCGATCTCGACCGGCTCCTCGATGCCTGCGTGGACGCAGTCAGCCAGTTCATACAGTGCGCCAGTTACTGCCTCCTCTGGGAGGAGGCGGCGGACGGCAATCTGCATGTCCATCGCCACAGGGGCATCCGTGGGGAAGTAGTGGCGGACGGGCGCCTGAGCCCGGTGGACGCGCTCCCGACATGGTACCGCCGCAATCGCCGCGTGCTGACCTTCGCCGAACTATCCGGCTGGGCGGATCGCAAGGGCGCCGTGAGAGTGCAGCGCGAGCTTGATCTCTTCGGCGGGCAGATCGCCCTGCCCCTGATGGTGCGCGGCAGACTCGCCGGCATCCTGATCCTCGGCGAGAAGGTGCTGGGGGAGCGCTACACCGGCAGCGAGATCGAGACGCTCTTCTCTGTGGCGAACCATGTGGCGCTCGCTGCCGAGGGCATTGAGCTGCACCAGGAGCTTGCGAGGTCGAAGGCATACACCGACAGCATCGTGGAGAGCATGGGCGCGGGCCTCATCACGCTGGGTAACGATGAGCGCATTGCGGTCTGCAACCCTTACGCGGCACACGTGCTGGGGCTGGAGCGGGGATCGATCGAGGGCTCCGATCTGCGAGCACTCCCCTCCCCCCTCGGCGACATGCTCTACGGCGCGCTGCGTTCAGAAGGTGACGACGTGATCTGCGAAGAGGTGCATATCCGCGGAGGAGGGACCACGCTCCGCGTAAACACCTCGCGTGTGCACGGTCTCTCAGGCGAGATCCTGGGCAGCGTGCTGCTGCTCGACGACATCACCGCCGAACGCGAACTGGCGCTTGAGCGCAACAGGCGCGAACAGCTTGATGTGCTCACCAGCATCGTCGGGCGCATAGCCCATGAGGTCAAGAACCCGCTGACGGCGGTGAAGACTTACGCGGAGTTAATGAGCGGCCGGAGGCCCGATGAGCGCCTCGCACAGTTCTGGTCGCAGACGGTCCTGCCCGAGATAGACAAGCTCGATGAGATGCTAAAGAACCTGCTGCGCATGGTAGAGGAGCCGGAGCCGCATGTCGAGAGTATGTCCGTCAACGATCTGCTGGAGAGAGCGTTGGAGACGCTGCCGATGGCGGAGGAGATCAAGCGGCAGTCGTTCGACCTGCAGTTTGCGAAGGATCTCCCGCCGGTGATGGTGGATCCGGGGCCTACCTGCGATGCATTCAGCTATCTGCTGGCGTATCTGGCCGGTTCGAAGCCCTCCCCGGTGGAGGTCGAGGTCGTGCGCAACGAGGACGACAGCGGCGAGTTGCTGATCCTCATGTCGCGGCGGACGCGGGTAAACGGGAGCTTCGACCCAAGTACCGTCTTCGATCCGCTGCATGCGATGCAGGACCCCGACAGCGACCTTGGGCCGGTGATCGGCCAGAAGATCATCTCCAGTCAGCATGGACGTGTGGACGCGTGGCATGAAGAAGGTAGGATGGCAATGCGTGTCGCTCTGCCCGTGGCGCCTGCGAGGGTGCCGTTGGACCAGGAGGTGTCGTAGATGCGCGCGAGTATTCTCGTCGTGGACGACGAGGCTGGACCAAGAGAATCACTACGCATGATCCTGAACCAGGATCACGAGGTGCGGGTCGCTTCCAGGGGCTCTGAGGCACTGGAGCTGATCCGGGAGAGCGCACCCGACCTGGTGTTCCTTGATATCCGCATGCCCGAGATGGAGGGGACGGAGGTGCTGAGGCGGATAAAGGAGGTGGCACCGGAGTGCGAGGTGGCCATGATCACCGCCTACGCCGCCGTGCAGAGCGCCCAGCGGGCCATGCGCCTCGGCGCGCTCGACTACATCACCAAACCGTTCGGGGTCGCTGAGGTCGAGGCGGTTGTCGAGCGGGCCATGGCACGCCGTCGCGAGCAGCGCGAGGGTCAACTGCTGCTCGAGCAACTCAGTGGCACGATCTCGCAGCTTTCCGATCAGCTCGCCGGCAATCGCGGCCGGCCGCTGGGAGGCAATTCCGCGCTCGCGGAGGGGCTCGCATCAGCCCACAGCTCGATCGAGGGCCAGCTCAACGAGGTGCTGCGGCTCAGTTCCATCGGCGAAGTGGCCGCAGAGGTGGCACATGACCTCAACAACTTCCTCTCGACGATCCTCTTCCGCATCGAGATCATGCTGCTCGATCTCGATGAGACGCATCAGCTCGACCCGCAGACTCTCGTTGACGGGCTGCAGCAGATAGCACTCGCCGCCCGTGACGGCGGCGAGGCGCTGGAGAGGATCTCGGCCCTCGCGAGCACCAGTCCCTACGAGCCCGTGGAGCGTGTGGACCTCAACGAGATTCTCCGCGCCGCGGTGGAACTGAGCCGGGGACGCGTGGAATCGAGCGACAACGTCGAACTCGTCTTCGACCTTGGCGACGTCCCGGCCATAGACGGCAGCCCGGCGGGATTGCGCACTCTCTTCACCAACCTGGTGATTAACGCTTACCACGCCATGCAGGAGAGCGAGCGGCATGGGCGCGTCATCGTGCGCAGCCGCCTCGAGGGAGACTGGGTGGTGGCGCAGATAGTGGATGAAGGCTGCGGAATGCCCGAGGACGTCCTCGTCCGGCTACCCGAACCGTTCTTCACCACCAAGGGCGAGCGAGGCACCGGCCTTGGCCTCACGGTGGCACACAAGGTAGTCGCTCAGCACAACGGCGCGATCAGCTTCGATTCAAGCCCCGGTAGAGGCACCAGCGTCAGCGTCCGCCTGCCGATCCACCAGCGCGACGAGGAAGATGCGGCGCCGCCCGTCCCGGTTGTGCTGGTGGTTGACGATCAACCCGGCATGCTGGTGGTGACGCGCGAGGTGCTGCAGGCGAACGGGTACAGCGTCGTCACTGCCACGTCCGCCGAAGAGGCCATGACGATCTTCGAGGAGACGCTGAAGAATGACGAGCACGAAACACCGCAGGTGGTCATCACGGACCTGCGCATGCCGGGGATGAGCGGCACCGATCTCGCCGCGCGCCTCAAGGAGCTTGAGCCGCGCACGCGCGTGATCCTGCTCAGCGCATTTCTCGAGGAGGCCGAGCCTGCCGCACTCGATCAGGCCGACATGGCGTTCGAAAAGCCCTTCGACCTGCAGAGACTGTGCCACATCGTGGACGAACTGGTCGCAGGAGGCAGAGCCGAAGCGTAGGGCCTGCCGCCTCGTAATCTTACCGCCGCACAATGCTCCGGTTGGCGTTAGCCACCATCTGCCCCATCGCCTCGGCATCTCCGATGGTGCACCACAGCCGGGTGGCGTCGCGGTATTCGCGGGGTGTCATGCCCGCGGCCTCGGCGATCAGCACGTTGTCGTCGGGGACGGCGGTGAGGACCCCCGCCGCCTCCAGGTCCGCCGCGAACTTCATCGTCGCCTGGCTGAACTGCCGGAAATCCTTGCCGTTGAGGCTGTACGGCGGCGCCTCCCACATTGAGGGCGGGAAGAGCAGCTTGATCTTGTAATCCAGCCCCCGGTCAATCATCTCTTCCTGAGAGAAGCTGAAGCCGTACTCCTCGGGTTCATTCCACCACGGCGTCCCGGGAAGTACTCCCGGGAACTGCACCGGCACCGAGTCCGGCCGCGTCTCCAGCACCATCTGCAGACTACGCGCGATGGTCTCGTCAGTGTCGAACGGCAGCGGCACGATCATGCTGGCGACCACGAAGATCCCGGCCCCCTGCGCCCGCTCAACAGTCGCGCGCACCTCATCGAGGTTGATTCCCTTGCGCACTGCCCGATCGAGCACCTCCTGGCAACCCGACTCAAGGCCGAAGAAGATCGCGCGCAAGCCCGCCTGCGCCATCCGCTCGAAGTGATCGGGGCGCGCGCTGGCGAAGTGGCCGAAGCTGGTGAAGCTCACGTCCATGTCGCGCCGGATGATCTCATCGGCCACCTCGGCCATCAGCCTGCCCGGAGTTGACGATCCCGCGAAGCGGAAGGCATGGATGTGGTGCTGCTGCACAATCCGCTGCATCCGGTCCGCCAGCACGGTGGCGCTGGCGGTGCGCAGCTTCCTGCCGCTCTCGACCGGGTGGGTGCAGAAGCCGCAGCTCTGGGGGCAGCCGCGGCTGTCATCGATCACAATGACCTTGATCTTCTCGTTCCCGGCCATCGCCGGATACTGCTCGGGGTCGTAGATCGGCTCGGGAAGTTCATCCAGATCGAGACCCTCGGCCCTCGGCAGACTGCGGGGCACACCGCCGTCGAGGAACGTAATCCCAGGGATACTCTCGAGTTCCATCCGCCCCGCGGCATGCTTCGCCAGCAGCTTGATCACCCGCTCCCCCTCGCCGTCGGTGAGACAGGTGAAGGCCTTGGTCCTCCGGTAGATCCCGCCACCAAACCACGACGACTGCGGCCCTCCGGCGTAGATCGGCATATGCGGGAACTCATGGCGCAGTCGCTCGGCGATGATGACGCTGCCGGTAAAGCCGTCGCCATTCCAGAGCTTCATGCCGACGAAGTCGGGGCGGGAGTTGCGGACCTCCTCCACGACCTCCTCGGCGATCGCGTGCATCTCCCGCGTCTGATGCTGCTGCAGGGCTGTATCAATGCCCATGAGCTTGCGCTGCGTCTCCTCATCGGGACCACTGCCGCCACCACCACCGAGCAGCGCCGTCGCCGCCGGGCGCAACGCCTCGGTCAACTCGCGCGGGAAGAGACGGCGCATCGTCGAGACGGTGCCGAAGTCGAGGATGCGCGCCTCGACGCCAACCTCGGCGAGAGCACCCGCGAGGTTCGCAAGCCCGTTGTCGGGCGTGAGACTGCTTGACGTGTAGGGATAGCCACCAAAGCTGAGTAACAGCGCACCGGGCATCTGAAATCCCACCCAGACGGTACGTGACGACATGGAGATGAACGCCCCTGCTGGTGTTTCCGCACTGGAGGCTGTGGCACCTTCCCCCGACCCTGCTGCATCGGGATGTTCGCGAGGCCGGCATCCCCGACGGCCTCGGCTGGTAGTAATGACCTTCCGCTTCAGGAGGTTCAGCGGGAGTTCTGCGCGAAGACCTGACCGCCCGCTGTCGTTCGGCATCCGCATTCAGGGAGAGTGAAGGGCGAGGCCGAAGCATGCGCAGAGGCACTGACATCGCGGTCGTGGGCGCCGGGTCGGGCGGCATCGGCGCGGCCCTCGCGGCTGAGAGGGCTGGCGCACGGGTGCTGCTGATCGAGCGCTCCCCCACCATCGGAGGCACGGCCGTGCGCGCGGGCGTCTCCACCTGGGAGCCTGTCGCGGGCGCGACCGGCGTCCCCTTCGAGATATACCTCGCGCTGCGCGAGCGCCCCGACGCCGTCGCCTGCTACTCCTACGGTCGGCACATCTGCATGCCGCGCCCCGGCGAGGCGCCCTTCCCCGGTGGCGAGCATGTCATGGACCGCGCCGTCGGCTATCTCAACACCCTCCAGCGCCACGGCATGCGCTCGCTGCGCGAGGACGAACAATTCGCACGGGAGACGCTGCACGGCGTGGTCTTCGAGCCGGACGCATACGCCGAGGTCGCGTGCGAGATGCTCCGCGAGGCTGGCGTGGAGGTGCTGATGGGCATAGCGGTGGTCGGCGCGGAGGCGACTGATGGACGCGTAGAGCACATCCGCCTCAGCGACGGCACTGAGGTACGCGGGCGGGCGTTCCTTGACTGCACGGGCGACGGGGCGCTCTGCGCGGCGGTGGGCTGCGAGATGATGGCCGGGCGCGACTGGCGCGACCGCTTCGGAGAGCCCCATGCGCCTCAGGTGTACGGACAGGAGTGTCCGTGCCACGGGAAGGCATCCTCCATTGCCACGAATGCCGCCACGCTCATCTACCGCATCATGCCAGCGGACACCGACCGCGTTGAGCCCCTGCCCGACGACATTCCCGCCGAGTGCTGGTGGCGCGAGCGCTTCCCGTCGGTGAGCGCGGTGCAGGCGCCGCGTGGCGGCTACATCATGAACATGTTGCCGACCGCAGAATATCGCTCCAGCGCCGCCTTCTACGAGGAATGCCGCCGCCGGCTGCTGGCGCACTGGCACTACGTGCAGAGCGAGTTCCCGGAATTCCGCGGATACCGCTTGGCGTGGATTGCCCCGGAGGTGGGCCTGCGGGAGGAGCGGCGCGTGGTCGGGGAGTACGTCCTGACCGAGCACGACCTGCTGGCGGGGCTGTCGGGGCAAGGACATGCCGACATCATCGCCATCGCCGATCACGCGATGGACCTGCATGGCGAGGGCGGCGGCTGCCGGGAACTGAGCGAGCCCTACGGCGTGCCCTTCCGCTGCCTGGTGCCGAAGGGGCTGCGGAACGTGCTGGTGGCGTCGCGCGCGAGTAGCTTCTCAGCAATCGCCGCGTCAAGCTGCCGGCTGTCGCGAACGATGATGCAGCTCGGACAGGCGGCCGGGACGGCGGCAGTGCTGGCGCTTGAGCGGGGGATGGACGCCCCTGACGTGCCCGCGGATGATCTGCGCGATGAACTGCGGGCGCAGCACGTCCAGCTTGAGTGGCCGATGCGGGATGAGCTGCGGGAGTGGATCGCGCAAACCGACGCCTGACCTGCACCCCGTGGCACGGACACTCCTGTCCGTGCGTGCAAGGCACTCCCCAACCACGATCTTTACCCGTATTACGCATGCAGAGGAGTGTCCGTGCCACCGGATGATATTACATCTCGCACGGGCACGCGTTGCTGAACGTCACCTGCATGACCACCTCGGCCTCGGCGCAGGCGGCGGCGAAGCCACTCTGTAGCGCCGCGAACAGCGCGTCGGCCTCCCCGACCACGAGCGTACTCATCGAACCGGGCTGAACGTGCAGACCAGCTTCGCGCAACGCCTCCGCGAAGGCGTCTATCGCCGGCGATAGGTGCTCGGTGCGTAGCGGGTAGAGCGACACCTGTGCGCTGATGACGTCCATCGCGTTCACTCCCTCACAAAGTGGGCCCGCGGGAGGGGCCGCACGAGCCATCTGACGCAGGAAGATGGCGAGGTCGGCCCAACATTCTCACATGCATGGTGGGCCGACCTCGCGCAGCTTGCTCCGCAACCCGCCCTCGTGCGGCCCCTCCACCGCGGGTGACGTGCGGAGAGGGACGCTCGGGCCATGGGGAGGGCCCTACTCCCTCACAAAGTGCATGACCAGCCCGGCGTAGTCGTCGCGGAAGCGGAAGCCGCACGCCTCGACTTCCGCGCGCACCTGCTGCGGATCGAGGTGCATCGGGTAGACGGACAGCACGCCGCCGGGGCGTATAACGCGGCGCATCTCCTCCATCGCGCCCCGCCGATCGTCAAGCTTCTGCAGCACATCGTAGAGCAGCCCCACGTCGCACGACGCGGCCTCCAGCGGAATGTGCGTCGTGCCATCGCCATGCACGGCGTGAAGGCTGCTATGCGCGGCATCTGCGACCGGGTCCATGCGGGAGAGGTCGCAGTCCATCGCATGGACCGCGCCCTCAGCGCCGACCATCTCCGCCGCCGGGAGCGCGTACGCTCCCGCTCCGCAGCCGAAGTCGAAGACGGTGTCGCCGGGCCGGATCGGAACGCTCGCCAGCACCTCCCCCGCGCGCTCGGCCAGCCACAGCTTCTGCTCGCGCTCCTCCGGCGGGACATCCATCACGTCTGCACCTCCGCAACAAGCGCAATCACGCCGCCGAGGCGCCACTGCGCGTCTCTCAGTCTCCGGTCAAGCCGCCTCTGCACTGCAAGCTCCAGCGAATCCTCGGTGCGTCCGCCGATGAGCGTAGTGCGCACCTCGATCCGCTCCGGCCGCAGATGCTCCTGCACCAGCGCCTCCAGCGCCTCCGGTGTCTGCAGCCGTGCCCGCGAGAGCGTCTCCCCCGCCTCGCCGCGCAGGATAGCGGCGCCGTAGATCGAGCGGGCATTGATCGCTTCGATGAAGATGCGCCCGCGGCAGACGCGCGCCATCTCCTTCAGCGCCCGCGGCAGATCCTCCACGAACTCCAGCACCGTGATCGCCGTGACGACATCGAAGACGTGCTCCTCGAAGGGCAGCGCCTCGACTGACGCATCTACCACGCGCTCCGGGTCATGCCCAAGCTGCTCCAGCCGCCACTGCGCGACTTCACGCATGTCGGGTGCGGGCTCGGTCCCATGTGCGTCAACGCAGAGTGAGAGCATCCGCGCGAGCATCCGGCCCGTGCCGCAGCCGACATCAAGCGCGCGCTCACCGTGCTGCGGGCGAGCCATCTCCACCAACAGCCGGAGCTCCTCGGACTCGGCATAGCCGCCCCATGGAGTGTGATACCACGCGTCATACTTCGCCACGTCGCGGGTGAAGTCCCCGCCGCTTGCGTTCATCATGGCCACCGCTACTTCAGGTTCGCGCTCTGCTGGAGATCGCCCTGACGGGGACGATCAGGCCGACCTACCCGCCCCGGACCTCGTCCAGTGTGCGGTCCCGCCTCATCTGCTGCCCGGCATCGTCAGGTCACGTCAAACTCCGCGAAGACGCCCTCGGTCACGGTTGCGGGATCAGGCTCGGCGCTCTCGCGCGCGAAGCGCACCGCCTCAGCCACCTCATCGGCAACTTCCGTCTCGATCGTGTCAAGCGCCGCCCAATCCGCCGCACCTCGCCCGATCAGCCGCTCACTGGCGATGATCAGAGGATCGCGCTCCAGCCAGCAGGCCTCCTCCTCATCGGTGCGGTAGAGGCACTCATCGCTCTTGGAGTGCCCGCAGTAGCGGTAGGTCCGCGCCTCGATCAGCGTCGGGCCGGCGCCCCCTCGCGCACGTTCGGCGGCCTCCGTGACCGCCTCATGCACGGCCTCCACGTCGTTGCCATCCACGCTCACGCCGGGGATGCCGTAGGCGCAGGCGCGATCGGCGACGCTCGTCACGCGGAACGACTGGTCTACCGACGTGCTCATCGCGTAGAGATTGTTCTCACACAGGTAGATGATCGGCAGGTCCCATGCGGAGCCGATGTTGACCGCCTCGTGGAAGGCGCCCTGCCCTGTCGCGCCATCGCCGAAGAACGCGACCACCACTCGACCGGTGCCAAGCAGCTTCTGCGACAGCGCAGCGCCTGTTGCGACGGGGATCATCCCGGCCGTGATGCCATGCGAGCCGAGGAAGCCGATGGAGAAGTCGGCGACGTGCTGGGAGCCGCCACGGCCCCTGGCGTAGCCGGTCTCGCGGCCGAAGAGTTCGGCCATCAGCCGCCCCGGATCGGCGCCTTTCGCGAGGAAATGCCCGTGCCCCCGATGGTTGCTGGTCACCATGTCATCCGGCCGCAGCGCCTCTACGGTGCCGGTCGCGGAGGCCTCCTGGCCGATGCAGAAGTGCGCGGTGCCAACCACCAGCCCCTCGGCGAAGCAATCCGCCACCGCCTCCTCGAAGCGCCGGATCAGGACCATCGTGCGATACGACCGCAGCAGCATCTCACCCGTCATGCGCGCCACTCCTCGATCACAACCGCAGCGGAACCGTCGCGCGCGATGGCCGCCAGCGGCTCTTCTGCCTCAGCAGCCAGTGCCGCACAACATGCCGCCGACAGCGCCACCGATGCGCCGAAGCTGTGCCCGCAGACGGTGGCGGCGTCGATCACTCGTGCTGTGTCAGTGCCCGCAGCGATCAGCGCCCTCTTCCCCGCGTCATTTTTGCAGGGAGCCAGGGCGGTAGCGCCGGTGATCTCGGCGAGAGGCTCCGCGCCGCGCGCAAGTGCATGCTCGGCAGTCTCCAGCACCAGCACGGCTGCACCCTCGCCAAGGACGCTCTCCTCTTCGCGCTCATCCATCGCGGCGATCAGCGGCTCCGCCAGCGCCTCGCAGCCCCCGGCGAGCATCAGGTCGGCCCTGCCCGCGCGCATCATCGTCAGGGCGTAGGCGATCGCCGCCGCCGAGGATGCATCGCCCAGCGAGTGCGTCATGTTGGAGCCCTGAAGCTCGTACTCAATCGCAATCAGCGCCGCGGGGGCATTGATGAAGGCGTGGGTGAAGATCATCGGCGAGCCGAAGCGCAGACCCTTCTGCTGCACGCGGCCCGTCATGTTCAGCATCGACTCGAGGGTGCCGAATGCGGTGCCGATGGACGCGCCAAGGCGATCGCTGGGGAAGCCCGGATGCGACGCCGCCTCCCAACCAAGCCCCGCATCACGCACCGCCAGCCAGCAGGCGGCCAGCGCATGATCGGAGGCCGGGTCCATGTATGTCTTCGAACTCTCGCGGAACTCCTCCGGGTCGTAGTCGGCCTCCATCAGGTCGCTGTCGGGCTCGTAGCCCTCCCGCAGCGCCTCCAGCAGCGGCTCGATGCCCGCGCCGAGACCGCTGACTGCGCCCACCCCGGTGATGACTATCCTCGTGTCGGCCATCAGTTGACGCCCCCCAGCACCACACAGGAGTTGTTGCCGCCGATGCCGGCGGAGATGGAGATCGCCCGCTTCACCGCCGCCTCGCGCGCCTCGTTCGGCACGTGATCGAGGTCGCACTCGGGGTCCGGCTCGCGGTAGTTCACCGTTGGCGGCACCACACCCTCGTTGATTGTCATCACGGTCGCAATCGCCTCCGCCACTCCCGCAGCGCCCATCATGTGCCCAACCGCGGCCTTGATGGACGACATCGCGATCTGCCGCGCGCGCTCACCCAGCACCGTCTTCACCGCCTGCACCTCCGCCGGGTCATGCGGCTGAGTGCCGGTGCCGTGCGCGTTCACGTAGTCGATCGTCTGTGCGTCAATGCCTGCGTCCTCGATCGCCTCGCGCACCACGCGCGTCATCCCCGCGCCGCCCTGGTCGGGCGCGGTGATGTGATAGGCGTTGTTGTTCTCCGACCAGCCGAGGACCTCGGCCAGCATCCGTGCATCCCGCTCGCGCGCATGCTCCATCTCCTCGACCACCAGCGCCGCAGCGCCCTCGCCGAAGATCGTGCCGGAGCGATCGGCTGAGAACGGGCGGATCATCTCGTCGGTCATCGTCCGCAGCACGCTCAGCCCCGACAGCGGGGTTGGCGCAAGTGCGTCGTAGCCCGCCACCAGCACCACGTTGGCCTCGCCGCCCCGAATCATGTCCGACGCCACTCCGAGGGCCGCTCCTCCCGAGGCGCAGGCGACGGAGAGCAGCGTGCAGGGGCCGCCGATGCCGAAGATGGCGCACGCGTGATCTGCGGCGGTGCCGAAGGTGGCCTCGCTGAAGGCCGCCTCGCGCACCTCGCCGGCAAGCAACCCCGCGACGTATTCCTCCCACGAGTTCGCGCCGCCGAAGTTGGTGGCCAGCACCGCACCGAAGCCCGGATCGCGTTCCTCGGCGGGTGCGATGGCGGCTCGCAGTAGCGCTTCACGCGCCGCGGTGAGCAGAAACTGCGTGGCGAGGTCCGGTGGGCTGTCAAAGCCGAACTTCTCGGCACTGAAGCTGAAGTCGCGCACCTGGCCGCCGCTGTCGTTGCGCAGGCCGTCGGTGCTGAAGCGATCGATGGGGGCGATTGCCGAGCGGCCTTCGATCAGCCCCTGCCAGAACGCGTCGAGGCCCTGCCCGAGCGAGGATACGACGCCCATCCCTGTGATCACAGCACGTTGTCTCATCGCGCCAGCGTCAACTCCCATCCGGGAGAGATGATTGCTTCGCTACAAACGCCTGCATGTGCCGACTCGTTCCACGGATCTGAGACGGTCGCGGTCACTAACAACTACATCCTGAGCCCACCATCAACGCATACCGTCTGTCCCGTGATGTAGCCCGCGGCGTCCGAACACAGCCACGCCACCAGCGGCGCGACGTCCTCGGCGGCGCCGAAGCGCCCGAGCGGGATCATGCCCAGCATCGCCTCTGCGCGCTTTTCATCCATGCCTGCGATCAGTTCGGTCTCGATGATCCCCGGCGCGACCGCATTGCAGGTAATGCCCTGTCCGGCGAGCTCGCGTGCGGTCGTCTTCGTGAGGCCCAGCAGCCCCGCCTTCGCGGCCGCGTAGTGAGCGCGCATCACGTCGCCCATCAGGCCCGCGTCTGAGGAGATGTTGACGATCCGCCCCCAGCGCCCACGCATCATCGGCCGGATGGCCGCCTTCGTGCAGTGGAAGGCGCCGTCGAGCGAGACAGAGATGACCTCGCGCCAGCTTTCCGGCTTGAGCATCATCAGGT
>JAAYJW010000409.1 GCA_012522765.1 candidate division WS1 bacterium | reverse complement strand
GGCGCACGGTCTTGACCTTGCGCCCGAGCATGTGATGAACGAGTGGCTGCAGCGCCTGCCCTTCCTGCGCACATACACCGCCGAGCGCGCGGCCATGCGCAATTTCATCACGGAGATTCGCCCGCCGGAGTCGGCGACGTGGATGAACCCCTACCGCGAGTGGATCGGGGCGCAGATACGCGCGGACGGCTTCGCCTACTGCGCTGCCGGGCAGCCGGAACTCGCGGCGGAGCTATGCTGGCGCGATGCGAGCATCTCGCACACAAAGAACGGCATTTACGGCGAGATGCTCTTCGGCGCGATGATTGCCGCGGCGCTCTGTGCTGAGGACCTTGACGCGTGCATCACGCGGGGGCTGGCAGAGATACCGGAGAACTGCCGCCTCGCCGAGGCCGTGCGGCGGTGCCTGCAGTGGTGCGAGGAAGATGAGACGTGGGAACAGACGTGGGAGAGGATCATGGCCGACTACGGCCACTATCACCAGGTTCACACGATCAACAACGCGCTCCTGTGCATCATGGCGCTGAGGCACGGCGGCGGCGATCTGCGGCGGTCGGTGGCGATCGCGGTGATGGGCGGGCTTGACACCGACTGCAACGGCGCGACCGTCGGCTCAGTGATGGGCGCGCTGCTGGGTTCGCGTGGAGTGCCCGACGATCTCGCGGCGCCGCTGAACGACACGCTCGAGACGGCGCTGTCGGGCGTCACGCGGCTGCAGATCAGCGACCTCGTGGAGCGGACGCTGCGCACGGCGAGGGAGGTTGGGTAGGGCGGGGACGCGTCGAGCAACGGCGGTCGTTGTCGTTGCTGTGTAGAGGGGCGGTGCTTTAGCGGCGCCCAGTCGTTCTCTGTAGCTCTCGAAGCGGCTGAAGCCCCTCCGCTTCATACGGCTGGGCTAACGGCTGCCCCTCCCCCCGGCCCCCTCCCCCTGTGCGCATAAACGGCATGCGCAGGCGGGAGAGGGGGGAGTCGTATGGAGGGGCGGCGCTTTAGCGGCGCCCAGTCGTTCTCTGTAGCTGTCGAAGCGGCTGAAGCCCCTCCGCTCCACACGGCTGGGCTAACGGCAAACGGCTCACGGCACAGGTCGGCGCGGGGGCCGACCTCTCCAACGGCAAACGGCAACGGCACCCGGACATCAGCTATCATTGATCGCGCCCGACGCGCGGCGAGGGTCACCCTGTCTCGCCGCACGCCGGGCGCAATACAAGAGCGCGGCCACGCTATCCGCCGCGCAACTCTCGCACCTTCGCCTCCACTCGCCCCGGCACGTCCTCGCCACCCTCGGCGATGACGCTCACCACCGCGCTGCCAACTACCGCTCCATCCGCGCTCTGCAGCACCTCCGCCACCTGCTCGCCGGTCGAGAGGCCGAAGCCGACCGCCGCCGGCACCTGCGCCATCGTCTTCACACGCTCCACCAGCCCCCGCAGGCCCTCGTAGATGTCCGCTCGCGCGCCGGTCGTCCCGGGGCGCGAGATAATGTACGAGAAGCCGGTCGTTACATCCAGCGCCGCGCGTATCTGCGCGTCGGTGTTGTCCGGCGCCACGAGGAAGACCGTGCCGAGGTCATGCCGCGCGGCGATCTCGCACCACTCCCCCGCCTCCGCGGGAGGCAGGTCGCTCACCAGCACGCCATCAATGCCGGCCTCCCGCGCATCACGCGCGTAGTCCTCCAGCCCGTAGGCGATCAGCGGGTTGAAGCAGGTCATCGTCACCAGCGAGATCTGCGACTGCTCGCGGATCCGCCGGGCGGCGGAAAGCACTCCGCGGACGGTCGCTCCCGCATCCAGCGCGCGCTTGCAGGCTTCCTGGATCGTCGGCCCATCGGCAGTCGGTGCGACGTAAGGGATGCCGAGTTCGATCAGGTCTGCCCCGCCGCGCTCAGCCGCCAGCGCGAACTCCACGGTATCATCCAGCGTCGGATCACCGGCTGTGAGGTAGATGATCAGCGCGCCGGGCGCAGGTGCGTCTGTGAATGCGTCGTGTATCCGCTTCATGATGTCGGGCTCACCCGCGGGTGAGCCGCTCGACCTCCTCACAGTCCTTGTCGCCGCGCCCGGAGATGTTCACGATCACGACCTCATCCTCGCCAAGCTCATCAGCCATCGCCAGCACCTGCGCCACAGCGTGCGCGCTCTCCAGCGCCGGGATGATGCCCTCAAGCTCGGCGAGTGTGCGGAAGGCAGCCAGCGCCTGTTCGTCTGTGACGCTGGTGTAAGTCGCGCGGCCCGCCTCGTGCATGAAAGCGTGCTCGGGGCCGACACCGGGGTAGTCAAGCCCCGCCGCAACCGAGTGCACCGGCAGCACCTGGCCGTCCTCGTCCTGCAGGATCAGCGATGCGGTGCCATCGAGGACGCCGTAGGTGCCTGCGCAGATGCTCGCCGAGTGCAGGCCGGTGTCAATCCCGTGACCCGCCGCCTCCACGCCAACCAGCTTGACCTCGCTGTCGCCAACGAAGGGGTAGAAGAGGCCCATCGCGTTCGCGCCGCCTCCGACGCAGGCAATCAGCCGGTCGGGCAGGCGGCCCTCGGCGGCGAGGATCTGCTCGCGCGCCTCATCGCCGATGACGCGTTGGAAGTCGCGCACCATCGTCGGGTAGGGATGCGGGCCTGCGACGGAGCCGAAGATGTACAGCGCGTCCTCGTATGCGCCCATCCAGTGGCGCATTGCGGCGTCGCAGGCATCCTTGAGCGTACCCTGCAGCCCCTCGACCGGCACTACCTCCGCCCCCAGCAGCTTCATCCGGTAGACGTTCAGCTTCTGCCGCCGCACGTCCTCGACGCCCATGAAGACCATGCACGGCAGGCCGAGGCGGGCGGCGACGGTCGCGGTCGCCACGCCATGCTGGCCAGCGCCCGTCTCGGCAATGATTCGCCGCTTGCCCATGCGCCGGGCGAGCAGGCCCTGACCGATCGTGTTGTTGATCTTGTGCGCGCCGGTGTGGTTGAGGTCCTCGCGCTTGAGGTAGACCCGGCTGCCGACGCGCTCGCTCAGTCGCTCCGCGAAGGTGAGCGGGCTGGGTCGACCGACGTAGTCGCGCAGGATCGCGTGATACTCCTCGTGGAAATCGGGATCGGCCTTCGCGGCCTCGTATGCGGCCTCAAGCTCCTCGAGCGCATTGAGCAGCGTAGCGGCGACGTATCTCCCGCCGAAGCGCCCGAAGCGTCCGGGGGTTGTTTGCGTCTGATTGATTGTCATCATGATGCCTCCGTGTCGTCTGCCGTTGGAAAGGCCGGCCCGTGCGCCGGCCTGTGCCGTTGTCGTCAACCGTTCCGTCCTACCCCCGTCAGCCCTCGCAGCGCCTC
>JAAYJW010000408.1 GCA_012522765.1 candidate division WS1 bacterium | reverse complement strand
GAGAAGTTCGACGGCCTCGCCGATGGCATCATCGCCATCATCGACACCCCGCCGAGCCTGGGCTTTCTCACCATCAACGCCCTCACCGCCGCGAACGAGGTGCTCATCCCCGTGCAGTGCTCATACCTCGCGATGAAGGGCCTGCAGCTTCTGCTGCGCACCATCGAGGGCGTCCGCGAGCACGCGAACCCGGACCTCGACATCCTCGGGATCGTCATGACCATGTATGACAGCCGCACACTCCACGCCGACCAGGTGCGCGAGCGATTGCTCGACCACTTCGGCGGCAAGGTCTTCGAGAGCTTCATCCCGCGCACCGTCGCCTTCGACTACGCCACCGTTGCAGCAACGCCGCTGGTGCATTTCCGGCCGGAGAGCCCCGGCGCCGCAGCATACCGCAAGCTCGCCCAGGAGGTGATGGACCGTGCGTAAGCGCCCGGACATCCCCGAGGACGTCTTCTTCGACACATCGCGCAGCCGCCAGGAGACCGAGACGGCTGAGGCGCCACCGGAGGAGCCCGCCATCGAGGCGCTGACCGAAACCCGCGAGCCCGCAAGGCGGGGGAGAGCACCCGCCCCTCGCGCCACTCGCGGCCAGACGGCCGCCCGCCGTCCCGAACCTGAGTCGCAGGACGCTCCTGCGCGCATCGGTCGCCCCCCGGCGCAGGAGGGCGAGAAGGTTGCGGTGACGCTCTACCTTACCGTGCCGGTCGCGCAGTTGCTCGAGGAGGTGCGCTTCCGTCTGATGACGGAATACGGGGTGAAGACGAGCAAGTCGGCCATCGCGGACTTCGCCATGCGCGCGGGCCTTGCGGACCTTGAAGCCGCCGCCGACGACCTCCGGCGGGATTGAGGGGGGCGGCAGGCAATCGGGAATCGGCAATCGGCAACGGCAAACGGCTTACAGCCTTTCAATGTGCCACGGGCGCCCTCGCCCGTGGGCCGTTCCGACAAGTGCTTCGCAGGTACGACGCACGGGCGATGGCGCCCGTGCCACATGACGATCGAGCCGTCGCCCTTTGTCGCACAAGCAAGCTACGGGGGAGGGGTAGTCGTTCGGACAACCGCGTGGCTTCGCACCCCCCGCGAAGGCGCGTAACGCACGGACAGGAGTGTCCGTGCCACGGAACGACAACGCGTTACAGCTACGGAGGGCTCACCATGAACCGACGCGGGCTGCTGCTCGACGAGACCGATCTCGATCGCATCCGCAACGCCGGCGGGAAGGTGGGGGAGAGCCGAGAGCGCGTCATCGCCGCCGCCGAGGCGTTACTCTCCACGCCCGTCCCCCAGCCCGATCCCAATCGCCCCTGGGGCGTCTTCCTCGTCTGCGCCAGTGAGCGCCTCTCACAGCTCCAGCGCTGCGCCTTCGCCTTCGCCCTCACCGGCCGCCCGGAATTCCATGAGCGTGCTCGCGCTATCGTCGAGGCCATCCTCGAGTGGGATAGCTGGATAGACCCCTGCCACGTGCGCCCCCATCAGCGCTACGGCCTCATGACCGGCGTCGTCGCGCAGGCGCTCGCGCATTACCTCGACTGGTGCGCCTCCGAGGTGGGGGAGGAGGAGCTTGCCACCATCGCCGATCACTACCGCCGCAAGGCCATCGAGCCGTTGCTGCACGACCTCGAGCCGCCCAAGCGCTTCTTCCGTGATGGCGTCAACAACTGGGTGGCGGTGATGGTCGGCGGGGCGGGGATGATGGCGCTGCTCCTGCGCGATCGCGAGCCCTTCCAGGAGCAGATACTCGAGCGCTGCGTCTTCCACCTGCGCCGCTACCTCACGTGGCTCAACGCCGATGGCAGCATTGATGAGGGCGGCGGCTACTGGACCTTCGGCCTCGGGCATGCGATCGTGCTGATCGAGGCCCTGCGCCGCCACGCCGATCTTCTCCCCGGCAGCCTCCGCTGGCGGCTTGCGGGCGAGCTTCACCAGACCCCGGCGCTGATGCAGGTCGGCTTCTTCCCGTTCTACTGCATCGAGGGCGACACGTACGTCGTCAACTTCGGCGACACGCACCTCGCCTCCGCCGACCCCAGGCAGCCGAACCTGCGCTGGCTCGCGCGCAACTCCGGCGATGGCCACCTGCAGTGGCTCGCGGATCGCCTCTGCTCGGACAGCCCACTCGCGCTGATCTGGCACGATCCGGACCTCGCGCCACTGCCGCCGGATGATCTGCCGCCCTCGCGCGTCTTCCACGACGCCGGATGGGGCATTATGCGCGCGAGCCTCGATGATCCCGAGGGCGTGCTGCTTGCGGTGCGCGCGGCGCACAATGCCAAGACGCACTCGCACCGCGATCTGGGCACCTTCATCCTCCGCGCGGGGGGCCGCGGACTGATCGTGGATCCCGGCTGCCCGGTCTACTGCGCAGACTACTGGATCAACGGCGCCTTCACCTACGGGCGGGAGACCATCGGGCACAACTGCGTGCTGATAGACGGCGAGGGCCAGCGGCGCTCCGAGGAGGAGCGCGCGAGCATCACGCGCTTTGAGGACCTTGGCGACCGCAAGTTCATGACCGTCGAGGTGCGGGCGGAAGAGATCGGGCTGGCGCTGCACCGGCGCGAGTTCGCCCTGACGCTGAACAATCCGGCGACGCTGACGCTGGCGGATGAGGTGAGGCTGACGCGTCCGGGGGTGGTGACGTGGCTGCTGCACTTCGACCCGGAGGCGGAGGCCGAGGTGGGGGAGGGGAGCATCGTGATCCGCAATGGTGGGGCATCGCTGACGATCAGCGCGAACCCATCGGACCCGGTGAGCGTGACGGTTGAGGATCACCCGGAGGTGCCTTACATCGCGATTGAGACGGCCGAGCCCGTGGAACGCGCGACACTCGATCTGACGTGCACGATCGAGGCGTGATGTTTTAACGTTAAAGCATTAAGCGCACTGGCCGTTGCCCAGCCGTATGGAGCGGAGGGGCTTCAGCCGCTCCGACAGTTGTAAACACAACGACAGCGTCGCTTCGCGCCGCCCCTCGCGAGGGCGCGAGGGCCACAATCCACGCCCTCCGGGCGGGACAGGCGGCACCGAATCACGACGCACGCACAGGAGTGTGCGTGCCCCGGAACGACGGCAACGTCCGCCCCGTCCGTTGCCGTTAGCCGTTCGGAGCGACGCATCCCGCCGTGTGGATGCGTCGGCCGTTAGCCGTCGCCGTCGCCGTTGCCGTGAGCCGTTGGAGAGGTCGGCCCCCGCGCCGACCTGTGCCGTTTGCCGTCTGCCGTAGCCGTTCCCCCCCCTCTCCCGCCATGTGCTCGCTCCGCGAGCTACGGGGGAGGGGGACCGAGGGGGGGCAGTCGTTCGAACGACAGCGTCGCTTCGCGCCGCCCCTCGCGAGGGCGCGAGGGCCACAACGACGACGGCGGGGGCAGCCGTAGGCTGAAAACCCCCGCCCTGCAACGACACCACGCGCGATCAGTCCTCCACGCGCACCCGCACTGCCTCACCATGCATCGGCAGACCCTCCGCCTCCGCAAGCCCCATCACCGCCGGCGCAAGGTGCGCAAGACCCTCCCGCGAGAGCAACTGGAACGTCGGGCGCTTGAGGAAGTCGTCAATCGAAAGCCCCGAGAACATCTTCGCCGTCAGACCCGTCGGCAGCACGTGGTTCGTCCCCGTCGCGTAATCGCCCGCAGGCACCGGCGCGTAATGCCCGAGGAAGATCGACCCTGCATGCTTGATCCGCGGCAGCAAAAGCATCGGCTCATCCACCGCGACCTCGAGGTGCTCGGCAGCATACGCGTTCGTGAACTGCAGCGCCTCCTCCATGTCCGCGGTGACGATGATCGCCGAGTTGTTCTCCAGCGCCGGTCGCAGGATCGCCTGCCGATCGGCAGCGTCAAAGGCCCGCTGCACCGCCTCCGCGGTCGCCGCCGCAAGCTCCGCTGATGGCGTCACCAGCACCGCCGCGGCGTCCTGATCATGCTCGGCCTGCGACAGGAAATCGATCGCCAGCCAGTCGGGGTTGGCGGAGTCATCGGCGAGGATGAGGATCTCGCTCGGGCCCGCGGGTGAGTCGATGCCGACCGTGCCGAAGACCGCCATCTTCGCTGCCATGACATACTTGTTGCCCGGGCCGACGATCTTGTTGACCGCCGGGACGCTCTGGGTGCCGTAGGCCATCGAGGCGATCGCCCATGGGCCGCCGATCTTGAAGATGTCATGGCAGCCGGCGAGGTCGGCGGCGACGAGTGAGGTCGGGTTCGCGACCATGCCATCATCCGGCGGCGTGCAGGCGACGATCTGCTCGACGCCCGCGACCTGTGCGGGGAGGATCGTCATCAGCACGCTGGAGGGGTAGCTTGCCTGGCGACCGGGGATGTAGCAGCCGGCGGAGTCGACAGGCCGGGTGACGCGTCCGGCGAGGATGCCCGGCGCGATCTCGATCGACCACATCTCGCGCTCGAACTCCGCGGAGTGGAAGCGGCGGATGTTGCCCGCGGCGAACTTGAGGTGCTCGACGACCTCCGCTGGGACCTGCTCGTATGCGGCCTCGATCTCCTCGCGGGTGGCCTTCAGGTCGGCGGCGGTGATGTCGTCCTTGAGCTTGCGGTAGTGCTCGATGGTGACGGCATCGCCGCGGGTGCGGATGTCCTGGCAGATGGCGCGGACGTCCTCGTAGATATCGCCAAGTTCCTCCATCGAGCGCTGCATGATGGCGTCATAGCGCTCGGGTGACAGTTCGCTGAGCTTCTCGACGGTGATGATGGGCATCGTTGGGCCTCCCTGGCAGCGGCGGTGTGAATGAGCGCGGAAGTTCGCCGGGTGGAGGCGGGGGACCTGTCAGAAACGTTGTAGGGCGGGGGCTTTCAGCCTGCGGCTGCCCCCGCCGCGCTGTTGGTTGTCGTTGTGGCCCCTGCGCCCTCGCCTCACCTTCACACATCTCGCGACGAGAGGCTTGCGTCGCTCGGCGCCGTGGAGGGGCCGCACGAAGCCTGAGCGTCGTTTGCGAGGGCTGAGGTCGGCCCCCGGCAGACGCTGCGCGTCTGACGACCTGTGCCGTTGCCGTAGTCGTTGTGGCCTCTGCGCCCTCGCAGGGGGCGGCGCGAAGCGCCGCTGCCGTCCCCAGAAGGCCCTCCGCACTCTCCCCGCGAAACTATTTGCGGGAATCACGGTCAGCAGAGAGGCGTCAATATAAGCATAGATGATCCATCACAGCCATGAGGTGGTCGTATGCTGCTTCGCGCAAATCGCATCATCATCCCCATCACTCTCCTCATTGTCGCCTCTGTCGCTCATGCCGCGAGCGAACATCCGATGCGCTTCATTGATGACACCGCAGAGGGCGAATACAACGTCCTCTGCCCGATCGTCATCGAGAGCGAGGGCGAACTGCGCCTCGGCTTCGACGCAACCGACACCGGCGACATCTCCTGGCTGAGCATCGCCAACGGCGCGGCAGCATTCCACCGTCTCAGCGGCGGGGCAGAGCAGCGCATCGGCGACACCGCATCCGTCGGCCTCACCGGCGTCTCGCAACTGACCCTCCAGCGTCGCGATGACCGAGTCCGCGCAATCGTCGGCGATCAGCTTGTCCTCGACGTGCCATGGGATGCCCCCCTCGGCGGAAGTATCGGCGTCTCCAGCAGCGGCAGATATGTGGCCAGCAAGCCCGCCATCCAGCCCGTCGATCCGCCGATGGTCACCGATGACTTCACCCGCGATGCCGCCAACATGGGCGACTGGGAGACCTCCGGCGGCAGCTTCGCCAACACCATGGTCGAGGCCGCGGGCGCGGAGGCCGCACTCAGCTCCAACCCGTTCTCCATGCACGTGCAGGCGGAGGATGAGGCCGCAGTCGCCACCACCGGCTACTGGTTCTGGGACAGCTACCGCGTGAGCCTCAACGTCCGGCCGGTGGAGGCGCCGGAGGTCGAGCTTCGGGCGTGGGTGCAGGATGATGCGAACTACCTCGCGCTCCGCTGGCAGGCGGGGGACGCGCAACTGCCGGGAGCCAGGCGCCTCGTGCTGGTGCGCGATGGCGCCGAGCAGGTGCTCGATGAAGCCCCGGGCGGCTATCTGCCGGGCGAGTGGTATCGCCTGGAGCTTCAGGTGACGCCGGGCCACGTGGCAGGGCTGATCGATCGCGAGCGCGTGCTTGAGGCCCGGACGCCAGCTTTCGCTCAGGGCGCGGTGGGTCTCGCGGTGGCGGCAGGTGACGCATTTTTCGACGACCTCTTCGTCGCGCCCGCAGATTACCGTGGCGACTGGCCGGTGCGCATCAACCCGATCTTCCTCGCCGATGAGATCATGACGCGCGAGGAGGTCTTCGTGCCCAGTGGCTTCTGGCGTGGGGGAGATGCCGCGGGCGAGTACTGGCACTGGGGCGAGTTCTTCCACGATGCGCGCGTGACGATCCCCGCCGAGCTGCTCGCGGAGGGTCTCGGAGTGCTGCTTAAGTCCGATGGCGATGCAGCCGCTGGCTATCGCGTGGACCTCACCGGCGCCGAGGGGCAGCTTGCGATCGCTCTCGCGCGCAATGGCACGGAGGTCGCCACCGAGAGCGTTGCGATAGATGCCGGAGAGGCGCTGGTGGTCGAGTTCGCGGATGGCGCAGTTGAGGTCGCGCAGGGCGACCGGACGCTCTGGCGGCACGTGGACCCGCAGCCGCTGGCGGGGCGCCTGGTGGCGCTGCTGGGCGCTCCCGAGCGCGCTGTGAACGAGGTGACGGTGCTGTCGGAGCACTTCCGCGACTACGTCTTCGATCGCAGCCCCACCGACTGGTTCGCGGGCAGGGGGACGTGGGGCGTCAACACCCGCTGGCCCTGTCAGCCGGGCTGGACGTTCTACGGGGGCGCGGGCGATGAGAGCCCGCAGGTGTGGAGCAAGCACATCTATCACGGCGACTTCGTGCTGGAGTGGTTCGGCGCGATCCAGAGCGACAACATCAACCGCATCCGGTATGTGCGGCCGAGCGACATCAACACCACGATCTGCGGCGACGGCCGGACGCCTGGCAGCGGCTACAGCTTCCTCTTCGGCGGCTGGAATAACACGAAGACCGCGATCCTGCGTAACGGAGAAGTGGTAGCCGAGACCGATGAGGCGCTGCTGGGCGATGTGAACGCGCGAGATCTTGCCGACCACCGCGGCTGGACGCGGATCCGGATCGAGAAATTCGGCAATCAGATCAGGATGTATCACGCGAAGGAGCTTGTGCTGGAGTATACCGACCCCGATCCGCTGCCGGATGGGCGTCTCGGCATGTGGTCGTTCCACAACGAACCGGTGGTCGGGCGCCTGCGGCTGTGGTATACGCAGGAGGGTGCGCCGAGCGTGGTGCGCAAGCCCGAGCCGCGCCTGACGGAGCTTGAGCCGACGCCGCGGCCTGCCGAGGCGGCCGCGATCTTCGACGACTTCGAGGCGGGCGTCGGCGAGTGGCAGCCGGTCAACGACGCCGCAGTGCTGCTGGAGCTTGATGCGCAGAACGCCGCGAGTGGGCGCGCGAGCCTGCGCGTTACGAATCAGGAGGATGGCGGCCCCTTCGCGGTCGCTGCGGTGACGACGCCCTTCAGCCTTGAGGACTGGCCACAGCTCAGCTTCGACTACCGGCTTTCCCCGGGAGCGGAGGTGAGCCTGTATCTGCTGATCAGCCGGCGCTGGTATGCGGTGACGCTCACGGGCGCGCAGGCTCCCTGGGACAACGTGCCGGTGATTGGCGTAGTGAGTGATGCGCGGGCGGACGGGCAGTGGCGCCATACGACGGTGGATCTGCTGGCGGGTCTGCGGGAGGCGAACCCGGCGCTGAGCAACGCGGTGGTCTCGCAGGTAGTGATCTCACCGCCATGGGAGTCGTATGCGCTCTGCGGAGTTGGTGGGAACGTGTATGGGACGAGTTACTGGATAGACAACTTCCGCATCGGCCCGGCGGGGTAGGGGAGAGGACCCGGCCGTCGCCGTTTGCCGTTGCCGTTCCTCCCCCTCTCCCGCCATGTGCTCGCTCCGCGAGCTACGGGGGAGGGGGACCGAGGGGGAGGGGCAGTCGTTCGAACGACAGCGCCGCTTCGCGCCGCCCCTCGCGAGGGCGCGAGGGCCACAACAGCAACGGCTTCAGCAGCCTTACGCCTCTCTGTGCCGCCACCCCCGTACATACCCAGGGCCCGCCTTCATCGGCGGACCCTGTGCATTCACCCTGCATTGGAGGCTGCAGGTGGGTACTTACTGCTCCCGGGCCGGGCGCTCCGGCGTCGGCAACTCGCACTGCGTGAGCAACTCAAGCGTGTTCGCGTCGAACTTGTACAGCGTGTTCCGCACAAACAGAAACACTGCCCCGTCGGCGACAGCGATCGCCGGGCTGGTGGGCATCATCCCGCGGAATGCCGCTGCCCTGTCGCCACCCCGACGGCCCCCCTCCTCAGCCTGCTGACCCTCCTGCGGAGCGGGCTGCGCCATTGCGCTTGTCACCGTGCCCGCGATCAGCACGAACATCACGGCCACCAGCATCAGCATTCGCCTGTTGGACATCTTCATCGACCATACCTCCTCTGACAACCTCCGTGCGTTAGGTCCATTAACAAGATAGACGCCGGACCGCCAACACAGATTCCAGCAATCTCAGCGACGGAGGCACGACGCGGCGGGGTACAAGCCCCCGCCCTACAACGACACTCCCGCAAACCCCCCCGCGCCGCCGGCGTTTCATTCACCTCAATGCGCCGGGCCCGCACCTGACGGCCGGTCGTCGCCGAAGTGCTCCTCGACCTCAATCTCGCTGGGCTTCGCTTCCTTCTTCCGCGGCATGACCCGATCCAGCGTGCTCTTCGCCTTATCAACCATCGAGCACGCCTGCTCTATCGGGCTCGAGATCGTCAGCAGCCGCTCGCCCTCATCATCCACCACGAGGAACACCGGCGTCAGCGTCACGCCTCCACCGCCACCGCCACCCGAACCGGTGTCGCGCTGCGAGCTATCCTCATCAGATGGGGTGCTTCCCCCGCCGCCTCCCGCGCCAAAGCACATCCGCGTCACTACCGCCGGGATGATCACCTTCCCGGCCACCTCAACCGGCTGCCCGATCACATTGACCGACTCATTCAGCGTCGCCATCCCGCTGACTACGTCCTTCATGAATGAGCCGATGTCGAAATCCGCCATCATTCTTCACTCTCCTGAAGCTACTGAGCTCTTGGTGCGTCGGTTGCCTGCCCCGCGCCCGACCGTATCTGCTCGATAAGCTCTTCGTCCCTGTCCTTCACCGGCGGTTCGCCTGCCGTCTCCTTCATCTGCTTCGCAAGCGCCTGCGGCCGACCATTCACCAGCACCTGCAGCCCCGCAAGCACCATCCGCAGAAGCCCGATACGATAGCGCACCTGCACCCGCCGGCAGCCGTCGCCGAGACCCAGCAGCACATTCACCGGCCCGACGCCACGGTAGCCAAAGGCCTCCGCGATCAGCGCATCCACCAGTTCCTTCTGCATCGGGTCATAGACACGCACTTCGATCTCCCGCGCGCCCCAGACCAGCTCGCAGGTCGCACCCAGCCCGCTGCCGACCATCCGGCAGAGGCCCTCTATCGTTTCGGAGTTGATGTGGCGGATAAATCCCGCCTTCTTCCGCTTCGGCTTCCGCTGGGGGTCTTCTTTCACTTCGGTCGGCTGCACGACCGGCGCAGGCTCAACCTGAGCCGACGCGGGCAGCGGTTCGCCTTCTGAGGGCACGTCGGAGGATTCGGCGGCAGGCTTCTCAGACCTCATCGTTCGCCGAATGGGGATGCCGAGAACGCGAACTACAAGATGCGTGGTCTCGCCGCTCATGGCGAAAGCTGCCCGGCCCCACCAGCCGATCTCCGCCTCGCCCTTGGGGCCCCGGCTGTCGAAGCGCACAACCAGCTCACCGAGCCAGGGGAGGGCTATGAGAAGCAGCAGTATGCCGGCAAAGAGGATGCCCCACTGGACCTCACCGAGCCAGTAGAACCCCAGCAGGAAAGCGCCGACCAGCAGCGCCTCCAGGATTATCACGCCCAACGCGACCGCTCCGGCCATTCGCATCGGTCGGTCTACCTCCCCGCAACTGCCTCGATCTGAGACCCCCTTCGCCTCTCGCGCTGCTCACTCCTACCCTTAGATATACATTACACGGAAGTTGGGGGGCCGTAAGCCGTTGACGTAAGCCGTTGGAGAGGCCGACCCCCGCGTCGGCCTGTGTCGTTTGCCGTAGTCGTCTGCCGTTGTAGGGCGGGGGCTCGTACCCCGCCGGCCGTTGCCGCAGCCGTTTGCCGTTATCTTCGCCGTTGGAACGACCGCGCCGCTTCGCGCCGCCCCCTGCGAGGGCGCAGGGGCCACAACGACATACGCCAACGACTGACAGGCTGGCAAGCCTGTCAACCAACCACCTCTCACAAACCACCCCGGAGTCCAGGCGCCCTCGCCTGGACACGTTCCGCCAACCGCATTTCGACCAGATCAGCACGGACAGGAGTGTCCGTGCCACGGGGCGCGAACGCATCAGCACAACACTACGCATGTCATGTGCCACGGGCGCCCTCGCCCGTGGGTCGTTCAGACACCCGCTCCGTACGGCACGACGCACGGGTCCCGCCCAAGGGCGGGATGCCACATGAACGACAACGACAAACGACATACGGCAACGCCGCGGCGAGATACAAGCCCCCGCCCTACAAGGACACCCTCCGCAAACATTCCCGGCCGCACTCTCGCATGGTGCAGCAGGATTCACTCGCCATCAGCGGGAATATCATGCGCGGATGCGGACGCAGGAGGATTCTACGGAGTCGTGCGGAATTTTTTCCGCGCCAGTCTGCTCAAACTAGCACGATAGACAGCCTCCGGTTCGCTTATATATAGAGATCAACATCATCACGCACCGTGCGATACTCAAGGAGCGTGCAAGATCCGATGGCCATGGATGCCGAGATCATGACGCTTGACGAAGCTGCGGCGTACCTGCGGGTCCACCCGCGAACCCTCCGTACTAAAGCCAGTGAGGGAGAGGTGCCCGCCGCAAAGATCGGTCGCGTCTGGCGCTTCCACCGGCTGCAGCTCGAGCGCTGGCTCATGGAGGGCGGAGCCCTTGGCGCCGATGTTGCCGGTCACATCGACTGAACTACTCGACACACCGACGACAGCCGCATCGCTGATAGCTCGTAAGACCGGCAACATGAGGTAAATCCTTTCGGATTGGCGGCCACTGAACACGCCGCGGACCGAAGCAGGGACGGTCCTTATCTGATGTCCGATCGACGGGGACGAGACAATCAAGAGCAGGTGGATCGCGAGCCCCTCGTACAGTACGAGGACCTCGAACAGGCCACGGGCTTTACCCAGATCAGCAACGCGATTCTCCGTGGCTATCCGGAACTCTCCGACGGGGAGAAGGTGACCTACGCGGTACTCAAAAGCTTCGCGTACGTAAGCCCCGAGACCTTCGTGGGGGAGGAGACTCTCGCCCGCGCCAGGAGCTGCACCGTCTCGACCATCTCCCGACACCTCACAAAGCTCATCGACGTCGGGCTGGTGCGTGTGCGGCGCCGCGGCCAGGGCAAGACCAACATCTGGATGATCACACGTATTCCACGAGAGAAGCTGGTCGAGTACCTCCACGAGTGGCGCCCGAACCTGAAGGTCCGAGCCTCCACTCTCAGCGCATCGCAAACTGCGCAAACCAGCACCTTGCAGGATCCGCAAATCAAGACTTCGCAGGATTCGCAAATCAGGAATTCGCAGAATCCGCAAGCCAAGACTTCCGCGAATCCGCAAGCAGAAGAAGAAGAGTCTGAAGAATACGTAGATGAGAACGAAGGGCGGGGTACCCGCCTGGGAAACGGCTCGTCTTCGTCGGGGGGAAACTTCTCTACGACCTCACAGAGCCACGCTAGCGACACGTACGTACATCTCCCGCGGATTGTGGAAAACTCGGCGAGTAGCGCCGGGGAGTTTTCAACAATCGTGGAAAATGTGGAAATACTCGCTGGGGTGGTGGCGGAGTATTTCGAGGTGCCGAAGCAGAGGCGGAACATCGAGGGCTATCTCAAGCAGTATGACGCGAAGATCGCGGCGCGGGCGCTGGATGCCGTGGCGGACCGGCTGGAGAGCGGGGACGAGGAGATACGCAACCCGGTGGCCTACTTCTACGCGGTGGTGCGGATCATGCAGGCGGAGCGTGATGCGGCCGCGACGGACCGGGAGCAGGATGAACAGGAGCGACGGCTGGTGGCGATCAACTGGGCGCATACGCTGCGGCGGGAGTGGCCGCCGGGGCAGGTGCGCGCGATCCTCGTGGATACCTACCGGTCGGAGGAGTTCGCGGACGAAATCATGCAGGAGATCGGCTGAGGGCAGGGCGCGCAGAAGGGGATGAGGGCGATGACACTCGGGCAGCGGATGCGTGAGGCACGCCGGCGGGCAGGGGAGACCAACGACGGTGTTTTCGCCGGAGAGATGGGCATCACGGTGGCGACGCTGTGGGCGTGGGAGGCGGACATCGAGGAGCCCACGCAGGAGCAGCTCGCGCGTTTCGCGGAGCTGGTCGGCGAGGATGCGGCCGCGTTCGCCGGGGCGGTCGCGAGTGAGATGCCGCAGGGGATCTGCCGCGCGATAGACCTCGTGCCAGATCGCGAGCAGGCGGAGGTGCTGGAGGAGGTCGGGCTGCCGCCGGAGCTTCACGCGTCGGCGGAGGCGTGGATTGCGTTCCTGCGCCTGGCACGAGCGGCGGCCAGGATGTCACCCGAGGCCATCTCCACGCTGGCGGAGAATGCAGAGGCGTGCGTCATCGATGCAGGTCGGACGCGTGCATAGTTTAAGCTCGTAAAGCTGAACAGACTTATACTGTGTCGGGAAGAAGTGTATAAGTTTACGCTTGAAACCTCAACGCCCAACGAAGGAGTTCGTGTATGTCCACCACCCGGTCCATGACTGACATTGCCCCGACTGTGGCCGCACTGCTGGAGCTTCGTCCGTTGGCCGGCGCAACCGGCTCACCGATCCCGGAGGTCTTCAGCGACCTCGAGGGGGCGGAGCGGATCGTGATCCTCGCGCCTGATGCGCTGGGGCAGTGGCAGCTTGAGCGTTTCGCCGAGCAGATGCCTTACCTCACATCGCTGTGCAGCGAGCGGCACCTGGTGCTTGAGTCGATGATGCCGACGATCACGCCGGTGAACTTCGCCACGATGGTGAGCGGCTGCGACCTCGACGGGCATGGGATCCGGAGCAAGGACATGTCCTTCACCTGCGAGACGCTCTTTGACGTGCTGGAGGAGGCGGGGTTGGAGGGCGCGGGCTGCGGACGCGAGACCTACACCGGCGGGCAGTTACTGGCGCGCGTGGCGCAGATTGATGGGACCGCGGCGGTGCCCGATGACGCGGGCGTGGAGGAGGCCGTGCTCAGGATCGCGGAGGAGAATCGGCCCGCATTTATCATCGCGCAGATCGGCGGGACGGACGATCACTTCCATCGCTTCGGCCCGACCTCAAAGCGCATGATCCCGAAGCTGCGGGAGATGGACAACCGCCTGGAGCGGATGGTCGCGGAGCTTCGCGCGCTGGGCTACTCGGGCATGATCGTGGCCGACCACGGGCAGCACGACTCGGGCAACCCGGAGAAGGGCGGCACGCACGGAACGGACATGGACGAGGACCGGCTGGTCCCGCTGACGTGGTTCAATGCTTGCTGAGCGACGGAGGAGGTCCGATATGATGCGCGGGCTGACCAGGTTGAGTGTGCTGTGCGTGATGGTGACGGCCGTGCTGGTGGCGGGATGCAGCGGCGGTGGTGGCGATGGCTCCGGTACGCTGACGCCGCAGGTGGAGAGTATCACCGCGGCCCAGCTTGAGGCGATGATGAATGACGGTCAGGCGCTGGTGATCCTCGATGTGCGGACGGCGGGGGAGTTCACTGCGGGGCACCTTCCGGGCGCGGTCAACATTCCGCTGGCGGATCTGTCGGGGCGGCTTGGCGAGCTTGAACAGGACGATCGGATCGTGTGCGTCTGCGGCGTGGGCAGTCGCAGCGCACAGGCGGCGAACACGCTGGTTCTGAACGGCTTCACGGGGGTGCACAACCTCAGCGGCGGCCTTGCGACGTGGACGGGGGCGTTAGAGTAGCGGCGAACGACGGGCCCGGGTATGTTGACCGCGGTGCCGTTGTAGGGCGGGGGCTTGCACCCCGCCGCGTCGTTGTTTGTCGTTGTGGCCCCTGCGCCCTCGCGAGGGGCGGCGCGAAGCGGCTGAAGCCCCTCCGCTCCATACGACTGGGCAACGGCACAGGTCGGCGCGGGGGCCGACCTCTCCAACGGCTAACGGCTGCCCCTCCCCCTCGGTCCCCCTCCCCCTGCACTTCGCTGCGCGAAGTGGGGCGGGAGAGGGGGAGGAACGGCAACGGCAAACGGCGGCGGCCGCTG
>JAAYJW010000407.1 GCA_012522765.1 candidate division WS1 bacterium | reverse complement strand
GCAGGCAAAGGTGGGCTTGACGAGCGGCGCGGGGATTGGGTATACTTACAAAGGTCAAGCGGCCGGAGATCGGGGCGTGGCGCAGCTTGGAAGCGCGCCTGCTTTGGGAGCAGGAGGCCGCCGGTTCAAATCCGGCCGCCCCGACCAGGCGCGCCGATTGCGCTTGTCCGATGACATCCGGTTAGTGTGCGGGCGTAGCTCAGCGGTAGAGCGTCAGCCTTCCAAGCTGAGGGTCGTGGGTTCAAATCCCATCGCCCGCTCCACCTTTTCCAGCATGCGCCCGTAGCTCAGTGGATAGAGCAGCGGCCTTCTAAGCCGCTGGTCGCCCGTTCGAATCGGGCCGGGCGCGCCAGTGTTGTCCGTCCCAGATCACATGTTCGTAATAGCCGTCGTCGCGGTATAGTGGTGGGCGTAGCTCAAAGGCAGAGCACCTGACTGTGGCTCAGGTGGTTGTGGGTTCGATTCCCATCGCCCACCCCATTCAAGGCAGCAACGAAAGCAACAAAGGCAGCGAAAGCAACGACAGCGACGGCAACGACGACAGGTTAGGACAGGCTTTCCGGCCTGTCAATGGCCTCGCAGTCTGTCAATCCGGTATGCGCGCGCCCGTAGCTCAGCGGATAAGAGCGGCGGACTTCGGATCCGTAGGTCGGGGGTTCGAATCCCTCCGGGCGTGCCAGAAATCCACTTGACAGCGCCGTGCGAAACAACTACCGTAGCAGGCCCGAGCAACATGGACCGGTAGCTTAGCTGGCAGAGCAGGGGACTCTTAATCCCAAGGTCGGAGGTTCGAATCCTCCCCGGTCCACCACCTTTTGCTGCGTTGTTCAGGCGCGCTGCAGTCGGCGCGCCATTTCTGTGTCGCATGGCCTACCCACGCCCGGGCGCGTGATGGAATCGGTAGACATGCATGACTTAGGATCATGTGGGGCAACCCTTGGGAGTTCGAGTCTCCCCGCGCCCACCACCGTTACAGCCGCCAGGGCCGCGAGAGCGGCCTTGTTTCGCTATGTCAAAGCAGTCAGGCGAGGGCAACCTCAGCCGGAGCAAGCGTAAGACACCAATGACACCTGTATGAGACGCCATGACCCACGCGTCTCGCACGCTGGACGGGAGCGATCAGCCGTGGATGTTGATGTTCGTACACATGGCGGCAGCCGGTATTCGATACACCTGAGCCTCGACGAGAGCGAAGTCAAGGGGGCGTTCGACCGCACCTTCCAGCAGCTATCCGACCGCGGCGGCATCAAGGGTTTCCGCCCCGGCCGCGTCCCTCGCAAGATACTCGAGCGCTACTACGAGGATGAGCTGATCCGCGCCCTGACCTACGAGAGCCTCGTCAATGACCGCCTAGAGAAGGTCATGACCGAACAGGACCTGCGTCCGATCGACCAGGTTGACATCAAGCATGGGGCCATTCCCGACGAGGACGAGGAGCTTGCCGAGACGATCAAGTCGGGGCTGGCGCCTGAAGACGAGGGTTCTGAGGCCGATGAGGAGGCGTCCGAGGAGGACGAGGATGCCATCGAGGACGTCCCCCTGGTCGAGGGTGAGCCCTTTGAGTTCTACGCCACCTTCACAGCCTACCCGCGCCCGCAGCTTCCGGATCTTAGCGACCTCAAGCTCAAGCGCCCGGTCGCCGAGGTCTCAGATGAAGAGGTCAACGAGCGCCTGCAACAGCTTCAGCGGGTCAACGCCGAGGAAGTAGAAGTTGAGGATCGCGAGGAGATCGCCGACGGCGATGTTGTCATCGCCGATCTGAAGATCGTACTCGAGGATGAGGACGCCTCCGAGATGGAGCCGAGCCAGCAGGAGATCACCATCGGTGAGGGCACGTATCTCGCCGAGGTCGATCAGAAGCTGATCGGGCACAAGCCGGGGGATGTCTTCGAGATTGAGTTCGCCTACGAAGAGGATCATCCCGACGAGACGCTGGCGGGCAAGAGCGCGAAGATGATGGTTGAGGTGGACTCATTCACTGAGCGGCGCCTGCCGGAGCTTGACGACGAGTTCGCACAGAGCATTGGGGAGTACGAGACGCTCGAAGACCTGCGCAACTCGATCCGCGAGCAGATCCAGGGCGACAGGGATCGTGAGGCCGGGGAAGAACTTCGGGCGCAGGTTGTGCGTTATATACTTGATGGTACCGAAGTTGAGTTGCCCGCGGAGTTCGTTGACCGCGCGACGCAGCGCAACCTTGATGAGTTGCGCGCGGAGCTGTTGCGGGCCGGCATGTCGCTGGAGGAGTTCGCCGAGTCAAACGACATTGACGAGGCCGAACTGCGTGACAGGCAGCGCGAGCAGGCGGAAACCAGCTTGAAGTTCCGCCTCGCTTTCGAGGCGCTGGCCGAACAGCGCGACGTGGAACTGACCGAGGAAGATATTGCGGAGGAAGTCCGCATGCTCGTCGAGGAGACCGGCGGTGATGCCGCTTTCGTCCAGCAGGCCCTCATGGTGCAGGCAAGTTTCGCTGAGGAGGTCCAGGAGCGCGCCACGCGACGTAAGCTCCTCGACCAGTTGGTCGCCGCGGCCGAGGTGACGGACGTGCCGGCTGACGAGTATCGCGCTCAGCAGGAGGCGGAGGCCGCGGCATTTGGCGATGCCGAGAAGATCGAACAGGGTGACGAGGTCCCGGCGTCGAATGAGGTAGAGGAATCATCCAGCGACGAAGCGGTTGGGGAGAGTGAAGAGCAGTGAGACTTATCCCGATGGTGATCGAGCAGACGCCGCGCGGCGAACGCTCCTACGACATCTACTCGCGGCTCCTGAAGGAGCGCATTATCTTCGTCGGCACCGCAATCGATGACGATATCGCCAGTTCGATACTCTCACAGCTCATTTTCTTGCAGGATGAGGACCCGCTTGAGCCAATTTCCATGTATATCAACTCGCCAGGGGGTAGTATAACAGCGGGGCTGGCCATCTATGACACGATGCAGTACATCCAGCCCGAGGTGCACACCTGGTGCGTCGGGCAGGCGGCCAGCATGGCGGCTGTGCTGCTTACGGCGGGCGAAAAGGGGCATCGGTATGCGCTGCCTTACTCGCGAGTGATGATCCACCAGCCGTGGGGGCAGCTCTCCGGCCAGGCGAGCGATGTGCAGATTCAGGCTGAGGAGATCCTGCGGCTGCGCAGTTGGCTGAACGACATCCTTGCCGTGCATACCGGTCAGGAGCTCGAACGGATCGTGAAGGATACCGACCGGGACTACTTCATGACCGCGCAGGAGGCGAAGGACTACGGCATTGTGGACGCTGTGGTCCAGAAGCAGCCGAAGTCTGACAGCTAGAGACCGGGCGCCAGAACGCAGTAGCGGGGGCCGGGACATCAGCAGGCCCGGGGGGGCATCGAAGTAGTGGCGCCAGAAGAGGGCGCCGGGCAGGAGAGTGGACGATGGACATTGATGGGCAGGGCAGGGACTCCAGACCGTTGCGCTGTTCGTTCTGCGGACGCGAGAAGCCCAAGCAAGTCAAGGAGCTTATCGCCGGTCCGGGCGTATACATCTGCGTGGACTGCGTAGAGTTGTGCAACCAGATCATCCGCGGCAAGGCCGAGAAGGAGGCTCGCACCTCCGCTGCCGAGGGGCACGTCCCCACGCCGAAGGAGATCTGCGAGTATCTCGACACGTACGTAGTCGGGCAGGATCGCGCCAAGCGCGTCCTCTCGGTCGCGGTCTACAACCACTACAAGCGCGTTCGCCTTGGCGCGATGGACGCGGACGTTGAGCTTGACAAGACGAATATCCTGCTGCTCGGACCGACCGGCAGCGGCAAGACACTCCTGGCGCAGACGCTCGCGCGGATGCTCGACGTCCCCTTCACGATCGCGGACGCGACTTCAGTCACCGAGGCCGGCTATGTGGGTGAGGACGTCGAGAACATCCTCCTGCAGCTTCTGATCTCCGCCGGCGGCGACGTGGAGCGCGCCGAGCACGGCATCGTCTACATAGACGAGATCGACAAGATCGCGCGGAAGGCGGATAACCCCTCAATCACCCGCGATGTCTCCGGTGAGGGCGTTCAGCAGGCGCTGCTGAAGATCCTCGAGGGGACAGTCGCAAATGTCCCGCCGCAGGGTGGGCGGAAGCACCCGCAGCAGGAGTTCATTCAGGTCGACACCACGAACATCCTGTTCATCTGCGGTGGCGTCTTTGACGGTCTGCTCGACATCATCCGCCAGCGCACCCGCAACCGCACCATGGGCTTCCACGGTGGCGTCAGCCAGCACGCGTCTGAAGTCACCGAGGACGAACTGCTGGCCCAGGTCATGCCGCAGGACCTCATGAAGTTCGGGCTGATCCCGGAGTTCATCGGCCGCCTGCCGAATATCGCTACCGTGGACCACCTCGACAAGGAGGCGCTGATGCGCGTGCTTGTCGAGCCGCGCAACGCACTGCTCAAGCAGTACAAGAAGCTCCTCTCGCTGCTCGACAACGTCGAGCTTGTGGTCGAGGATGACGCGCTCGAGGCCATCGCAGAGAACGCGCTGGAGCGCAAAACCGGCGCCCGCGCACTCCGCGCGGTCATCGAGACTGTGATGCTTGACGTCATGTACGAGATCCCCTCGCGCGACGACGTCAATCGCTGCACGATCACCGCGGACACCATCCGGGAGGGCAAGCAGCCCTGCCTGGAGAATGTATCCGACGATGATCGCGAGGTCGCCTGAGGCGAACTTGCAGCGCATTGATACTGTCCTGATAGCGCAGGTGTGATCTCATGACACGACAGCCGCCCGGCGATGCCACGGACGCCGAGGACGCAGAGGTGCTCAGCGACGCCGATACGCCCGGCGATTGGAGCGCGGATGCGGCATCCTCGGCGATTCCTGGTAGCCCGGCCGAACTCCCCGTGCTTCCGGTGCGGGACGTAGTTGTATTCCCCGGCACCGTCGTCCCGCTGATCTTCGGCCGTGAGCGGAGTCTGCGTGGTCTGCGCCGCGCCCGAGGTGAAGACGCGCTCGCCCTTCTCGTCGCCCAGCGCGATCCCGAAGAGGACGATCCGGATCCTGACGAACTCTACTCCGTCGGCACCATCGGCCGATGCCTGCAGGCGCTGGAGCTGCCTGACGGCACCGTCCGCGGCGTCTTCGAGGGCATCACGCGGGTCCGCATCGCGCACTTTGTGCAGACTCACCCCTTCATCAAGGCATCCGTCGAGCCGGTGGTCGAACTGCGCCCTGAGCCGGAGCCGTGGGTGGAGGCGCTCAAGCGGCGCTCTCTCGAAGATTTCGAGGAGGCCACCGAGCTTTCGCGAAGGATCCCTCCTGAGGCACTGGTCACCGCGCTGAACATTGGTGACCTCGGCCAGCTCGCAGACATCATCACCTCCTGTCTCGACCTCGATCTTGAGGAGCGCCAGGCGCTGCTGGAGGAGCCCGACTGCACTCGGCGCCTGCACACAGCCGCCCGGCACCTGCGCGAGGAACTGCGGGTGCTGCGGCTTGAGGAGGAGATGCGGGCGCGCGTCGAGGAGGAGATGGAGAGCTCCCAGCGCGAGTACTACCTCCGCGAGCACCTGCGCGCCATCCAGGATGAGCTGGGGCAATCCGAGGGCGTGATGGGCGACGCGTGGGAGTACCGTGAGCGGATAGAGGCCGCCGATCTCCCTGAGGCCGTGCTTGCCGCGGCGCTCGAGCAGGTGGACCGGCTCGAACGCATGCACATGGCCTCGCCGGAGGTCAGCGTAGCCCGCACCTACCTTGACTGGATACTCGACCTGCCGTGGAAAACGCGCACGGACGACCAGCTTGATATCGCGGCAGCCGAGGATATCCTGAACGAGGATCACTACGGCCTGCAGAAGCCCAAGGAGCGCATCCTCGAGTTTCTCGCGGTCCGCCAGCTTGTGGCGGAGGTCAAGGGGCCGATCCTCTGCTTCGTCGGGCCGCCGGGCGTGGGGAAGACCTCGATCGGCCAGTCAATCGCGCGCGCCATGGGGCGTAAGTTCATTCGCATCTCCCTCGGAGGGGTGCGCGATGAGGCGGAGATACGCGGCCATCGGCGTACCTACGTCGGAGCCCTGCCGGGGCGGATCATCCAGGCGCTAAGGCGTGTGGGCGCAAACAATCCCGTCTTCATGATAGACGAGGTGGACAAGATCGGCGCCGATTTCCGCGGCGATCCATCATCGGCGCTGCTTGAGGTGCTGGACCCCGAGCAGAACGACGAGTTCAGTGATCACTACCTCGAGCTTCCGTTCGATCTCTCGGGCGTGCTCTTCATCGCGACCGGGAACCTGCTGGAGACCGTTCCCCCGGCGCTGCAGGATCGTTTTGAGGTCATCGAGTTCCCCGGCTACATCGAGGAGGAGAAGCTGGAAATCGCCCGCGACTACCTCGTGCCGAAGCAGCGCGAGGCGCATGGTCTGACCGGGCGCTCCATCCGCTTCCACGAGTCGGGCCTGCGCGAGATCATCCGCCACTACACGCGCGAGGCGGGAGTGCGCAGTCTTGAGCGCGAGATCGCCAGCATCTGCCGGAAGACCGCGCGGAAGGTAGCGGCGGGCGAGAAGTGCTGTGCACAGATAACCGCTGAGGGTGTGCAGGAGATGCTGGGCGCCCGGCGCTTCACATGGGGCCCGGCGCGGAAGGAACCAAGCATCGGCGTCGCCACCGGCCTGTCATACACCGCATCCGGGGGCGACCTGATCTCGCTCGAAGTCAGCGTTGTTGACGGTGATGGCGAACTGCTGCTCACCGGCCAGCTTGGCGAGGTCATGAAGGAGTCGGCGCAGGCGGCGCTGAGCTTCGTGCGTGGGAGGGCCGCGGAGTTCGGCCTGCCAGCGGAGTTCTTCTCGAAGCATGACATCCATCTGCACGTGCCTGCCGGGGCGGTCCCCAAGGAGGGGCCATCGGCGGGAGTCGCGATCTGTACCGCGCTGGTCTCCGCTCTGACGAAACGCCCGGTGCGCGAGACGGTCGCAATGACCGGCGAGATCTCGCTGCACGGGAAAGTGCTACCGGTGGGCGGGGTGCGGGAGAAGGTGCTGGCGGCGCATCGGGCGGGGATAGAGACGGTGCTGCTGCCGGAGGAGAACGAGCGTGACATGGCCGAGCGGGAGCTGTTCCCGCCGGAGGTCTTCGCGGACCTGCAGATCGTCTATGTGACGACGATGGACGAGGTGCTGGAGAGGGCGCTGGTGGGCGGGTGATGGCCGCGAAGGAGCGCGTTTGCACCGACCTTGACGCACCCGCGCCCACTCCGTTATACTCGACCAACAGTCGGCAGTATCCGAGGCAGTGACGGGGAGGAGTAGGCGGGCCGCGCGATCTGCAGAGAGCCGGTGATTTGCTGAAAGCCGGTGATCGCGTTTCGCTGAACGTCGCCCCTGAGCCGTGACGCCGAACGGCGTGCCAGCGCACGCATGGTAAGCGCCACCGATTGACGGCCGTTACCCCGTCTCTGAGTGCCGGGCGGACTGAACTCCAGTCTGACCCGGAACATGGGTGGTACCGCGGGAGCACACGTTCGCCTCTCGTCCCATCGCGATGCAACGACATCGCCGGGATGAGAGCTTTTTTCATTTAACTACAGACAGATCCGTCCCTTCAGACAGCGAGGAGCAGACCCTGATGCCCGAGAAGATGCCTCCAGGCTACGATCACGAGCAGGCAGAGAGCAAGTGGTACGACTACTGGCTGGAAAACGATGTCACGCGCGCGGAGATTGACCCCGAGCGCGAGCCGTTCTGCATCGTGATCCCGCCCCCGAACGTCACCGGCTCGCTGCACATGGGCCATGCGCTGGACAACACGATTCAGGACCTCCTCACGCGATGGAAGCGCATGCAGGGCTACGCGGCGCTGTGGTTGCCGGGCACAGACCACGCGGGCATCGCCACGCAGAACGTGGTGGAGAAGATGCTCGCGGAGGAGGGCACCGATCGCCACGCGATCGGCCGCGATGCCTTCGTGAGGCGCACCTGGGAGGTGGCCGACGATCATCACGACATCATCATCGGCCAGCTTCAGCGCCTCGGCTGCAGCCCCGACTGGTCGCGCGAGCGCTTCACGCTTGATGAGGGCCTCTCGCGGGCGGTGCGCGAGGCATTCGTCACGCTTTACGAGCAGGGGCTCATCTACCGCGGCGCGCGCATGATCAACTGGTGCCCACGCTGCGCGACGGGGCTTTCGGACCTCGAAGTCGAGCACATGGACGATGCCGGGCATTTCTGGCACATGCGCTATCCCGGGTCGGACGGCGGGCCGGGCGTCGTGGTGGCTACCACTCGCCCTGAGACGATGCTCGGCGACACCGCCGTCGCAGTACATCCGGATGATGAGCGCTACGCGGACCTCGTCGGCAAGACCGTCATGCTGCCGCTGATGGACCGGGAGATCCCGGTGGTCGCCGATGAGGCGGTTGATCCGGAGTTTGGCACCGGCGCGGTCAAGGTGACGCCCTCGCACGATCCGAATGACCTTGAGATCGCGACGCGGCACAACCTGCCGCACGTGGTGGTCATTGATGAGAACGCGCGGATGACGGAGAACGCGGGCGCCTACGCGGGCATGGACCGCTTTGAGGCGCGGCGGGAGATCGTTTCGGCGCTGGAGGAACTGGGGCTGCTGGAGGGGATAGAGGAGCACCATCACAAGGTCGGGCATTGCCAGCGCTGCGACACGGTAGTGGAGCCGCTGATCTCCGAGCAGTGGTTCGTGGCGATGGAGCGGCTGGGCGCGGAGGGCCTGCGGGCCGTGGACGAGGGGCTGGTGAAGTTCGTGCCTGAGCGCTGGACGAAGGTCTACCGCGAATGGCTTGAGAACATCGAGGACTGGTGCATCTCGCGCCAGCTCTGGTGGGGGCATCAGATCCCCGCGTGGTGGTGCACAAGCTGCAACCAGTGGATCGTCTCGCGCGAGGACCCGACGGAGTGTCTCGCGTGCGGCGCGGCCGGGCTTGTGCAGTCGCCCGATGTGCTGGACACGTGGTTCAGTTCGGGGCTGTGGCCCTTCAGCACGCTCGGATGGCCCGACGAAACCGAGGAGCTTGACTACTGGTTCCCGACGTCTATGCTGGTCACCGCCTACGACATCATCTTCTTCTGGGTCGCGCGGATGATCATGGACTCGATGCACTTCATGGGCCGGCAGCCCTTCGACACCGTGTTCATCCATGGACTCGTGCGCACGCAGGATGGCCGGAAGATGTCGAAGTCGCTCGGCACCGGCGTTGATCCGCTGGGGCTTATTGACAAGTATGGCGCCGACGCGCTGCGTTTCGCGCTGATGCAGATGATCACGCACGGGCAGGACCTCCGCTACTCGGAGGACCGCGTGCTCGGCGCGCGCAACTTCTGCAACAAGCTCTGGAACGTGACGCGCTTCGTCACGATGAACCTCGAGGACGCGCCCGAGCAGCGCATTGATCTGTCGGAGGCCGAGCTTTCGCTGGCGGATCGCTGGATACTCTCGAGGCACAACCGGATGCTGGAGACGGTGGATCGCGAGTTGACGCAGTTCAACATCGCCCAGACGACGGATGCGCTCTACGAACACATCTGGAGCGAGTTCGCCGACTGGTACGTGGAGCTTGCGAAGGCCGATCTCTACGATCCCGAGACGCCCGAGCGCAAGGCGACCACGCAGGAGGTGCTGCGCACCGTCCTGAGCGGCATCCTGCGCGCGCTGCACCCGATCATGCCCTTCATCACCGAGGAGCTGTGGCACCGGCTGGATGAACAGGCGGGGCCGATTGCGCTGGCTCAGTTCCCGATGGCCGATGCGGCGCTGCGCGATGACGCGGCTGAGGAGCGGCTGGAGCGCTTCCAGGGGATCGTGACGGCGGTGCGTACATTGCGTGCCGCACTGACGCTGCCGCCATCACAGCGCGCGCCGATGACGATCATTGCCGATGATGAGGAGACGCTGGAGCTTTTGCAGGCCCAGCAGGCGGGTTTGAGGAACCTCGGGATGATCTCGGAGCTTGAGCTGCTGAGCTCTGGCGCCGCTGGCCCGGAGAACTCGCTGGCGGCAACCGCACCAGGCGCGCAGGTCTTCCTGCAGGTGCCGGGAAGTGTGGACATCGGCGATGAGCTTTCGCGGCTCGACCGGCAGATCGCGGAGATCGAGGGCGACATGCGCAAGAGCGAGGGAAAGCTTGGCAACGAGCAGTTCGTGGCCAATGCGCCGGAGGAGATCGTGGCGCGCGAGCGCGAGCGGCTCACCGAGTCGCAGGAGAAGATCGCCCAGCTTCGCGAGCGACGGGACACGCTGGCTGGGCTGGCATAGGAACGGCGCCTCACCCCCCGGCCCCCCCGCCTCCCTGGCTCGCGCCGTCGCTTCGCGCCGCGCGCTCGCAAGCGGGAGAGGGGGGAGGGAGAACGACAGCGCATCAAAAGGCTGGGAGTGTGCAGATGCCCACCATCAACATCTCAGGCGCCACGATCGCGATCGAAACCGATCTGCTGTCGGCGGAGATACACACCGAGGGCTACGTGTCGGGCGTGTTTCGCGATACCTTCGTGGACCGGGCGACCGGCGCGCGTGACAACAGCTTCGGCCTGGCGATCGCGGACTTTCTGCTCGAGCCGAAGTGGGATGAGCCGAGCACGGAGGCCGAGCATCGCTACCACGGCGGCGACATGCTGCACGGGATGCTCCCGCACCGCTACGTAGAGGGCCCGCAGATCTGCACGCAAGCCGGTAGCCTGCCGTTCGAGGTCATTGAAGGCGACGGCTTCGTGGCGGTGCGGCAGTGGTATGAGTGGCAGTGGGCGACGTATGATCGCCAGCCGGGGTCGCTATGGGAGCAGACGATCGTGTTCGTGGATGGCCTGCGTTACTTTCTGTGCGCCGACTGCATCACCAGCGCGAACGATGTGGACGAGCTTATCTTCCGCCTCGACATGCCCGGCCACCTCAAGCACGATGCTGGCGACAGCTTTGAGCAAATCTACCTTAGCTATCACGGCGCGATTGAGCCGACTGAATTCATTGAGGATTTCGCCCCCGATGTGAAGTTCCTCTACCAGCGGGGCGACGCGGCCATCCCCGAGCAGATGATCCGCGCGCGGCAGGTGACGCTCGCGGACGGCTCCGCAGGGCCGTGGCTGGCGGGCATTACGCTCGACCCGTCCGCGGTCTATCAGGCGTGGTGCCATCAGCGCGGCTACGTGTGCTTCATCGAGGAGATCGGTGGGCGGCCTGTGAAGGCGGGGGAGAGCCTCGGAGCGGCATACGCGGTGGGATGGTTCGATTCGGTGGAGGAGATGGAGGCGCTGGCGCGGCAGCACCGTGGCGCGCAGGGCCTGCGGGTAAGCGCCGACGGCTGGAGCCTGACGGCCGAACCCGTGGGGGCGCAGGGTTGATGGCACGCGCTCGTGGTCGCGGGATAACCGTGCTGAGCTACCTGATCGCCATCACGGCCCTTTGCATTGCGGCCGGGTATCTCGACGCCGTGACGACCTTCTACGTGCGCGGGATGCTGCAGGTGGCGCAGGAGGGCGGAGCTTTCTCTCAGGCGGTCACGGAAGCGATGCCGCCGCGCATAGTTGCGCTTGAACAGACGAGGCAGGCCGCGATGCTGCTGGTGATGGTGACGGTGGGCATTGTCGCCGGTCGTCATCTGCTGCAGCAGGTAGGGACGGTACTGTTCGCGTCAGGTGGCTGGATCGTGATGCGGTATGCCGCGATCCGCACAATCACCGACTGGCCGGCAAGCCTCACGGATACCGACACAGTGCTGTATCTGCCGCATGCGGTGTACGCGCCCGTGTGGATGCCGCTGGTGATCGCGCTGGGAGTAGCGGCCGTCGGAGCCACGCTGGTGCGGGCAGGCGCGCTGGCAATGCGCAGGAAGTCGTAGTGTCTTGGTCGTTCGGAGTGGAGCGGCTTCAGATCCGTGCGGTCGTTTCGTCGTGTAGGCTGATAATTCGTCGAGGAGGCAGTGCGATGGAAGATGTCACGACCATCTCTGCAGAGCGGCTTGGCGAAGGCTCACCGATACGCGTGGAGGTCCTTCCGACTGAGGAGGACCTGTACTGGGACATCGCGCGGTTGATCATGAGCACGGTGCGCGCGAACGAGGAGGCGGGCAAGCCAACCGTTCTGATCCTCCCCGTCGGCCCAGTGGGGCAGTACCCCCGGCTGGCGCGGCTATGCAACCTCGAGCGGCTGAGCCTACGCAACCTCTGGTGCTTCAACATGGACGAGTACCTCACTGAGGCCGGCGAGTGGATACCGATGGAGGACCCGCTGAGCTTCCGCGGGCACATGAAGCGCAACCTGCTCGATCTGCTCGACGCAGAACTCGCCCCTCCCGCGGAGCAGGTGGTCTTTCCGGACGCGCGCGATCCGCAGAAGCCGTGGCTGATGATGCAGGACCTCGGCGGGGTTGACGCCTGCTACGGTGGCATCGGGATCAACGGGCATATCGCATTCAATGAACCGCCCGAGCCGGGCGTGGAGATGAGCGTTGAGGAGTTCGCGGAGTTGCCCACGCGGGTGCTGGAGCTTGCACGCGAGACGCGCACGATCAACTCATTCACCGTCGCCGATGGCAACATTCCGCGCATACCACGCACGGCGATCACGCTGGGGATGCGGGAGATACTCGCCGCGCGTGAGATCAGGCTCTACGGCAACCGCATCTGGCAGCGCGCCATCGTCAGGCGTGTTCTGCATGGTCCGGTGACGCCGCAGGTCCCGTGCTCGCTGGTGCAGCTTCATCCGAACGCATCGCTGACGCTGGCGGAGTTCGTCGCGGAGCCGCCACGCGGTCGGCTGGCGTAGCCGCCCGCGTCGGTTTCACACGCCGTCGCCGCTCTGTTATAATCAGTTCCGTCAAGCCCAACCCGCTCATGAGAGGCTGCTCCCCATGGTCATAATCGTCGAATCCGGAGCCGATGAACAGACAGTAGCCAACCTCATCGACAAGGTGCGCGCGCTGGGATTCACGCCTCACCCTATCTTTGGCGTTGAGAAGACCGTCATCGCCGTCGTCGGGCATAAGACGCAGGAGAAGACGGACATCCTCGCGACGATGCCCGGTGTGCAGCAGATCATCCCGATCCTCAAGCCCTACAAGCTGGTGGGTCGAGAGGTCAAGGCGGAGACTTCGGTCATCAGTGTGAGGGACGACCTGGATATTGGCGGGGATAGATTCGTAGTGATGGCGGGACCATGCGCTGTTGAGAGCTATGACCAGCTAAGTCAGATTGCGCGTTACGTGAAGCAGGCCGGTGCGCAGATGCTGCGCGGAGGAATCTTCAAGCCACGCACCTCGCCGCATGACTTCCAGGGCCTGCGCGAGGAGGGTATCCCGATCGCGAAGGCGGTCAAGGAGGAGACGGGGCTGCCCTTCATCACCGAGGTAGTGGACATCCGCGACATCGAGATGCTGCATGAGGTCGCCGACATCTACCAGGTGGGCGCGCGGAACATGCAGAACTTTGCGCTGCTCACCGAGCTTGGCAAGGTGGATCGTCCGGTGATGCTCAAGCGAGCCATGAGCGGCACGGTGGAGGACCTGCTGCAGGCGGCGGAGTACGTGGCGGTTGAGGGCAATGCGCAGGTGATCCTGTGCGAGCGCGGCATCCGGACCTTCGAGAGCTCAACGCGCAACACGCTGGATATCTCCGCCGTGATCGCAATGAAGCGCTTCAGCCACCTGCCGGTGGTGGTGGACCCGAGCCACGCCTCAGGTCACGACTGGATGGTGCCGGCGCTGAGCAAGGCCGCGGTGGCGGCAGGCGCAGACGGCCTGCTGATCGAGACGCACAGTCGCCCCCAGGAGGCGATGGTAGACGGCCACCAGTCGCTGACCCCTGCAAGCTTCAAGCAGACGATGGAGGAACTTGCCGCATTCTGTGAGGCCGCAGGCAGGACGCTCTGAGCCAGCAGCAGGGAATCATCCTCCCGCGCGTCGAAGAGATACCCTGTAACAACTGAGTGCGCGAGTCAGGTACTGGAGGAGGCACTAAGATGACGCGTGCGAGAGTGACGCTGGTCGTCGTAGCTGCTGTGCTGGGAGTTACTGCGCTTTGTGCAGGTGCGGCGGATTTGCCGCTGATCGGAGACCCGGCCCCCGCTTTTGAGGTGAACACCACGCAGGGGCCGATCAAGTTCCCTGATGATTACAGCGGCAAGTGGGTCATTCTGTTCAGCCACCCGGCAGATTTCACGCCGGTCTGCACCACGGAGTTCATGACTTTCGCCTCGATGAACGATCAGTTCCGGCAGCTCGACTGCGAACTGATCGGCCTCTCAATCGACAGCAACTACAGTCATATCGCCTGGCTGCGGAAGATCCAGGAGCTGGAGTTCAACGGCATGAAGGACCTCCGCGTCACCTTCCCGGTTATCGAGGACCTGAGCATGAAGGTGGCCAACATGTACGGGATGGTGCAGCCGGGGGCGGATAGCACCCATGCGGTGCGCGCCGTGTTCTTCATTGACCCGCAGGCGACGGTGAGAGCGCTGATGTACTATCCGGCCTCCGCGGGCCGCAACTTCCACGAGATCATGCGGCTTCTGATCGCGCTGCAGACAGCCGACAAGCACAATGTTGCGACGCCCGCCAACTGGGAGCCCGGTGATGATGTGATCATCCCGCCGCCGGGTTCCTGTGGGACGGCGGAGACGCGCGTGGAGGGTGCGGGAGACGACTACTACTGCCTCGACTGGTTCCTCTGCCTCAAGAAGCTGGCGGAAAGCGAGATCGCGGTTCCTGACGGCGAGTGGTGAGCCGCGGCGCGGCCGCTGATTGACGTACCGGGTGCAGGGGAGGTACAATCGGTTCTCGTACCCGGAAGGAGCATCTGCGTGACGCAGCATCGACTGTCAGAAGATGCCGGCGGGCGGCGCATGCCTGCATGGCTTAAGGTTAAGACCGGTAAGGCAAGCCTCACTCGACGAACGCGAGAGCTACTCGCGGACTGTGGCGTCACGACAGTGTGCGACGCTGCGATGTGCCCGAACATAGGCGAGTGCTTCTGTTCGGGCACCGCAACCTTCATGATCCTCGGCGACAGGTGTACGCGGGACTGCCGCTTCTGCGCCGTCGCACATGGCGATTGTGATCCACCTGATCCGGATGAACCCGCGCATGTCGCTGAAGCAGCCTCGCGGCTGGGGCTGAAGTTCGTCGTGCTGACCTGCGTGACACGCGACGACCTGCCCGATGGCGGCGCAGGTCAGTTCGTGGCGACCATGCGCGCACTGCGCCAGCGGCTCCCGGAGGTGCGCATTGAGGTGCTTACCAGCGATTTCGCTGGTAACATTTCGCCACTTCACAGCGTACTTGATGAGGAACCCACGGTGTACAATCACAACGTGGAGACCGTGCGGCGCCTCCAGCCGCAGGTTCGGCCACAGGCCGGCTACGAACGCTCGCTGGGCGTTCTGCGTGAGGCGTCGCGGTACTCGCCCCCCGGCGCCATCATCAAATCGGGTCTGATGGTCGGTCTGGGGGAGAACATTGATGAGGTCGGGGAGACACTTGCTGATCTGGCTGCGGCGGGCTGTAAAATCGTTACAATAGGGCAGTATCTGCGGCCAACGCCGGCGCATCTGCCGGTGGCGCGCTACGTGCCACCCGAGGAGTTCGCGCTCTACACGCAGATGGGGCTGGAGCGTGGTATATCGCAGGTGGTCAGCGGGCCATTCGTACGCAGCAGCTACCATGCCGCCGAAGTGGCCTCGGACGTGGCGGTGCAGGACTGAAACGTTTTCGTGCCTGTGTCTCGCCGAACAGGTCATGTCGCGCGCCTGGGCAGACGATGACCAACAGGGTCGTAACAGCGTTGCTCATTCTACTCGCCACGATCGCTATCGTGGGGCATGCGGTCGTGCTCTTCATGAGCCCGCCCGATCGCTGGCGCGAGTGGATGCAGCTTCTCGTGGCGCAACAGGTCGCCAACACGCTGAATCGCCAGGTGCGACTGGGGCCTGTGGTTGACCTCACACCGCTGGGCGTCGAAGCCCGCTGGCTCGCAGTGGCAGAGACGCCGGAGGGCTTGGAGGCAGGTCTGCTGCTGAGCGCCGAACGAATGCGTCTGGCTTTCAACCTGCGCGCCATCTTGCGGGGCGTAGTCTCGCCCGCCGCCGGCATAGGCCGCGTTGAGGTGCTCAACGGCTGGGCGCATATCGTGCGCGACGAGGCGGGCGACCTCAACATCGAACAGCTTGTTCCTGAGCCTGTTGAGCCTGTGCCACCTGAGGCTCGCTTCCAGGGCATAATCGTGCTCAACAATACGACCATCATCTACGATGACTACGCCATCGAGACCGCCCGGGGGACGATGGTCGCCCTGGAACTGGCCGGGGTAGACGCCGAGATAGACATGCGGACGCTGGGATGGGTGGACATTGAGGCTACGGGCCGCGAGCGTCTCGGGCGCCTCGGCTCCTTCTCCATCGACGGCGTCAGCGAACTCGACACCGGATATGCCTGGGCCACTGCGGAGGTAGGCAGCATTGACGCGGCCTACTGGTTCGACACCTTCGTTGCGAGCGACGAGGTCGCCGTGCAGCGGGGGCGGATGAATGTCACCGCAAAACTCGGCATGATGCCACAGGATGACGCCCCTCCAGAGCTGAGTGTGTCGGCGCTGGCACGTGGAGATGACTTCTCAGTAACTGCCGCACAACTCAACGGCGAGCAGGTGATCGCCGGCTTCCTGGCTACCGTCACGATGAGCGGCGCGGAAGTTCACAGCCTGGAGGCCCGGGTGGCCTCGACCTCCGTGGAGGCCACCGGCTTCATCGCTGATTTCGACTCTCCTGTCCTCAATCTGACGTTCCAGGGGAACGCCGAACGCATCGAGGACCTGATGCGTCTGGCGCCGGATCTGGACGCCAGCGTCAACGAGCAGATAGAGTCGCTGGCGGTGGCCGGGCCGGTGCTCGTATCGGGGCGGGTGACGGGCCCGCTGGAGAGCGCAAACCTTAACGCGGAGGTGCAAGCGCCCGGCAGCGTCCGTTACGCGAGCGCCGATTTCGGCGCCGTCAGCACCGGCCCTGTTGATCTGCGCTTCGATCTGCTTGATATTGGCGATCCGAACATCCGGGGCGTTGCACAGATTGCTCGGGCGGAGGCGGCAGATCTGAGCCCGCTGCAGGAGCTGCTGCCCGAGACGGTCGAGGGGCCGATCGAGGTGACACCGCTGGAGGGTGTTGTCGCCGACGTGCTGTGGTCGACGGAGAACCCGGTGCTGCAGACGGACCTCAACATCGCGCGGATGACGTTGGGCGACCTGGTGGTGGAGGACCTCATCACCGGCGTCGCAATGGCGGGTGATATCATCTGGCTCAGCGACCTGACCGCGCGACCGATCGGTTCGCGGTTGTCGGCCGATGCGGTCGTGGACATAGGGGCTGAGGGTGGGCCGTGGGCATGGGCGAGTGGGACCCTCGAGGATCTCGATCTGGCGCGGCTTGAGGGCCTGCCGGGCGTGGATCTGCCTGAGGCCGTCTCGGGGCAGTTCTCCGGTCGTTTTGCGGCGGAGATAGCTGACGGTGAGCCCTGGGTAATTGCCGAAGCGGTGTTGGATGATCCGGCCTATGGCGACTATGGCACTCAGTCGCTGACGGGGATATTCGTGCTGGATGGGGACGCGGTGCAGGTTCGAGGCGCGAACTTCCAGGATGGCCTCGGCGCGGGATGGGTCCGCGGCGTCATCCCCTTCGAGGGGGAGATGATGGCCGACTTCGCGGTGGCGGGAGTGGATCTAGCCGCCCTGCGCGAGGAGTTCGACCTTGGCGTTGACCGCCTGCAGGGCGAGGCTTTCGTCACAGGATCGGCGAGGGGCACCTTTGAGAACCCGGTGATTGATGCCACAGTCCGGGCCTTCGGCGTCGAGACGGGGGAGTATCGCGTCGATGCCGTGATCGCGAAGTTGTCCGGCGATTTGCAGCGCATGGAGGTCAATGACCTTTTCGCCTCCAGTGGCCGTCTGGTGGCGCGGGTTGAGGGTGCACTGACAGATGTTGATATTGATGAGGGTAACGCCGGCATTGATGGTACGCTGACTCTCGCCGGCCCGATCGATCAGCGCACTCTCGACCTTGCCGACATCGAGGGCGATGATATCGCCGGTGCAATGCGGGCCGAGATGGATATCGGCGGCACGCTGCAACGTCCGAGCGCCCAGGGGCAAATAAGCCTCGACTACGGGCGATACGAGTCGATAGCGACGGATGGCGCGGTGATGGCCGTCAATCTGCAGGGCGATGTCCTGGAGCTTGAGCAACTGCGGGTGCCCGTGGGGGGGGCAACACTCACCGGTGAGGCGAGTATCACGTCGCTCTACGATACGCCGATCGTTTCGGCGAGCATTCGGGCGAGGGATCTCACGCTGCAGGACCTTGCTCTGTGGCGGGAGGTGGGGCTGCCGCTGGAGGGGCAGGTGGATTTGCCCTACTTGAGCCTGCAGGGGCCGCTCGATGACCTGAAGGGAATGGCGCAGATCCAGGCGACGGACCTTGAGCTGGGGGACAATGAGATCGGGGCTGTCTCTGCGTGGGTCGTCTTTGATGAGAACGCGCTGACCTTGCGCAGAACCATCGTTGACGTTGCGGGCGGCACGTTGGCGCTTGAGGGTAGCTATCGTCTCGACGAGCAGCGTATCATGCCGTCGGTTGTTGAGTTCGATGATGTGGCGATGTCGGAGTTGCTGCAGCTCGGGATACCGATCGCTGAGAGTTTCGCCGATGGGACTGCGGCGGCAGAGGGTGGCGTACCGCTATCACAGCGACTGGCATCGCTGTCTATGCGCCTCAAGGGGCGTGTCGACGGGGATCTGGAGATCGAGGGCGTGATCCCGGAGCCATCGCCGGTTGGCACTGAGGCTGAGGAGGAGATGCGGCGGTGGCTGGCAGCCCTCGCCGGGACGCTCGACGTTTCGATCGAGGACCCGTCACTTGACAACAGGCCGCTTCCCGACACCCTGCTGCGGGCCGAGGTCGCTGACGAGCCGGAGGTCGCGCTGCAGGTGGAGGCTGCTGAGGAAGATGCTCTCATCACCGCGGACGGTACATGGCGCCCCGATGGCACCGTCGCCTTCCTTGCCGAGGTGTCATCTTTCGATCTCGCAGGACTCCGACCGTGGCTGCCGACTGTGGCTGAGACCACCGGTGGCAGGCTGAATCTGACGATCCAGGCGAGCGGAACCGTGGACGACCCGAACCTTATCGCCTCGGTGGACATCGTTGAACCTGAGCTTCGCGGCGTGCAGTTTGACCTGATTGCGGCGCCGATCATCCGCTTCAGCGATAACGAGGTGGACATCGACAGCCTCGTACTGCGTGAGGGCGACGAGGAGCTATTCGTTGATGGTCGCATTCCGTTCGACTGGGCAACGATGAGCGTCCCCTCAGAGGGTGAACTGGCGGTAGTGGCACGTGCCGACGGCACGGATCTGGCGATTCTGCCGCCACTGATCGCAGAGGCGATGGCGGACTCGCTGCTGGAGGCGGAGCGCATCCAGCAGCTTCTGGCAGTCGGTTCGATTGACAGCCTGATCAGCATCTCGGGCACGGTGCGCAGGCCGGTGCTGAACGGTCAGTTGACGGTGGACGCATCGCTGATCGAAACGCCGTTTATGTCTGCGCCCATCGAGGACGTGGCTCTCGATGTGAACTTCACGGGGCAGGGGGGCGCCACGATCGTAGAACTGGACGAACTCACCGCGCGAGTTCAGTCGCTGATTGTGGAGGGCTCGGGCACTGCCGAGGTGAGTGACTACGACCTTGCTGTGTTGCATCAGAACGCGTACGATCTGCAGCTTACGGTTCAGGCGCCGCGGCAGGACCTGGTGGGCGACAGCCTCACGGCCCGTGACGTGCGGGGCACCGTGACGCTGGAGACGACTGCTCCAGGGTTGCAGCTTCTTACGGTGGACGAGCTCGGCGCCGACTTTGGGGACGGCAGCGTCCTGCTCGATGGCACCGCCACACTGTCGTCGTTCGTGCCGTCAGAGCTTACGAACAATGATTTCGACATGGTACTCGTGGCCGATGATGCCCGGCCGCGCTATCGCAATATCTTCCTCGGGACCGTGGATGGCAGGATCAGCTTTGCGAATCCTGCGCCAGGGGAGCCCGCGGGTATTCAGGGCGGCATGACGGTGTCACATGCTGTGATCGGATTGCCGCCCCTGGCCGGTGAAGCGGGTGCGGAGATGCAGGGGATGCCTGCGGCGTTCCCGTCGCCGCAGATGGACGTATCGCTGGCTATCGGGCAGGACGTGCGGGTGAGGACCACCGGTTTGACAGCGCCGCTTGAGCCAACCAGCAGGGCGGTGTGGGTGCAGGGGACGCCACAGCGCCCGAACATCCAGGGGCAGATAGAGGTGCAGGAGGGTGAGGCGACCGTCACTGGTGGCATACTGAACATACAGACCGCCGGTGTGCAGTTCCTGCTCAGGCCCGCGCTGGGGGTGAGGAGGCGCGAGGCGCCGTTCGAGCTTGATCTCGATGGCAATGTCTGGGCTACCGCGACGCAGACGATCGAGTCCACGGTGGTGGATGGCCGCCAGCTTGAGGACGTCGAGATATTGCTACAGGTGAGCGGCACGCTTCCGAGCAATATTCACGTCCAGGTGTCCTCGAGTCCTCCACTGGCGGAGGAGCAGCTCTACGCGTTGCTGGGCACCGCGCCTTTCACCGGCGGGGACCTGACGCTCGCGGGCGATCTCGAGGATGTTATGACCGAGCAGTTCGTAGCCGCGCTGGGGGCGGCATTCCGCCACTACGTCTTCCAGCCATTCCAGGAGGACCTGCGTGAGCTTCTGGGCCTCTCGGTCTTCGAGGTCAGCTTTGCCTTCGATCAGCCGGTGTCGGTGAGACTGGGGGGCTATCTGATCGAGGACCTGCTGGTGACCTATGAGACGTCGGTGGGCACCGGCGAGGAGTACGAGCTGGGCGTTTCCTATCGCGTCGAGCGGCAATTTGAGTTAAGCTATAAGACCGATGAGAGCGATGACCATCGCTTACTCGTGGAATATGTGGTCCGATTCTGAGGTTTGTATACGGAACCAATCAGTACCGCCCGCAACCCGCCGGAGGAGTCGCTGTCTAAAGTGAACGGCAGCACCGGAGCATCAGCCCGACAACCGGCCGGATATGACGACGATCCGATGCGGATCGCCGGTGGCCAGCGCCCGCCCTTCGCGGATGTGATCGCGGAGAACTACGAGCGCATATACAATGTCATCTACCGCCTCGTCAACGATGACGAGGAGGCGGCCGATCTGACCCAGGATACCTTCGTTGCCGCCTACAGGGCCTACGAGCGCTTCCGCTACGAGGCCTCGGCGTACACATGGCTGTATCGCATCGCGGTGAATCTGACGAAGAATCGCTTCGAGCGCCAGCAGCGGGTGGATTCGCGCGAGGCGTACTCGCTGGATGCTCCGGTGCAGCTTGACACCGACGAGGTCACGCGGCAGGTTGAGGACTGGACGCTCGCCCCCGAGCGGGTGGCGGAGAACGACCAGCTTCGTGCGGTTGTGCTCCGCGAGGTAGCGGCCCTGAAGTACGACTACCGTGAGGTCGTGGTGCTACGCGATCTTGAGGGTTTACGTTACAAGGAGATCGCCGACGTGCTCGGGTGCAGCGTAGAGGCGATCAAGAGCCGTCTGTTCCGTGCGCGCAGCGTACTGCGCGAGCGGCTGGAGGACCTGCTCGAGGAGATTCCGTAGCGGGGCGGCGGGCGGGAAGTTCCTTCTTGAACCAGCGACGGCCACTATTGAGGTGCAGAGGATGCCAATGAAGTCAGTAACTCGGACCCCGACAATCATCGCTCTGATGGCGCTGGCGTGTCTGGCGGCATTCGCGCAGGAAGATCGGCCGCTGATCGGGGAGGTGGTGGTTGAGGGCAATGATTTCGTGGCGCGCGAGCCCATCCTTGCGACCATCTCCGATGTGCTGAAGGTCGGCGAGGAGTTGACCGCCACCAAAACCGCGGAGGCGCGAAGACTGGTCCTGCGGATGGGCTACTTCGACGAAGTGACGCTTTCCACCGAGCCTATTGCTCAGGGCGTGCGCGTGGTTATCAGCGTGGTGGAGAAGCAGCGCGTGCAGCAGGTGATGTTTGCCGGCAACACGGTCGTTAGTGACGCCGATCTTGGCTCAGCGATCCTCAGCCAGCCCGGGCACGTTGCCGATGAGCAGGCGATTGGCCGGGACGTTCGGCGCATCGAGGACTATTACGAATCGCGTGGCTACATCGCAAAGGTCTCCGAGGCGCGGGTTGATGACTTCGGGGTGCTGACCTTTGTGGTGGAGGAGGCGCGGATCGAGGACATCGTGATCGAGGGCCTCACGCGCACGAAGGAGTGGGTGGTGCGCCATGAAATGGACCTTGAGCCGGGGGAGCTTTTCCAGCAGGAGGATGTGACGCGCGCGATCCGCAGGGTGTACGCGATGGGGCTCTTTGAGACTGTTGAGACGGACATCCGCCCCGGAGTACGAAACCCACTGCGCGATGTCATCCTGGTGGTCAGGCTGGAGGAGGCCAAGACCGGGCGCGCTTCATTCGCGATGGGTTGGTCAAGCCTCGACAACCTCGTGATAATGCTCTCCGCGGAGGAGAAGAACTTCCGCGGACAGGGTGAGCGGGCATCGGTGAGCCTTGAGCTTGGCGGGCGGCAGAGCTATGAATTGAGCTTCATGGACCCATATTTCGACCGCAGCGGCACTACATTCGAGATCAACGTGTACGACAGCGAACGCCGCCGCCAGTTCGTCGGTGGTGCGGCGATAAGCACCCGTGACAACGAGTTCGACGAGCGCCGAACCGGCGGAGATCTGACGGTGGTCAGGCCGATAGGTGACCGGAGGAGCGTAAGTCTCAGAGTGCGCTCTGTTGAGGTTTCGAGTTCCTCCTTCCAGGGCAGGGTGACCCTGCCACCGGGGGTGGGAGAGGTGGGCACCATGCAGGGCGTGCCGGGTGCAGGAGGCGACACGCCGGTGCCGAGCAATCCTGATCTGATCGCTGACGATCCCGAGCCGGGCGACATCAGCCTGCCGGTGGAGGTGCGCGCACCGCTGCACCCGGGCGGGCGTGTGAACAGCCTGACGATGGGAGTCGTCGATGACACACGTGATGTCCGATCCAATCCGACAAGTGGTACCTGGACTTCGCTGGCCTACGAACAGGCCGGCGCGCTACTGGGGGGCGAGACGGAGTTCGGCAAAGTCACGCTCGACCACCGGCGCTACTTCGGGGTCGGGGAGGACGTGGTGGCGCTCCGACTCATGGCCGGAACGACTTTCGGCTCACCACCGCTGTTCGAGTCGTTCAGCGTCGGCGGAGCCAACACGCTCCGCGGCTATGACCCTGACCGCTGGCGTGGTGAGTCACTGCTGCTAACTAACGTCGAGTATCGCAAGCGAATTAATGACAGTCTAACTGGTGTCGCTTTCATCGATATCGGCGACGCGTACGGCGGCGCCTTCGATACCGTCGTTCCGGGCTTCTCTGTTCCGGCGACGGACCAGAGCTTCAAGGCGCACGTGGGTGTTGGTGCCGGCGTGCGCGTGGTTACACCGATCGGGCCGATACGGCTCGACATGGGCTTTGGAGACGATGGGAGCCAGGCACACTTCAGCTTCGGACACACCTTCTGAGGTCCCGCACCGCAATATGCGCGCAGTGGAGTGCAGGCGCCGCGCCGGGTGTGCTTCGGCGCGGCGCCTATTCGTGATGGAAAGTGTCAAAAATCCAGAGAAACCAGATCGGCACGGACATGTCCAAGTATGGGAGGCGGAGGGTACGCCCTCCGGCCCCCAGGTAAACGAAGCAGACGGGAGAATCGCCGAATGCCTGAATATCGATCACTCGTGCGAGCCATTGGTGTCTGTGCGCTCGTTGTAGCGCTTGTAGCGCCCGTATCGGCACAGACCGCGGGCCCGATCGGGGTCGTTGACCTCGCACGGCTGCAGGCCAACTACACCGAGTTGCATGATAGGGAACGTGTGCTGGGCCAGTGGCTGCAGGCACAGCGGGCTTTCCATGATGAGGCCGCCAACTACATCTTCCTCTCCGAGAGGGACTTCTCAGAGGTGCTCAACTTGCTGGGCAAGCCGCGGCCTCTGTCGGCTGAGGATGAGGCGCGGCTCCAGGAGCTGCGCGAGGTTTCGAACGCAAACGAGCAGCGCTACCTGAATCTGCGCGCTATGACCGAACGCGATGCGACGCAGGCCGCGGAATTCAACCAGCTTCAGGAGATGTATGAAGCGCGGGCGACGACGCTGCAGGAGATGCAGCAGAGCATCATGGAAGAGCTTGGCGAGCGCCGGGAGACCGCGCTGTCGGGGTTGATGACGCTGGTTGATGAGGCGATCGAGGCCGTGGCGGCAGAGGGCGGCTATCAGGCCGTGATCGATTCGGACGCGATGCTCTACGGCGGCGTGGACATTACCGATACTGTGCTGGAGCGACTGAACGAGATGGCCGCGCCGGCGGTGACGCCTCCGGCGGCGGATGACGCAGCCAACGAGGACGGTGCGGAGGGTGGCGGGCAGCAGGACGGCGAAGGCGGCTAGTCTGCGGCTCCTCAAGGGCGCGGTAGTAGTAGCCATTGCCTGCACCGTGGCTGGGTGCGGCCCTGAGCCCGAAGCGCGGGAGCCGATGCGCCGAGGTGAACACGCGGAGGGGTACGCCTACACCGGGGTGCTGGCGACGCGGCACCCGCTCTGGGACGCGCTGCGCAACCTTGAGGTGGCCGTCGAGGAACTGGCCCGATCCGAATGGGCGCCTGCAGTTGAAGCATTCGACTATCGCTTCGAGACGATCACGTTCATTGACACTTTCGCGCTGCAGGATCCGGAGCCACGGCTGGAGACACTGCGCGCTGGATGGCGGGCAGACTACCCGCCGCTCGTGATCGACCGGGCCGGGCTGTCGGCAGACCTGCAGGCACGTGTTGCGTGGGAGCGCGAGCGAGCGGGGGAGCGGGTAGCCGATCGCCTCGTGCGCGCTCGATCCGCCGAGAGCAGGCGACTGGCTCAGCTACGGATCCGCCTGGTGGAGCATTACCAGGAGCGGCTGATGAATCTGGCGATTGATACCGAGATGCGTGATGCGGCGACCGCCGAGGCCGCCCGGCGAGAGCAGGAGCGCATCTGGCATGTCATCGAGGCCGAGATCGAGGCGGGGCGCCAGGCGGGAGCCGAGCAGCTTGCAGTGCTGGAGGCACAATTGCGCCAGAGCGCCGTCGAGCGTGTCGCGGAGGCCGTGCAGCGGACTGAGCGGGTGCGCGAACGGCGTGAGGCCACGATGGAGGCTGCCGGGGAGGCGCTCTACGGCCGTATGGTCGAGGAGATGCGGCAGCCGTGGCCGAGACCGGATGCCGACGAGGTGTCCGTGAGCGCACCGGCCGACGCCGCGAACGAGCTAATGAGAGAGGCGGCGGCAACGCGGGGGATGGCGCTTGCCGCGCGCGATGAAAAGGCCATCGAGCAGCGTGACAGGCTTCTCAGCGCGCTGGCCCAGGTGCGGTCGCAGATACGAGAAGAGACGGAGAGCGCCGCCGCGGTGGTGGCATACAGGGACAGCATCGATCTCCAACTGCTGCCCGGAGACAGGCGGCGGGGGCGCGAGATGACGGGGTCAATCGCACAGAAACTGTCGGAGTTTTGGGGTCACGGAGGGCAGCAAGGGAGCTGAGCAGGTTGGGCGAGATCGTATACAGTTTAGCTGAACTTGCCGCACGCATCGAGGGGCGGTTGTGCGGCGACGGTGAGATCACCATCACCGGGGTCGGGCATCTGGAGGATGCCAACCCGGGCGAGATCACCTTCGCCGACGGGCCGCGCGTGCAATCGATGGCCGACATCAGCCGGGCGTCGGCACTGATTGTCCCTCCTGACGTGGAGGTCAGGGACAAGCCCTTCATCGTGACCGAGGACCCGCGCCTCGCGTTCTCAAAGGTCCTCGAGCTTTTCGCACCGGACCTGCGGCCTGAGACCGGCGTCCACAGGAGCGCAGTGATCGGCGAAAACGTCTTCCTGGGTGAGGGCGTCAGTGTGGGCGCGAACTCCTACGTCGGCGATGGCGCGATCATCGGCGACAACACCGTTATCCACCCACTCGCGTACGTCGGTCCCGAGGCCTCCATTGGAAGCGACTGCGCTGTGCATCCGCAGGCGTATGTGGGGCCGCGCGTGCAGATGGGCGACCGTGTGGTCATCCATGCCGGTGCCGCGGTCGGTGCCGACGGCTTCGGCTATCTGCAGACGGAGCAGGGGCATCGCAAGATCCCGCAGATCGGCACGGTGATCCTCGAGGACGATGTCGAGGTGGGAGCGAACTCCACCATCGACCGCGCCACTGTGAGCGTCACGCGAATCGGAGCGGGCACGAAGATCGACGACCAGGTGCATGTGGCGCACAACGTGGTGCTTGGCCGCAACTGTCTGCTCTGCGGACAGGTGGGGATCGCCGGGAGCACCACTATCGGCGACAATGTCGTCATGGGCGGACAGGCGGGCGTCAACGATCATGTCCGGGTGGGGAGCAATGTTGTTCTCGCCGCACGCTCCTCTGTCTTCGGCGACATAGACGAGCCCGGGATCTACTCAGGCTATCCGGCCGGGCCGCATCAGAAGCAATTGCGGATCATTGCCTATACACGAAGGCTGCCGCTGCTTCTCGACCGCATCTCAGAGCTTGAAGCGACAGTAAAGGAACTCGAGCGCAGGCTCGGCGAGTCCGGTGCCGAGCAAGCATGAGTCGCGAGCATCCCCTATGAGCGACATCTCCCCGATGACCTTCAGTCACGGCGGCGCTCAAATGCGTGTCTGCGCATTGGTCGCCGTCGCGCTGGTTCTGCTGGCTCTTCCGGTGCAGGCGGATCGCCTGCTGGCATTCAGCGTCACCTCCACGGTCATCGGCGCTACGCCGACGGCGGCTATCACCGGCGATGGAACCATCATCATGCGCCTGCGCGCGGCAAATGCCTCGGGCCTTGAGCAGAAGGCGGAGGTCATCGCCGCACGGCTGACCGATCTCGCTATTGACGGGCTCAAGCCCGAGCAGGTCGAGGTGAAGCAACTTCAAGGGCTCTGGTCCGTCACCGGCGCGGGTAAGCTCATTGTCACAGCCGATGAAGACACTGCAGCCGCATCCGGGCTGACGACGCGGGCACTCTGCGACAGTTGGCGGGAGCGCATCGCGGCCGTGCTGCGCGAACCCTACCTGACCGTTGACCCGCTGCATACCCTGATTGTGCCGCACGGCGAAAAACGCGTCGTCCGCTACGGGGGCACCCTCGCAGGCACGCCGTTGATCGAGAGCATGGCGCCCGGAGTCGCGGCCGTCGAGGTCACACCCGGGCAGAAGCGGCTTGACGTCCGCGGCACCAGCACCGGGACGACCGTCGTCATCTTCGAGATCGGGACACTCCGCCACGGGATAACGATTGAGGTCAAGCGCTGGGCTGCTCAGATAGCCGAACGCGCGCTGCTGGAGGTCATGACTGGTGGCCTGCCCGATAGCATGGCCTCTGTTGCTCTGCTTAACGCATCGCTGAGTGCGGTGCGAGCGGAGTCGCACGCTGTGGTGCGGCTCGGAGAGCGGCGCAAGACTGCAGCCGGGTGGGCAGTGGATGTGCGCGCCGGTGGCGTGGACTATCTGCCGGTGGTGCGGGAACTGGCGATCACCGCGCGCAAGGGCGCCCAGCCTATCCCGGATGCCCGAACGATGCTTATCAGCAACTCGCCCGAGCGGGTCATCGGGGTGGGTGCACTAATGCGCCAGGCCATCGCGGCGGCTGTGCCCGCGCGGATGATGTGGCACCACAAGAACTACGCGGGCCGGCCGCTGGTGGTCTCGGTCCGCCTCGTCAACGCCGGACCCGATCAGGCCAGGATACGGATCGGATGGTCTCAGGCCGGACCCGATGGTGACGAGATCTTTGTCGGCTACAACGCGATGATGCGCTACTGGAGCGGCCCACGCGCGGGACAGGGCTTCGTCGCCGAGGTCCCGCCGGGGGCCGCCTTCGAGACGGCGACCTGCCTGCTGCGGCGCGAGGATGTCGTCAGCGGCCTGATGGACATCCTGCCGGAGTGTGGCAGCGATCTTTACATTGAGGTGCTGGCGCGGGACCCGGAGGACGCCCCGGCAGGCTTCATCCGCCTCGCCAACCACGGCAACCCGCTTGCTCAGACACCGTGGGAGTTCCCGGCCTACATCGAGGACGACATCGAATACGAGGTCGGCGGGCGCTTCGGCCACCTCAGCATCGGTCGAGAGGGCATCGTCAACGATCAGGGGATCACCCTCGATGGCTCGTATGGCGTGAACCACATCGTCCGCATCAGGGCGTCTAATCCCACGCAGCAGAATGCGCGGCTGGAGATTGCGGTGCGCGCGGGCGGGGGCGTGGCGCGAACCGTGGCCGCCATTGATGGCGCCCTCCGCTCCACGAAGCTGCTGCTCGCGGCGCAGGAAGAGATGCTCGAACAGCGCGATCTTGCCCCGGGCGCCTCGACGAGAGTCCGACTCGAACTGATACCGACCGCCGGCTCCAATCTTCCGTTCACGCTCGTCGTGCGAAGCCGTCCACTGTAGCCGGGCTTGAGGTGGTCGCATGGGCACCGTGGTCGCAGTTGTCATCGGGCTGCTGGTCATCGGCGTGGCGGCATGGCTTTTGCTGCGGCGAAGGCCGGTCGCACAGACGCCCGCCGAGGCTGAGCCGATCATTGAGCCTCCGGAGTCGACCCAACATCGAGGCTACAGCCGTCCCAGGGAAATTGACCGCGAAGCGCGGCGGGAGCTACTGCTTCTCGATGAGGCGCTGCATCGCCGCTTCTTCGAGAGGGCCGCATTGCCTCCCGACGAATGGGCACGCATCGCCGATGGGCTGGTCTTCATCCACGATCGCCTGCCGACCGGGCTTGTGTTGGAACGCTTTCAGGCGGCAACAGGCAGTGTGGTGAGTGGTCCTGGCGAGAGCCACCACACGGCGCGGGAACTTTTCGCGCTGCTCAATGAGCGGCTTGCGCCCGAGCGCCGCATGGTGCTGCGGCTGACACTCGATGAGCCGGTGGAGGCCGATGTCTGGACGCAGCCTGCTGAAGATGCTGGCTGATAGGCGCCTCGGGGAAGGGGAGAGCGGCTCTTCCGCGGAAATGCGGCTCAGGACGAAGATGCGCATGCGCGAGTGGTCGCTGGAATGAGGACGAGCAGATGGCGAAGAAGTCACGGGGCGGCGAGAAGGTAACGCTGAAGATACCTCGCCCGCTCTACGAACGAATCGGTCAGATCATCGAGGGTGCGGGCTACAACTCCGTGACTGAGTTCGTGGTCTACGTACTGCGCGACCTCGTTTGCACCCATGCAATGGCCGAGAGTGATGAGTACACCGACGAAGAACTCGAGCGCGTGAAGAAGCGGCTCGAGACGCTGGGTTATCTGTAGGCTAATCCTCCTCAATCGGCCCCAGCATCTCGTCGAGGCGCGCGAACGTCTCGCGGATGTACGCCACGCGGCGCTCCACCATCGCGTCCATGCTGTCGGCGTAACCCTCCGGATCGGCTTTAGATGGCTCTCCCCAGGTGCCGGTCTCGGTGACCGCACCCATCCCCGCGTAGTCCAGCCACTCCCGGCCGAAGGGCGCGGCGTGGTCGGGCGAGCGGCCCTTTACGAGCTCAGGTCGGATCGCCAGTATCGCAGCCGTCTCGCCCTTCCCCGCGTGCATCTCTCGGGGCATGCTCTCCCGCTCGGTCAGCAGTGGCCCGTCGGCATGGATGATGCGCAGGTCCGGGTAACGGAAGTTCAGGTCGCGAATCGTGGGCTTGAGCACCCAGTTGCCGCCGTGGGTGGTGAAGATCACTATGCGCCGGATGCCATGATGGCGCAGCGACAGCACGATGTCTTCGATCACCAGCGCGAGCGTGGATGGACGCAGCGTGATGGTGCCGGCCATGTCCATGTGCTCCTGCGAGTTGGCGTAGGCGATCGCGGGAAGCAGGTAGCAGTTGCCCAGCGCCTCGGCAAGCCGCTGTCCGAGATCGTCGGCGCGAAGCCAGTCGGTGGCAACCGGCAGATGCTCTCCGTGCTGCTCCAGCGACCCAACCGGAAGTATTGCGATCGGCGGATCGGCCTCAGCGATCTCTTTCGACGTGTTGTAAACTGTGACCATGGCGGCATCCCTCCGCGGACCTGATTGAGCGCAGCACATTTCCGCGCCACCTCTCGTGATCCTGCCCGCGACGTGTGGCGGGCAGGATTGTCGGCTTCGGGGGCGGAATGAGCGTCCATCTGACGGAACTCTCGCGGGAGCGTGACCGCTGGTGGATGTCGGCAGGCAGATTGATGTGCTGGTCCGGGCGCGCTACTCGATCCTCTACATCGTCTCGTGGGAGGAGGATCGAGCGGAGCGGGCACTGCGCGCGATCGCGGAGAAGCGCGAGAAGAAGCTCTTCACATGGAGCGTCACCGACGGGATGGTCGAGGCGGGGGAGCGCTCCGGTGGAAAGGCCACCACCGGCGCAGTTGCGGCGCTTGAGTTTGCGCTCGAACAGCGTGGCCCGGCGATCTTCGTCATGCGCGACTTCGACCCGTTCCTCGACGACCCGCGCGTGATCCGCAAGCTGCGCGATGTCGCCCGGGCGTTCCGCGCCAGCTACAAGACGCTGGTCATCATCTCGCCGGTGCTCACGATCCCCCCGCATCTTGAGAAGGACATTACCGTCATTGACTACCCGCTCCCCGATGCTGAGGAACTCACAAAGCTACTGCAGGGGATCATTGACCAGGTGAAGGATAACCCGAATGTGCGCATCGAGCTCGGTGATGAGGGCCGTGAAGCGCTGGTGAACGCCGCTCTCGGCCTGACGGCATCGGAGGCCGAGGACGCGTTCGCGAAGGCCGTCGTGCTGAACGGCCGCCTCGACGCTGAGGACGTAGACGTGGTGCTGGCGGAGAAGCAACAGATTATCCGCAAGTCCGGGATCCTTGAGTACCACCCGGCGGACGAGCATTTCGCCGCCATCGGTGGGCTGAATGCGCTGAAGTCGTGGCTGCTTAAGCGTGGGAAGGCGTTCAGTGAGAAGGCGCGCGCCTTCGGCCTGCCTCAACCACGAGGGGCGCTGCTGCTCGGGGTGCAGGGCTGCGGGAAATCACTCTCGGCGAAGGCCGTAGCCGGGCTCTGGCACCTGCCGCTGCTGCGACTCGATGTCGGCTCTGTCTTCTCAGGGCTGGTTGGCTCCTCCGAGCAGAACATGCGGCGCGCGATGCGCCTCGCCGAGTCAATCTCACCCTGCATTCTCTGGCTCGATGAGCTTGAGAAGGGCTTCGCCGGCACTCAGAGCAGCAGCTTCTCCGACTCGGGCACAACTGCTCGGGTCTTCGGCAGCTTCATCACGTGGCTGCAGGAGAAGACGGAGCCGGTCTTTGTGATTGCGACCGCAAATGACATCTCACTGCTGCCGCCGGAGTTGATGCGCAAAGGGCGCTTTGACGAGATCTTCTTCATCGACCTGCCCACCGAGGCGGAGCGGGCGGAGATTTTCCGCATACACATCACCAAGCGCGGCCGCGATCCTGAGCAGTATGACCTCGTGACGCTCGCGGGCGAGGCCGACGGCTTCTCCGGCTCGGAGATCGAGCAGGTGGTGATCTCCGCGCTCTACGATGCCTTCGACCGCGGCGAGGAGCTTGCGCAGGAGGATCTTGTCGCCAACATCCGCAATACTGTGCCGCTGTCTGAAACGCGCGCGGAGGACATCAGCGCCCTGCGCCAGTGGGCCGAGAACCGCGCGCGTCCCGCGTCGGACTAACGCGGGACGCACAAGGGAAGGACAGGCTTTCCAGCCTGTCAACATGCTGCTACTCGCCCATCACTCTCTCCACCGTCTCCCACAGGGAGGCGCAGATGTACTCATTGTCGGACGTGCTCATGAGCGGGTGGATCGGCACGCAGAACAGTCGCTGGCCGAGCTTCTCCGAGCGCGGCAGGTCGCTGTAATCGGTGTTCGCCGCCAGGAACGGGTGTGACTGATAGCACGGCGGGTTGGCGACCACGCAGGGGACGCCGTAGTCCTCACGCATAAGCTGCAGGATGCGATCCCGCTTCTCCCCGGCCCACTCCTCGGGCACGAGGCAGGTGTAGAGGTAGTAAGTATGCCAGCACTCCCCCGGCACGTAGGGCAGTTCGATCTCCGGTATGCCTGCCAGCAGTTCATTGCGCTCGTGACCGACCTTCCGCCGTTCATCGAGGATCGAGTCGATGCGCTCAAGCTGCACCAGCCCCACCGCGGCCTGCACGTTCGTCATCTTGTAGTTCGTGCCCCAGACGTCGCCGCCAAAGCCGCGGATCTTGCGCATCATCACCGCCGCCTCCGCATCCTGCGTGACGACCATCCCGCCCTCGCCAAGGGTGGTCATGTTCTTCATCGTGTGGAAGCTGAAAACGCAGGTCCACTCCCACGAGCCGACGCGGCGATCGTGCAGCCTGGCCCCGCAGGAGCGCGCGGCGTCGCCGATCACCTTCAGCGGACCATGCTTCGGGTGCGGATGCTCCTCCGCGATGCGGAGGTACTCGTCGATCGGCGCGGCCATGCCGTTCATGTGCACCGGATAGATCGCCCGGGTGCGGTCCGTCAGACGCGCCTCGACATCGGCCGGATCAGCCTGGAAGGTGCGCTCATCCACCTCGCACCAGACGACCTTGCCACCCTGGCCGAGCACTGAGAGCGCGGCGGCCTTGAAGTTCACCGCCGGCACGATGACCTCATCGCCGGGCTCAAGCTGCAGCGCCATGACCGCGAGGTCGAGGCCTGAGCCGGCTCCGTTGACCGTCAGCGCATGCGGCGCGCCACACCACGCGGCGAACTTCTCCTCGAACTCGCGTGAGGTATCATTATGCGCGTTGAAGCCGATCTGCGGATGGTTGCAGCGCTCCATCTCCGCGCGGACGGCCTCGAATTCCGCCTCGGTGTAGTAGCTGCCCATCGAGGGCTCGTTGGCCCAGGGGATCTCGGGCTTCTGCGTGGCGATGATCTCTTGGCGGCGATCTGCGTCCATGTCACGGCCCTCCCGTGGAATGTAGTGGCGGACAATTCTCCATGGCGGACAGGGGACCTGCTAAAGGTCAATCTCCATGCCGTCGCGCGCGATAGTGAAGGGGAAGGGCAGGTGCTCGAAGCACATCTCCCGGAGCTTGTCCTCGCCGGTGCCGTGCCACGGGTCCCAGATGTGCGTTAGCAGGAGCTTGGCGACCGGCTTGTCGGCCAGCCACGGCAGGACCTCCTCCGGCCGGATGTGCGTCATCTCCATCACCAGCAGGTCCAGCGGCTGAGCGACCACGCGGTCGAGGTAGCGGAAATCCCGTGGCTGATCTCCACTGAAGGCGATGCGCCTGTCCTCAACCTCGACCACATAGCTGAAGGCCTGCCCGCGGTTGGGCAGGCCCCGCTCAGCGTACGTCTTTGCAAGCCCCTCCAGGTGCCCGCTGGGGAGTGCGCTGACGGAAATGCGCTCATCCTCGTAGCACCGGCCCTCTTCGACGCCGCAAAGCTCCAGTTTGACCGGGCGCAGCTCCGGGTCAATGTAGAGCGCCTGCAGGTAGGCGTGAATGCGTTCGATGCCTTCGGCTGGAAGGCAATAAGTGACCGTCTGCTCGGGTCCGCGACCGTGCTTGAGCATGTTCGTCAGTTGTGCGAGGCCGCCGACATGATCGGCGTGCAAGTGAGTGACAAAGAGCGCGCGGAGGTCGCCGAAGTCTTTGCCCGCGCGGCGGTAGCTGCCGGCCACGGGCTCCCCGCAGTCAATCAAATAGGCGAAGCCGCCGGTCTCGAGGAGCGTGGAGGTGTTGTTCCGCGTCATGGTGTGGCTGCCGTGACTGGTGCCGAGGGTGGTGATGAGCATGCGATGGACCTTTCAGCGATTGATGGTCAGACCGGCGAAGATTGACCGTGATGGGGGAGAGGACCTGCCTCATGGCCTGCGAGCAGCAAGCCGTGCGGCCACTTGTCATGAACAACCGCGGTCACTGCACCGGGGTGTACCAGGCCTCATCTAACTGCTCGGAGTTGATGTTCTTGACGTGGCCATCGCCGAAGAGGACGTTCCAGCGTCCGGCCTCATAGCTCCTGCCGCCGTGCCACGAGCCGTGCCCGTCCATCATGATGTTTGTCTTCACCGGGTCGGGCAGCAGCGAGGGGCCGGTTCGCGCGAACGCGACCTCGGTGCGGAAGTGATAGCTGCTGCCGACGCCCGCAAATGCAGTGGGACGCGCCGCGATGGCGTAGGCGGTGCCTTCGAGGTAATCGTATCCGGTATCGGAGGCGCAGTGGAAGACCTCGCGGTTCTTTGTGTAGGGCTGCAGCACGTCAATGAGGCGCGGCATCTGCGGGATCAGCGCCTGCCACTGCGGGAAGCCCGCCCAGATCTCCGGAGCGTAGGAATCGGCGGCATCCACAGCGAAGGGGAAGAGTTCGTCCCAGTCGGAGGAGTACATCTCCAGCGCGTGCCCGAGTTGCTTGAGGTTGCTGATGCACTGTGTGCGCCTGCCTGCGGCCCTCGCGCGGCCGAAGACCGGGAAGAGGATCGCTGCAAGCACCGCGATGATGCCGACAACCACCAGCATCTCGACGAGAGTGAAGCCCCGCCGCATCATCAGTCGCCTCCGTAGTGAGAGACGCGCCGCAGTTCCTCGGCGTCAAAGGGCAGATGATCGCTGCGCATGTCGGTGATGAACCAGTAGCGGCGCCGATGAAGCGCGCACGGTCCCAGTCGCCGCACAGCGGCCTTGTGCTCGGGAGTGGCGTAGCCTTTGTTGCTGTGCAGAGCATACCCCGGGTAGAGTGTGGATAGACGCTCCATCGCCCGGTCTCGTGTCACTTTCGCCATGATCGACGCCGCGCCCATTCGCTGTGAGCAGGCATCGCCGCCGACGAAGGCCATGTGCGGCAGTGTCATCCCGCGCGGCTCCAGGCCGTCAACCAGCACGAACTCAGGCGTGACGGAAAGCGCGTCCAATGCCCGCCGCATCGCGAGGCACGTAGCGCCCCAGACGTTCAGGCGGTCCACCATGTCGGCTTCCACGACGCCCGTGGCCCACGCCAATGCCCTCCCGCGGATCTCCTCATATGCCTCGTCGCGCGCCTCAGGCGTGAGAAGCTTGGAGTCGTTGACCAGCGTGAGCTGCACATCAGGCGTCAGGATGACGGCCGCCGCAACTAGCGGCCCCGCCATTGCGCCACGTCCGACTTCATCCACACCCGCGATCAGTTGGTAGCCCTCATAGAGCGCCCAACGGTCGGGTTCATCTTGCTCGTAGCGTGCCTTCGGCTGGCCAGCCATCAAACGCTCCCTGAGTTACTTCGTAAGGACAGTGTACAAAGAAACGCCCACACCTGTAAAGGTGTGGGCCGATGACGGTTGCGAAGCCGCAGTTGTTCAATGCAAAAGCCGCATCCGCTGCGGAGGCCAGAAGATGAGGACCGCCTTGCCCAGCACGTTCTCCCGCGGCAGGTAAGGCTGCGCGTTCCATCGACCGGTAGTCGGGTCCCAGTAGCCCCACTTGTGACTGTCATTGGAGTCATTGCGGTTGTCACCCATTACCACATACTGGCGTTCCGGTATGCTCACACATTGTCCGGGTTCGGGCCAGATGTAGCGCGGCTCTTCGGCGATATAATCCTCTTCGATCCGCTCCTCGTCGCGGTAAAGGGCGCCATCACGGACGCACAACTCATCGCCGGGCGCTCCCACGACGCGCTTGATGAAGTCCTTGTCGTCAATTGAGGCGGCGGGAGGGGCATTGAAGACGACGATGTCGCCGGGGACCGGATCGCGGAAGAAGTAGGTGAACTTGGTGACCAGGATCCTGTCCCCCTCCTGCAGCGTTGGCTCCATGGAGCCGGAGGGGATGAAGAAGGCCTGGATGACAAAGGGGCGCAGCAGACAGAAGACGAGCAGCGCCGCCACCAGTCCCGAGTCTACGAACTCGAGGATGGTGGCGCGCGTCGCACGGCTCATCTGAATCCGTGGCACTGCCACGCGTATTGCGATGATTGCGCCGACGAGAGCCACAATGTGCCACGGGTTCTCGAAGGCGAGCATCGTCTGCGCCCCGTTCAATTTACTCCTCGGCTCCCGTCCCGGCAGCAGTGGGCCTCACTGCGCGCTCACGCACGCGAGCCCTGCGGCCGACCCGATCGCGCAGGTAGTAGAGCTTTGCGCGCCGGGGATGACCATGCCGAGTCACTTCAATGCTGTCCACGGTGGGGGAGTGCAGAGGGAAGGTCCGCTCTACGCCCACGCCATGGGTAACGCGACGTACGGTGAAGGTCTCATTGAGGCCGCCGCCCTTGCGGGCGATGACGATACCCTCAAAAGGCTGCACACGCACGCGGATCTCCTTGCCGGTATCCTCGGTGATCTTCACGCCAACGCGCACGGTGTCACCGGGGGCAAACTCCGGTACCTCGGACTTCTTGTTTTCCTCTTCGATCTGCCTGAGCAGGTCCATCGCCGTTGCTCCTCACTTTGCTGCCGCTGACGATGATGCCAGCGCGTCTTTCATTCTTCCGCCAGTATCTCCGCGAGAAGTTCGCGGTCGTAGCTGTCCAACTCAACTCGCGCCAGCAAGTCCGGCCGGCGCTCGAGGGTCCGCGCCAGCGACATCTTCCGCCGCCAGCGTCTCACCTGCGCATGGTCGCCCTCGACGAGTTCCTCGGGCACTGCCATCCCCCGGAAGACCGGAGGGCGCGTGTAATGCGGGTGCTCGAGCAGCCCCGCTTCGAACGAGTCCTCCAGGGCGGATGTCTCATTGCCCAGCACACCCCGAAGCAGCCTCACCACGGCGTCAATCAGCACCAGCGCGGGCAATTCCCCACCGGTCAGGACGTAGTCGCCGATCGAAATCTCGTCGGTGACGAGCAACTGCCGGACGCGCTCGTCGAGCCCCTCGTAATGTCCGCACAGGACGACCATCTGCGACAGCGACGCGAAGCGCCTGACATGCGCCTGGGTCAGTTGCGCGCCCTGCGGCGTCATGAAGACTACGGCTGCGTCCGTCTTCGTGGTGACCTCTTCAACGCACACGACGAGCGGCTCGGGCTTGAGCACCATGCCCGCACCGCCGCCGTAAGGAGTGTCATCAACGATCCGGTGCCTGTCAGTGGTCCAGTCGCGCGGGTTGTGGATGCCGAACTGCACCGCTCCGGTATCCCGCGCGCGCGCCATGATACTGAAGTCGAGCGCGCTGGCGATCATCTCCGGAAAGAGAGTCACAACATCAACGCGCACGCTTCACACCGCCTAATCGAGCAGGCCCTCCATCGGCTCAATGAGCATCTGTTCCTGCTCGAGGTCAATCTCTTTGATGATCGCCTCGATCGCGGGGATCAGCACCCCGGTGTCGGTCTCATAGACATCATTCGCGCCGGTGCGCAGAATGTCGGCTATCCGCCCGACGGCGCGGCCGTCGGTGGTGACCACACGAAGACCGATGATCTGAAAGTCGTAATACGTGCCGTCGGGCGGCGGCGGGAGTGTCTCACGGGAAGTCCGCAGCACCTGGCCGCGCACCCCCTCGGCGGCATCCCGATCATCCACGCCCTCGAGCTTGACGATGCAGCGACCGCCGGTGATGCCCTTCACGTACTCGACGGTTGCCGCTCGCGCGCCACCGGGGCCCACGATCTGCAGGTCACGAAGCTCAAGCAGCCGCTCGGGGAAGTCAGTGTCGAGATCGACCCAGACCTCACCGTCAAGCCCGTGAGGCTTCACGATCACCGCGAGGTCTATGTAATCGAGTGCCTGGTCGTCAGGGCCGTTCGATCGTTGGCGTCTCCATGTCGGTTCCAACCTCGGGAGACACCTCCTGATCCGGCTCAACGCGAATGCCGCCCTCGGTCTCGCGGATCTCCACGACCTCGTCATCGCGGACCACGATCTCCACGCCGCGGAGGACGGTCTGGATGTTGTCGCCGACGCTGATCTCGGCATGGCTCTCGATGGTGCCGCGGATGATCTCCGCGCCCTCCTCGAGTTCCTGCACAACGCGCTGGCGCTGGATAAGTTCATCCTTGCCCTGCCGGTAGCGCCGCTTCTCCGCCTCGATCTGCTGGCGGACCGCCATCGCCTGCTGGATGTCGCTGCGCTGGAGTTCGGTGACGTACTGGCGCGCGCCGATGTCGAGCTGGGTAATGCGCTGGTCAATCTGCTCGATCGCTTCGCTGAACTCCTCATCGAGTTGCTGCTTGAGGTTCTCGGTAACGATGGCGCGCAGAATAACGTCACGCTTGATTGTCACGGAATCGGCCATGAGAGGAAGCCTCCAGGCCGGCTTAGCCGGCTTTTGTGTCTCCTGTCCACCGGCGGGCAAATGCCCGGCACCTGCGTCAGGAGAGTATTTCGACGGTGGCCTTGCGGTCGCTCCTGGTGGCGGCGGCCTTGACGATAGTGCGCAGAGCATTCGCAATGCGCCCGCCCTTGCCGATCACCTTCCCGAGGTCCTCCTCGGCCACCGAGACCTCGTACACCACGATGCTCTCGCCCGATACTTCGTTGACACGCGCCTCATCGGGCACGTCAACGAGCGATTTGACCATCAGCTCTACCAGCTCTCGCATCAATAGCGCCCCCAGTTCACGAGCAGGTGTATACGTATGCGTTCAGGCGCGGGATGACTGCCGTGCTGGCCGATGGTTACTGCGTCTCTTCAGCAGGCGCCTCGGGCGCGACCTCAGCGTCCGCCTCGACGCTTTGGCCCGCGACTCCCTCGACCACGCCGGCCTTCACCAGCAGCGCGTGGACGGTGTCGGTCGGCTGTGCGCCGAGATCCAGCCAGTGTCGCGCGCGCTCGGCATTCACCTCGAATGACGGTGAGCTGCCGGCGGGGCTGTAGAAGCCAAGCTCCTCAATCGCGCTGCCGTCGCGCTGCCGCCTGCTATCGGATACGACGATGCGGAAATGCGGGTCGTGCTTTGCACCGAACCTCTTAAGGCGAATCTTCGTGGCCAACGGTTACGTCTCTCCCTTCGCAGCGGTCAGCGCAGGCCGATCTGCATGCGGCCGATACGAGCTTTGCCTCCGCCGGTGAGCTGCTTCATCATCTTAGATAGCTCGCGGAACTCCTTGAGCATGATGTTCACGTCCTGAACCCGGACCCCGCTGCCCTCCGCGATACGCCTCTTGCGGCTGGCGTTGAGAATGTCGGGATTATGCCGCTCCAGCGGCGTCATCGAGTTGATGATCGCCTCCACGCGGTCGAGTTCCTTCTCATCGAAATCTGCGGCGCCCATGTCCGGCATCTGCTGCGCCATGCCCGGGATCATCTTCATGATCTGATCCAGCGGGCCCATCTTCCGGACGCTCGACAGATGATCGCGGAAGTCCTCAAGGTCGAACTGCGCCGTCATCAGCCGTTGCTGGAGCTTCTGAGCCTGCTCCTGGTCAACGGCATCCTGCGCCTTCTCGACCAGCGTCAGCACGTCGCCCATCCCGAGGATGCGCGAGGCCATCCGGTCGGGGTAGAAGTTCTCGAGCGCATCCAGCTTCTCGCCTACACCGACCAGCTTGATCGGCTTGCCGGTGACCGAACGCGCCGATAGCGCTGCGCCGCCGCGAGCGTCACCATCGAGCTTGGTGAGGATGAGGCCGTCGAGCGGTAGAGCCTGCTGGAACTGCTCGGCGACGTTCACCGCTTCCTGACCGGTCATCGCGTCTACGACGAGCAGGACCTCCGGGTCGTCCACCACGGTGGCCTGGGCGGCGAGTTCCTGCATCATGTCCGTGTCAATGTGCAGGCGACCGGCGGTGTCAACGATCACAACGTCATAGCCCTTGGAGCGGGCATGAGCCAGCGCGGCCTCGGTGATCCGGACAGGATCGCCCTCGCCGAGCGTGAATACCTCAGTCTCGACTTCAGCGCCCACCTGGCGCAACTGCTCGATCGCGGCCGGGCGGTAGACGTCCGTGGCGCACAGGAGCGGCCGATGGCCCTCCTTGCGCAACTTCAGTGCCAGCTTGGCCGCCGTCGTCGTCTTACCGCTTCCCTGCAGACCGCACAGGAGGATTACCGTCGGCGGCTGGTCTGAGAAAGTGATGCCGACCTGCTCGTCGCCGAGTAACTCAATGAGGTGATCGTGAACGATCTTGACGAGCTGCTGCGTTGGATTGAGACCGCTGAGGATCTCCTCGCCGAGCGCCTCAGCCTGGAGGCGCTTGACGAATTCCTTCACCACTCCGTAGTTGACATCCGCCTCGAGCAGGGCCATCTGGACGTCCTTGAGGCCCGTACGGATGTCCTTCTCGCGAAGCTTGCCGCGCCCGCTAAGCTCCTTGAATGTGCGCTGTAGCCGTTCACTCAGACTCTCAAACAACCGACTACCTCCACGCCACGTCCCTTATCGCGCTGCCGCTTGCCGCGCGGGATACCAGCAAGGCGAAAACAGACCGGTCGTCCGTATCCACCGAACCGGCCCATTCCGATCGCGCCTGATTTACAGAAGTCAAGTATAACGCTGCAGGGACGGTGTTGTCAACTGTCGTATCCGTCGCGCCGCAGCACGTAGTCGGTCGTGCAGTACCGCTCAAAGAGCGCGAACTCATCTGGCGCAGCGGCCTTCGCGATCTCGAGGGCACGAGCGGTGTCACGTCCAATCTGCGTCGCAAGCGCCTCTATGTCCACGAAGCGCTCCTCACCACGCAGCCAGCGGAGGAACTGCACCTTGAGGTTGGCCTCGGATAGATCGCACTGCTCTCCGATCAGATGGACCTCGACAACGCGCTCATCGCCCCGGACGGTAGGAGCGAGCCCGACGTTCACGGCAGCCGGGCGGGGCTGCTCCAGGGCCGAGTAATCGCCTTCGTGGATGACGCCTGCCGCACAGGCGTACACCCCGTCGCGCGGCAGCATCTTCTCCGGGGTAATGCGTAGATTGGCGGTAGGAAAACCGATCGTCGCGCCGAGGCCATGGCCCGAGCCCACGGGGGCGTAGATGGCGTACGGCCGGCCCAGGAGCGCGCCGGCCTCCTCAACGCTGCCACCCCCAAGCAGCGTCCGGATTCGTGTGCTGCTCACACGCTCCCCGCCGATGACAAGCGGGTCAACGATCTGGACCCCGAAGCCGAGTTCGTCGCCAAGGCGCTTGAGGAGACTGATGTCACCCCGCCCCATGTGCCCGAAACGATGCGTCTCGCTGGCGGTTACATGCACCACGCCGAGCTGCTCGACCAGTATCTCACGGACGAAGTCCTCAGGCTCGACCAGATGGATGCTGCCGGGAAACTCGAACACCACGGTCAGATCAACGCCGAGCCTGCGCAGGTAGTAGGTCTGCTCATCGCCCGGCGTCAGGCGTCTGCCGGGTTGCCTGGTGCCGTCGGTGAACTCACGCGGGCTGGGATCGAAGGTCAGTATTGAGGCCTCGGCGCCACGTTCATGAGCGATCCGGCGCATCGCCTGGATGGTGGCGGCGTGCCCGAGGTGTACGCCATCGAACGCGCCAAGCGCCGCAACGCGTGGCACTTTCGGAAGGTCGAGGTCCGCCGTCCAGCGTACGCACTTCATGTTGACAACTCTTCCTCCGACATCAGCACCCGGCGTGGCTGAATCCGGGCCTCGCCCGCCGCATTCACGACTTCCGCCACGCACAGGAGGCGCCCGGAAGTGAGCACGAGCAGGCGCTGGCCGTCGTGAAGCTCGGTGGGCGCCGGGGTCTGCAGGCCGCGGCAGAGGGCGATGGCCGTCTGCTGGTCTGCTTCGATGCGATGCCACTCAGACAGAGCGGCGGTGGGGCAGACCAGCACGTCCGCCAGCCGGTCGTCGCGCACCGCCTGAATGAGCTCCTGGGCGGTCAGAGCGTCCTGTATCGAGAGACTCCCGACCCTCGTTCGCACGAGAAATGACAGGTAGGCGGGACAGCCCAGCGCCTCGCCCAGCATCGCCGCCAGCGATCGCACGTAGGTTCCGCTGGAGCATTCAACCTCAGTGAGGGCGCTCGCCACTTCGCCCGTCTGGAAGTCGAGCAGCTCGAAGCGATGCACGGTGACGCTGCGGCTGGGGACCTCCACGGTCCCGCCCTCGCGCGCAATGTCGTAGAGCCGGCGCCCCTCGTGCCAGATGGCCGAGTACATGGGGGGCACCATCTCGACGGGTCCAGTGAGCGTCGCCAGCGCGTCCTGCACCATCTCAGGCGTGATATCCGCAGCGGACGCCCTGGCGATCACGGTGCCCTCGCCGTCGAGCGTGTCTGTGGTGATGCCGAAGGTCACTTCGGCGCGGTAGACCTTGTCACAGCCGGTGAGATACTCGCTCAGGCGTGTCACGGCGCCGAGCATCACCACCATCACGCCCGCCGCGGCAGGGTCGAGTGTGCCGGCGTGGCCGACGCGGCGAGTCCGGAGGATGCGGCGCACGGCGTCAACGACATCATGTGAGGTCATGCCGGGGGGCTTGAGCATGCTGAGCAGGCCGTCAGGCATCGGGCGCCTCCATCAGGGCATGCTCCAACGCCTCGGTAAGCCGCGATCGCACAACCGCGAGGGGCCCCTCGATGGTGCAGCCTGCCGCATAGGTATGCCCCCCACCGCCGAAGCTGCTGGCAACGCTGGCGACATCCACTCCGTTGCCGCGCAGGCTCACCTGCCAGACGTCCGGGTCGCTCTCCTTGAGCAGCGCCGCGATCCTGACGCCCGTGACGTAGCGGAAAGAGTCGATGATCCCGTCGGTAGCTTCCTGTAGGGCCCCCGTGGCCTCGAAATCAGCCAGCGACAGTGTGCTGATCAGTATCTGTGAGTTGACAGGCTGAAGCGACGATAGCGCTCGCCCTTCGAGGTGTGCCGCAGACAACGGACGTACACTGAAAAGCTCGCGAGAGGCGGTCTCAGGGTCCGCTCCCACCTCAACGAGGTCTGCTCCGAGTCGGAGCGCCTCCGGGGAGGTATTGCTGAAGCGGAAGCCGCCTGTATCGGCAATGAGAGCCGTGTAGAGCGCCATCGCTTCAGCGGACGTAAGCTGCAGATCGAGCGCCCTCGCAACCTCAGCCACGAGCACGGCCGTCGCCGCTGCTCCCGGGACGACATACTGAATGTCGCCGAAGGCGCTTTCGCGGCGGTGGTGGTCAATGTCCACGACGGTGGGGGAGGCGAGCACCGCGTTCTTGAGCCCGGCGAGGCGACCTGCGCCGTCGCAATCAAGGGCGATGGCAAGATCCGCGCTTTCGGCGGGCGCCTCGGTCGTGATGGCCTCGACGCTCTCAAGAAAGGCAAAGCGCTCCGGAGGTGCGGTCGGGGTCGCAGCATGCACCTCTTTGCCGAGGCGCAGCAGCATTGAACGCAGCGCGAGCAGACTACCGACAGCGTCACCATCCGGGTTCTCATGAGCCGCGATAAAGACTGTCTCAGCCGCCTCAATTGCATGGGCGACCGCCGAAGCCGGCCCCTCAGGTGACATCTTCTTCGCGCTCCTCATCGAGTTCCAACTCCTCCGCCTCTTGGCGCAGAAGCTGCTCGATGCGCTGAGCGCGCTCGGGAGTCTCGTCGATCAAAAAGCGCAAAGTCGGGGTGTAGCGCAGGTTGAGGCGCTCGGCGAGGCGTCCACGGATGAACCTCGCGGCGCGGCGGATCCCCCTGCCCGAATCCAGCTTCTGCTGCTCATCCCCGAGAACGCTGTAGTAGACGCGGGCATGGCGCAGGTCGGGCGACAGGTCCACACCGGTGATGGTGAGGAAGCCTATTCGTGGGTCGTCGATCTCGGTGCGAATGATCTCCGCAATCTCCTGCTGCAGTTCGCGCCCCACACTCTCCATCCGCTGGGTCGTCATGACTGCAGGTCCTCCTCCGGCCCGTTCGCTCGTCAGATAATCTCGATACTGCTGCTCTCGCAGACAGCCCGCGGCTCGGACTTGATCAGCCGCAGAGCAGCGTCAAGCACCCGATGTACGTGGCTCTCCTCATTCGCCACCGTAGTGACCGCCAGCGTCGCCTGATTGGCCCGGTCAGGCCCGAGGTCGGCCACTGCGACGTTGTGCCGGTTCGCGAGTCTGTCGAGGAGGCTCTTGACCACTCGGCGCCTGTCCTTGAGGGTCAGGGCGTCGGAGATGAACAGATCAACGCTCAGCAGGCCGACGATCGCTCGCACTGTCGTCTCCACCATCGGGGCTCGGGCGCTATCGCGCGCTCTTGAATGTTGTCTGGCGTGGGACCTCGACCTCGGCGACGAACTCGATCTCATCGCCCTCTTCCCAGCCACGGAAGGCGTTGGTGGAGATACCACACTCGTTGGGTGACTCGATCCGTCGCACATCCTGCTCGAAGTGCTTGAGCGACTCGACCTTGCCCTCGAAGATCTTCTCGCGCCCGCGTGTCACCGTCATCTGCGAACCGCGCTGCACGTAGCCGTCGGTGATGAGCGTGCCGGCGATGACACCGATGCGTGAGATGCGGAAGACCCGCATCACGCGGCCATGGCCCGTCACTCGCTCCTCATAGACCGGATCGAGCATGCCGAGCATGGCAGCCTGGATATCATCGAGTACCTCGTAGATGATGTCGTAGGTGCGGATCTCCACGTGCTCGGTCTCCGAGGTGCGCTCTGCCGCCCCCCCGATGCCCACCCGGAAGCCGAGGATGATGCAGTTGGAGGCAACCGCAAGGAGGACGTCGGACTCATTGACTTCGCCAACGCCGGTGCTGATGATGTTGATGTCAACTTCCTCGAGCCTCTCGTCAAGCTCCATCAGCGCGCTCTCCAGCGCCTGTACTGAGCCCCAGACATCGGCCTTGAGCATCAAGTTGAGATCCTTGGTGGTAAGTTCGCCCAACTCGCGGTAGAGGTCCTTGAGCGAAGCGCGAGCGCTGCCACCCATCGCCTGGTCGCGCAGCACCTCGCTTCGGCTCGCGACGAGTTCGCGGGCCTGCTTGATGCCGTCCACCGCGGTCATAACCTGTCCTGCCTGAGGCACATCGCTCAGGCCAATGACTTCGACCGGGTGCCCCGGGCCCATGCTCTTGACCGACTTGCCGCGCCAGTCATTGAGCCGGCGAATCCGTCCCTGAGCTGTACCGCAGACGACCACATCGCCCACTTTCACCTCGCCATTGCGCACGAGGATCGTGGCAACCGGGCCACGGCTCTCATCCATACCGGCCTCAACAACGACCCCGGCGAATGCGGCGTTCGGGTCGGCCCACAGTTCCTGGACCTCCGCCACGAGCAGGATCATCTCGAGCAGAGTGTCGAGGTTGTCGCCCCTGAGCGCCGAGACGGGCACCATGATCGTGTCACCGCCGAAATCCTCCGCGACAAGCTCATACTCCAGCAACGCCTGCTTGACACGGTCAGGGTCGGCACCGGGCATATCGGTCTTATTGATTGCGACGATGATGGGCACCCCCGCCGCCTTCGCATGACCGATAGCTTCGATCGTCTGCGGCATGACTCCGTCATCGGCCGCCACTACCAACACGACGATATCCGCGACCTGCCCGCCACGGGCGCGCATCTGCGTGAATGCGGCGTGGCCGGGTGTATCCACAAAGACGATCGTCTGATCGCCCACCTGCACCTCGGAAGCACCGATGTGCTGGGTAATGCCACCGGACTCGCCCGCGACGACGTCGGTCTCGCGCAACGCGTCGAGCAGCGTGGTCTTGCCATGGTCTACGTGGCCGAGCACGGAGACGACCGGAGGCACATCCACCGCATGCTCGGGGCGCTCGCCCCTGGGGCGTCGCGCCTCCTCGGGCAGCGGCACATACGCTTCCTCTTCCTCCTCCAGCTCCACCTCAAGTTCGGCAAGCTGCTCCTCGAGGCTGCGCAAGCTTTCGGGAGCGGCCCAGGCAGGAACCCAGCGCTGGGGCGCTTCCTCCTCTTCCTCTTCCGCCTCGGTTTCCCCCGGCGCCGCCTCGGCCTCCCCCTCCGAACCGACCTCGACAGGCTCCTCCGCCGCCGCGACCTCCTCGGTCTCAACAGGGGCTTCGGCCTCGGCTTCCGCTGCAGTGGCAGCGGCGGCGGCCACCGTCGCCTCCTCCTCAGCGCGCACCCGTTCCTCCTCCGCCTCCTCCTCGGCACGTTTGCGTGCCTCGCGCGCCTGTTCGGCGAGGAGTTCGGCGGCTGCGCGAGCCGTCGCGATGTCAATGCTCGAAGCCGCGCTCACGTCCTCGAGTCCGAGGTCCGCGAGCACTTTGAGGAGTGCCTCGCTGCGCAACCCAAGCTTCTTCGCAAGCTGGAAGATCCGGACCTGATTGGCCAAAACCGACACCTCCGCACGTCAATGCCTTACAATCGCCGCCCCCGCAAGCAGCGTCTACAGCTCGATCTCTATGTTGCCAAGCTCGATGTCATCGAGGGTGCCCTCACCGCCGAGGAGCAGGTCGCGGATTATGTCCGCCTCGGCAGCGGTCACGCTGGAGGCATGGCTGGTTACGTCCATGCCCTCCTCCTGCATGATCTCCACCAGCTCCGGGCTCGGAACACCAAGCTCCTGCGCCAGTTCGTATACGCGGACCCGCCTGGCCTCTTCCACGGCCGCGGCCGTTTCTTTCTCCACGGCCTTCTGGGCCTGGCTCTCCCACTGGCTCTGGCTCTGGATGTCGATCCGCCAGCCGGTGAGCTGAGCCGCGAGACGCACGTTCTGCCCGCGTCGGCCTATGGCCAGCGAGAGCTGGTCGTCGGGCGCCACCACGACGGCGGAGCGCTCATCGTCGGACAGAATCACCTGGGAGACCCGCGCGGGTGAGAGCGAACTCTTCAGATACTCCTGCGAATCCTCTGAGAAGCGCACGATATCAATCTTCTCGCCGCGCAGTTCATCAACGATGGACTGAACGCGCGCGCCGCGATGGCCCACGCAGGCACCGACGGCGTCGATCTGCGGGTCTCGCGAGACAACCGCGACCTTCGAGCGGGCACCGGCCTCTCGTGCCACCGACTTGATCTCAACGATGCCGTCGAAGACCTCAGGGACCTCCTGCTCGAAGAGCCGGACTACCAGCCCCGGATGCCGGCGAGACAGGACAATCTGAGGATTACGCGTCGTCTTACGGACATCGAGCACATACAGCTTGAGCCGGTCGCCGAAGCGGAAAGTCTCGCCCGGGATCTGCTCATTCGCCGGTAGTAGCGCCTCAGTGCGCCCGACCGCAATGAACGCGTTGCGGTTATCCTTGCGCTGGACCTCGCCGGTGATCATCTCGCCGACTCGGTGGCTGAACTCGTCAAACACGATCTCACGCTCGGCCTCGCGCACGCGCTGCATGACCACCTGCTTGGCGGTCTGTGCGGCGATGCGGCCGAATTCCGCCGCATCCACCTCGTGCTCCTCATACCGAACATTCATGGTCAGACCGTCATCATCAACAACTTCTTCGCCCTCAACCAGCGTACGGGCGAAGAGCCGCACAACGCGCTTCTCGAAGTCCACCTCGAGACGCACGTCATCGCTCGCTCCGTAGTGCTTCCGGTAAGCGGAGGCCATCGCGGCCTCGACTGTGTCGATCAGCGCAGTCATCGGGATGTCTTTCTCCCGCTGAAGCTGCTCGAGAGCGTCTATGAACTCGCCATTCACTCGACTCAACCTCCTGCGTGAAGGTCAACGCGCCCCCGCGTCCTCCGCATCCCAGTCGTAGACCAGGTGCGCCTCTTCAATCTCCGACAGTGGAATGCGAATTACGTCCTCACCGGCCTCAATGACCACCTCGCCAGCCTCCACGCCGCGCAACAAACCGGTGTCCGTCCGCCGGCGACCGTCCTTGCTGTGCCTTACAGCAGCCCTCTCGCCCGCAAAGCGCTCGAAATCCTCATCGCGCGTCAGCGGTCGGTCAAGACCGGGAGAGGACACCACCAGAGTATACGAGCCTGGAATCGGGTCCAGCGTATCAAGCAGCATGGACAGCCGACGGCTCATCTCGCCACAGGCATCTGCCGTGACGCCCTCCGGCGCGTCTATCAGCGCCGTAAGAGTGCGCCCGCCGCCTTCGCCACCGAACTTGAGCTGGACCAGCTCATAGCCGAAGGCCTCAACGACCTCTTCGACTTCGCCCTCGATCCTTCTGATGACCGGGTGCTTGCTTGTCTTCATACTCGCTCGGCACTCCGCCTGTTCTCATGGCCGCAGTGCGCCGGCCATTCAAAACAAAAAGAGTGGGCCATCGGGGCCCACTCCCAGTGAAGTCCTGGGTTGTGGCATGTCACTGCAAGTCATTATACCGCAAGCAATCAGCCAATGCAAGCCTGCATGTGCGCATTTTCCGCGGGACTGGCGCGGAATATGCGCTCGGCTTTGTTGCCACGGCACCGCCGAAGCGATTCATTGCGGCGGAGCCAGGGGTTTTTGCACTTAACACTTTGCGAACAATAAGAAGTGTGGTATAATCACCTCACGAGTGGAATGAGTTTTCCTCGCGCGGCTTTGCTGCGTGAGGCACGGGCCGGCGGAAAGTCCTCCCCCCCCCGGGACAGACCGCCGGCCCCTTCATGTACCAGCTCAGTCCGACTCCGCTTCAGCATCTTCGGCTCCAGCACGGAAATGCCGCTGTCGTTCGGCCATCTCGCTCATTCTCGCCTGTATGGCCGCGCTAACGCTGCCCTCGCCGAAGTTGCCCTCCTCGTCTCGTTCACCCAGCGGCATCCCGGTAAGCAGTTCCACCGCCTCGTTGACCGTATCTACTGCGTAGATGTGGAACTCCCCGGCCCCTATCGCGGCCAGCACGTCCTCGCGCAGCATGAGATTGCGCACGTTGGCGGCGGGAATGACCGCGCCCTGGTTGCCCGTGATCCCGATGCGCTTGCACGTGCGGAAGAAACCCTCGATCTTTTCGTTGATCCCTCCGACCGGCTGGACCTGGCCGTGCTGATTCACCGATCCGGTGACGCACAGGTCCTGCCGCAGCGGGATGCGGCCGAGTGTGGAAAGTAGAGCGTATAGCTCCGCGGCTGCGGCGCTATCGCCTTCAACCTCCTCATAGACCTGTTCGAACGCCACCGTCGCGGCGGCGCTCATCGGCTGCTGCTGCGCGAACTGCTCGCTGAGGTAGCCCGCGAGGATCAGCGTGGCCTTGTTGTGGATCGGTCCGGCCATCTCCACCTCGCGATCGATGTTGATGACGCCAGGACGCCCCAGGAAGCTGCGCGCGGTGATGCGCGTCGGCTTGCCGAAAGCGTAGTCACCCAGCGCCAGCACCGCCACCCCGTTCACCTGCCCTACGACCTCCCCGTCCACATCCACCATCAGGCTGCCCTGCTGAATCATCTCAAGCAGCCGCTCCTCGATGCGGTTGGAGCGCCAGACATCGTCCTCTATCGCCTGCCGGACATGTGCCGCATTGACCACGTTGTCGCCCTGCTTCCGGCACCAGTAGCCCGCTTCGCGCACCAGGTTCGCCACATCAGTGAACCGAACCGTCAGCTTGTCGCGATCCGCAGCCAGCCTCGCGCCCTCCTCGGCCACGAGCGCGACGCCGTCGGGGGCGAAGTGGGGGAGATCCTCGTCGTGGCAGCATGCCGCGATGAAATGCGCATAGCTTTGCACCGCCGCGTCCTCGCGGTCCATGATCATCGTGAAATCCGCTTTGACCCGGAAGAGCTTCTGGAAGTCCTCATCGTGGGCGTAGAGGAGGTAATAGATCGTTGGCGTGCCGATGAGGACCACTTTGACGTCGAGCTCAATCGGCTCTGGCTCGAGGGTGACGGTGGAGATCAGTCGGAACTGCTCTCGCACCGACTCGAGCCGCACTTGCGCCTCTTTCAGCGCGCGCTTGAGGGCCTCCCACGCGAACGGGCGCTGCAGCAGCGCCACCGCCTCCAGCACCAGGTAGCCGCCGTTGGCCTTGTGCAGGGCGCCCTCCTTGATCATGGTGAAGTCGGTCAGCAGCGCACCCATGTAGGAGAGGTGCTCGACGTCGCCGGTCAGGTTCTCAATGGTCGGGTTCGTCTCAAAGATGACCGGCGCGCCGCCATCGCCCTCGTGGCCGATCAGCACATTGACACTGTAGCGGTCGTAGGGGCTGTGAGTCATATCCTGCATGCCCATCAGCGCCGGGGCCTGCTGCCCGGGCGCCATCTGCCGCCGCATCTCCTCCTCCTCGGAGCGATCCACGCGGAAGATGTCTATGTTGTCGAGGACATCCTTATTCACCTGGTCGAGGTATTCGACGACCTGCTCGAGGTCCTCGTAACGCCCCCTGATCTCGTCGAAAGTGCCGCCGATGGCGAATGTGGCCACCTCTCGGTCGAGATCGGCAACTTTGCGCCGGGCCTCCTTCTCGATCTGCTGCCCGCGGCGCATCGCATCCTCAAGCTTCTCCTGCATCTCCTGGCGCTTGCGCTCGATCTCCTCGCGCTCCTCCTGGGGAAGCTGCTGGTACTCCTGCGGGCTGAGCACCTCGCCATCCCTCGCGGGAGCCACAATCAGACCGACGGGCCCCCGCCCGATCGCGAGTCCGCGCTCCTGTACCTCCTGCTCGAGCTGCTGGAGTGCCGCTGCCCGCTGGTTGCGGTACTCACTCAGCACTTCCTCGCGCCGCTGCTGGTATTCTTCGGACTCAAAGGCGCGCGTGATCTCGCGGTCGATGTCCTCGATGAGTTCCTTCATATCCTCGCGGAACTGCATCGCACGGCCGGCGGGGAGCTTCAGCGCGCGCGGCCTGCGGGGGTCATCGAAGTTATGCACGTAGCACCAGTCGGGCGGCACCGGCATCTCCCTGGCATGGCGCTTGAGCGTGTCGAGCACGATCGAGCGGCGACCGGTGCCGGGAGTGCCCAGTGCAAACACATTGTAGCCGCGACTGCTGATTGAGGCGCCGAACTCCAGCGAGTGGGTGGCTCGGGGTTGACCGATCGGCTTCACTTCGTCGGGTAGCTCCGCCGTGGTCTCAAACTCGAAGATGGCCGGATCGCAACGCCAGCGACATTCCTCAACCTCAAGCTCGTGCATGCTTGCCATTTGTATCTCCCTCGCGGCCTGGTGGGGCCAGATACGGGCTTGCGCCCTGGTGCTTGGCTTAGTGTTTAGCCTCAGCGGGGAAATTCCTGCAATACATGCTCACAGTCACACGTGTCACAGTCGTACACGGAAGCGGGCCGCTATTCGAGCGGCCCGCGAGGCAATGTCTCACCCACGAAAGCTACTGCGCGTCGCTGCGGACCATCGGCACGAAGATCACGTCCGCGAGTTCGGTCCGCTCAAGCCGGTCGCCCTTCTTCTCCATCAGGTAGAGTTTCTGGGCCCACCCGGCCTCCCCGACCGGAATGACCATCAGCCCACCGTCCTTGAGCTGATCCACGAGAGCCTGCGGAACCTCCTCGGGCGCGCAGGTTACGATGATCTTGTCGAATGGTGCGTTCTCCGGCCAGCCGAGGTAGCCGTCGCCATGCCGCACGGTCACGTTACTGTAGCCGAGGGTCTGCAGGCGATTGCGCGCGCTGACCGCAAGGGGTTCAAGTATCTCAATGGTGTAGACGTGGCGCACGAGTTTCGACAGCACCGCCGCCTGGTAGCCCGAGCCGGTGCCGATCTCCAGTACGCGGTCAGTCGGCTGAGGCTGCAGGGCCTCAGTCATGAGGCCGACGATACTGGGCGCGGAGATGGTCTGGCCCTCGCCGATTGGGAGCGCGTTGTCGTTGTAGGCCGACCCTGCCTGCCCCTGCGGCACGAAGCTGTGGCGCGGGACGGCACGCATGGCATCGATCACGCGCTGATCGGTGATGATGCCATCTTCGACCAGCCCGTCCACCATCTCTCCGCGTCGCGCCTCAAAGTCATCCTGGGCGACAGCCACTGAGCATGCGCTCAGCACTGACAACGCTAAGAGCATCGTGACACGCACAATCCACTGCATTCGATCCACTGTCCTCACACCCTGGAGGCACTCTCTGATCCGCCAAAGATACGACGTAACGGCATCAGCTTCAGGTTCATCTATTCGCTTCCCCTGTAGGTATTTCCCCCCGGAAGCGCCTTATGTT
>JAAYJW010000406.1 GCA_012522765.1 candidate division WS1 bacterium | reverse complement strand
CGGAGATGGTCCTTCGGCGGACAATCCTCACCTGCGGAGGGAGGTTCTGAGGTCCCTCATGGCGCACCTTATGTGGCAGACCGAGGTCGGGCGCAGGAGGCCGCGTAAGTGGCTCAGTTCATGGTCGGGATGGCGCAGATGCTGGTCGAGGGCGGAGAGATTGACGCGAACCTCTCGCGCGCGAGTGACATGATCGCGCGGGCTGCTGCTGAGGGATGCGCGGCGGTGGTGCTGCCCGAGACGCTCGACTGCGGCTGGACGCATCCAAGCGCGGCAGAGCTTGCGGAGCCGATCCCGGGGCCGACCAGCGACCGTCTCGCTGAGTCCGCGCGGGAGGCGGACATATACGTGGCGGCGGGGATCACAGAGCGCGCGGGCAAGCGCATCTTCAACGCCTCCGTGCTCATCAGCCCCACCGGGGAGCTTCTGCTGCGCCACCGCAAAATCAACGTTCTGGACATCGCGCAGGACCTCTACTGCATCGGCGACAGCCTCTCCGTGGTGCAGACGCCGCTTGGCACCATCGGCATCCCGATCTGCGCAGACAACTTCAGCAGTTCGCTCGCGCTGGGGCATTCGCTCGCGCGGATGGGCGCCCAGCTTCTACTCTCGCCCTCCGCGTGGGCGATGCAGGCCGAACATGACAACGAGGTACAGCCCTACGGGGAGACGTGGCGGAAGTCGTTCACCGAACTCGCGCGGCTGTACGACCTGACCGTCGTGAGCGTCAGCAACGTCGGTCCGATGAGCGCCGGGCCGTGGGCAGGCCGCAACTGCATCGGCTGCTCGCTGGCAGTCGGGCCCGGCGGCGAGGTGCTGGCGCAGGCGCCGTACGGGGCGAGGGCCGAGATGCTGCTCACGGTGGCGGTGGAGCCACGGGAGCCGATCGCCCGCGGCACGACGTTCGCGCAGGCGCTGAAGGAGCGGGGATACAAGGGGCCGTGATGGTGGAATGATCGATTGACAGGCTGGAAAGCCTGTTCTTGTCCTACACGCTGTCGTGCTGCCAGGAGGTCCGTGCAATGCGCAGGCAGGATCGCCGTATCGAATCCGAGGATGCCGTGATGGAGATCATGCACCGGGGCAGGGTCATTTACCTCGCCATGGTGGATGGAGACCGGCCCTACGTGCTTCCGCTCAGCTACGGCTGTGCAGAGGGCGCGATCTACCTGCATAGTGCCGGCGAAGGCAGAAAGCTCGAGGTCCTGCGAGAGGCCCCTCGAGTCTGCTTCGCGATCAGTCTCGACCACGAGTTGATTCGTGGCGAGAGGCCCTGCGATTGGGACTTCCGCTACCACAGCGTCATCGGCGAGGGCGCGGCGGTGTTCGTCACCGATGACGCGGAGAAGCGCCGCGGCCTTGACGCGATCGTGCGTCAGCATGGCGGCGAGGGCGGCGAGTATCCCGAGGCGTCACTCAGGTACACCACGGTGCTACGCATCGATATTGACTCTCTCAGCGGGAAACAAGCAGGCTACGAGTAGACCTGTAGCAGGAGGGTTGAACCTTGATGAAACGAGCAATCACCACCGGAATTGCCGCACTCATCTGTCTGGGCGCCATCCACGCGCAGGATGGCGATCGGATCCGCACCGCCACCATCGTCTATGGCCTCAACCGCCTCGACGATGAGGCCTATCAGCGCATCCTCAACGCCCCGGAGGTGGAGTACGTCTGCTTCCAGCAGACCCTGCGCGAGGACGGGGTGCCGGAGCTTACGCGCACCCGCGCGGCCGAGCTTGCCGCCGCTGGCAAGCGCAACGTGCTGCAGATCTGGTGGGGCCCAAGCTGGCCGCACCCGTGGTCGAAGTACTCCTTCGCAAACATCGCACTCGATGAGGCGGTGCGCGAGGACTTCATGCGCGAGGTCGTGGACTACTCGATCGACGCCATCGGCGCGGAGAACCTCTACGGGGTGCATCTGATGGAGGAGACCGGGATGCAGTTCGCGGTGGATGTGCAGTTCCGCGAAGACCCGGACGACTTCGACAACTTCACCGACGAGGGTAGCTGCTACGATCACCCGTTCTGGAGCGGCTGGAAGAAGGAGTATTACGGGAAGACCGACATCCCCAACGTCATTCGGCATGAGGAAGACTTCCGCGCGCTGGTCGGCTTCGGCTTCGAGGATGATGAGAACTGGGAGCCGTGGCAGTGGCATCTGTTCAATCGCTGGGTCTCCACGCGCCTGCAGTCGGGCGGGCAGGTGGAGTTCGCGAAGCACATCCACGAGCGCTATCGGGGGCTGAAGGCCTTCACGTGGGACCTGCTGCAGTGGGGCGGGGCCAACGGGCGCACCGACCACCGCCTCGAAGCTGCGCACTTCGACGGCGTTATCGCCGATGCCTATGGCGACCCCGGCAGGGGATACATGTCCCAACGAGCCTACCGGCTGCTCTACCCTGAGCATGAGGTCATCCACTTTTCCTGGGGCGGCACTCGTGACGCGCCGACAACCATCGAGGAGCGCCGCCAGCATGTCGTTGCGCCCTACATCGCCGGCCATGACGTCATCGGCTTCTGGTCCGGCCCGGCGAACTACACTCTGCCGGAGAAGTGGGCCGAGGACACGGAGCTTCTCGGGCGCCTGCAGACGCTCCCGCGCTTCGAGCACCATCCGCGTCTGCTGATCATCTCCGCGCGCATCTCGGACATCTACTCGCTTCCGTTCTCGATGACCGGCCTCGCGGACTTCGACATCCTGCCGGTCTGGGAGGCGTGGGACGTAGATCTGTCGCGCTACGACACGCTGATCCTCGACACCACCGGCCCTCCCGCGGATGGCGACCTGATGTGGGACACAGAGGCTTTTGCGGCGGAGCATCACTTTCCCGGTCTGCTCGACTACAAGCGCATCAACGACTTCGTGGAGCAGGGTGGCGCGGTGATCATGCGGGGCAAGTGGAAACTGCCGGAGGGCTGCCCGCTCTTCCCGGTTGCGGGCGGGCATCTGCACACCGCCGATGACGTCGCCCAGCGCAATCTCAAACCGCTGGAGTTCACCGCAGAGGGCTGGTGGGTGGATGAGCTTGGCCTCAATGGCAGCTACAGCTTCGACGCGCAGTCCTACCCGTTGCAGGTGGATGACCCGGATGCGCATACCTCAATCGCCGCCACTGTCTTCCGCCACGGTGAGGGCACCTGCATGGTGATCCCCTACCACCGCAACTACGACCCGGAGGAGGATCGCGCTTCGGAGGCGTGGCTGTCGCACCGGCGGCTGATGAACGATCTCCTGTGCGGCTTCCTGCGCTGGTCCGGCAAGACGGAGACGCTGGCGCAGTGCATCGCCGACCCGGAGGTGGGGCGGCACTATCGGCGCGCAATCTCAAGCGACGGGGCCGTGGAGGCATGGTTCCGCTTCGGCCTGGACTTCTCGGGCGAAATCGAGCCGATCGCGCTCGAGGGGAGCGACGCACTGACGGGTGAGGAGAGCCCGGTGCTGACGCGAGAGCGCCCGGCGGCGGTTATCCGGCGCTGACGTACCGCGTCCGGGCGGGAGGCGCCTGGATTCCGGCTTGGCGGGCCGGAAGGGCCGTTGCCGTTGCGGTGCCGTCGGGAGGGGCGAGCGCAGCTACTAAGTAGCTGACCTTGCTCGCCCGGTCGTAGCCGTTCCGTGGCACGCACACTCCTGTGCGTGCGTAGTACCCGTCCAATGCGGACTACGCGACCTGTTCAGGCGAGGGCGCCTGGACTCCGGGGCGGTTGCGGAAGGGAACGGCTGCGACGCTCCGCGTCGCCCCCTGCGAGGGCGCAGGGGCCACAAAGGCAACGGCTTACCTCATACGTCCGCGAGCCGGGCGCTTCAGCCGTTACCGTCGCGCGCGCTCAGCCGCACAATCGCCTCGCCCTGCATGCCCGTCGCCACGTCGCGCACAGCCACGCGCCAGTCGCCCGGAGCGTCATTGAGCGCGAACGGGATGCTCACTGTCGCCACGCCGCGCTCGGAGACGACCATGCGCGTGTAGGCGTCGCTGAGTGCGCCCGCAGGGTCGCGCACCTCGACGCGCAGCACATGATCGCCCGGCGTCGGCGCACTGGCGTTGATCGTCGCGGTGATGGCACACGATGCCCCGCCCGCCGCGTCCGCCGCGGTCACCGTGACGCTCTCCACCCGGTAGGGCAGCAGCGCGTACAGCGCCGTCTGGCCCGGCAGCAGGTCGGCGGTGATGGTGTCGCTGCGGCCGAGGTGCCTGTGCGCTCGCACGTCGTAGACCTCGCGCTCTTCGGGCAGCGTGAGCGTCAGCGGGCCGTCGCTCAGGTCCATCCGCCGCTCCCGCAGCACGCCGAGCATCGCGATGGGGCCGCTCTCCAGCCGCACGAACTCATATTCGCCCGGCTCGCCCGGCAGGTGGCTCATCTGCGCGATCTTCGGCAGCCCGCGAAAGCCCTCCGCCTCCAGCCAGGCGATCATCTCGTTGCTGCGCGGCGCCACGAAGCTCAGGTAGAACGCCCGCCCACCGCCAGCGTGGTCTTTGCGCGTGATGGACGGGTCGCCCTCCGCGTCAGCATAGACTTCGACGGTCTCGCCGTCGAGCGTCATCTCGCGCTTTGTCCAGACCGGGACCGCCTCGCGCTGCAGGTCGAAGATCTCCGCCAGCGCCTCATCACGCGCGCCGGGCAGGCCGTGCTCGTTCGTAATGCCAACGCCCATGTCGGCGATGATCGTGCCTCCCCGCGCAAGCAGGCTTCGCGCGGCCTCCACCACGCGCTCGTCCAGCGCGTAGGTCGCGGGCAGCACGAGGACGTCGTAGCCCTCGATGGCCTCCGGAAGCTGTTCGGCGCAGAGCCAGTCATACTGCCTGCCGGTCGCGCGGATCAGGTGCCGCCATGCCATGCGGGACCAGCCATGTGAGCCGTAGGGGTCATCGGCGCGGCCACCGGGGCCTCCCGGATCGCCCTCGAAGTCGGACAGCATCCAGCCGACGTACATGCTCGGCTGCGACCACAGCAACGCGATCTTCGCCTG
>JAAYJW010000052.1 GCA_012522765.1 candidate division WS1 bacterium | reverse complement strand
TCGAGGTCAGCGCCGACGGTGAGAGCATCGCTGAGATAGACGTAAACGAAGAGATCACCGACTTTGAGATGCCGCGCCCACCGCTGAACCTCTTCGCCTGGGACTATGTCGGCGACAAGGTTACCTACGCCCCCGACTTCACCGATCTCGATGCGATGGCAGACGACCTCGAGGCGCATTTCGTGGACGCGCCGTGGGCGCACCCCGGCACGCTCCCGTGGCCGGCGGATGGCGCGATTGACGCCGAGGGACATATCACCCAGCCGCTCGATTTCGGGCCGCTGGACCGGTGGATCGCGCGCTTCCCCACTGCGCGTCTCTACCTTCTCTTCGGCTCCTTTGGCTCGGGCAATTTCCGCGGCACCACGCGCGGAACTGATCAATGGGCGACCGCTCTTGGCGAGTGGGCGACGCTGCTTGCCGACCGCCTGCGCGAACAGGGTGTGTCGCCGGAGCGGTGGGCAATCCTGATCATTGATGAGCCGCACACAGAGCAGATGGAGCAGGTCGTCATTGATGTCGCGCGGGCGATGAAGGCCGCGGTTCCGGAGCTTCAGGTCTTTGAGGACCCGGTGCGGCCCAATCCGGCGGAGGCGCTGCCGGCGCTCTACGAGGTCAGCGACATCCTCTGCCCGAACCTCGGGCGGCTCAACACGGGCGGCCAGCGCGCGGCTGACTTCTATCAGGCGCTTCAGGCGCAGGGCAAGGAGCTTTTCATCTACCAGTGCTCCGGCCCGCACAAGCTGCTCGACCCGATCGCCTACCACCGTCTGCAGTCGTGGTCGGCGTGGGACCTCGGCGCCACCGGCTCAGGCTACTGGGGCTACGTTGACGCCGCGCGCACCGGTTCAAGCTGGGACAACTTCAAGTGCGGCGGCACGAGTTACTCGATGGTCTACGTAGATGATGAGAACCGCCTGGTCACCAGCAAGCAGTGGGAGGCCGTGCGCGAGGGCGTCGAGGATTACACGATCATGTGGATGCTGCGCGGGGCCATCGAGGCGCATGAGGGTGAAGACACGGAGGCTGTGCGGAACGCGCGGGAGCTTCTGCAGACGCTGCCGGGGCAGATCGCGAACGAGTGGGAGGCGGGCGGCGCAAGGTGGCCCACGGAGCGCGATCGCGCGGCCATTGACGCTGCGCGCGACCGGCTGCTGCGGGCGCTGATAGAGATCGGCCCGGCGCGCTGAGATACGCGCCGGGCCGGAGGAGTGGTGAGGCGGGCGGATCAGTTGAACTGCTCGACGTTCGGGTCCACCGGCGGCTTCACGCCCACGAACAGCGTGTGCCACGTGGCAGCATGCCATAGGCCCGACTGCGGATTCTGCTTCACGTAGACGACACGCGGCGCATCCGCCCCGCCGCTGCGCAGGTAGACCTGCAGGCCGCGTTCGTCTTCCTCGTGCTGATGGGTGCGCTCGAAGTTAAGCTCCCAGTTGTCCGGGTCCATCTGATACGCGTTCTCAGGCGTTGCACCAACGGCGTAGCTGCGCCAGATGTGCGCGTAGTCGGGACCGAGTCGCTCGACGAAGAGCCGGTTGCCGCCTGCGGTGTCCCAGTCGACATCGCCCGCGAGTGGGATCGCCATGTAGCTGAGCATCTGCCGACCCTCATCGCGCGTCGCCTCGTTCATGTAGACGAAGCAGGCGTTGATGAAGCACTTGACTCCGCCCTGCGGCTCGT
>JAAYJW010000051.1 GCA_012522765.1 candidate division WS1 bacterium | reverse complement strand
CTCGGCAACCCGCACATGCAGACGCCGACGATGGACTCGCTTGTGCGCGAGGGCACCAGCTTCACCAGCGCCTACTGCGCCTCGCCGGTGTGCATCGCGTCGCGCTGCTCGATGATCCTTTCGCAGTGGGCGCATCAGACCGACTGCACCACCAATCGCGCGATGCCGCAGGAGCGCACCTCATTCATGGAGCTTCTGCAGGACGCGGGCTGGCAGACGCACGGCGTCGGAAAGATGCACTTCTCGCCCGACTCGCACAAGCTCTGGGGCTTCGAGAGCCGCGACTACTCCGAGGAGGGCGGCTGGCGCGAGGACGACGACTACTGCCGCTTCCTCCGCGACAGCGGCTACGAGCACATCCGCGAGTGCATGGGTGTGCGCAGCGAGTACTACTACATCCCGCAGCCCTCACAGCTTCCGGCGCGCCTGCACAACACCACCTGGGTCGCCGACAGGTCGCTGGAGTTCCTCCAGCGGCGCGACCGCGACAGGCCGTTTCTGCTCTGGAGCAGCTTCATCAAGCCGCACCCGCCGTTTGAGTCGCCCGCGCCATGGCACAGGCTCTACAAGCCGATCGACATGCCGCTGCCGCACCTCCCGCCGGACTACGAGACGCTGCTGACACACTGGAACCGGCTGCAGAACCGTTACAAGTACCGCGACCAGGGCGGCCTCGACTGGAACTTCATCCGCACGATGCGCGCCGCCTACGCCGCCTGCGTGTCGTTCGTGGACTACAACGCCGGCCGGATCCTGCAGCACCTGCGCGAAACCGGCGAACTCGACAACACGATCGTCATCTACATGTCGGATCACGGGGAGTTGCTCGGCGACTTCGGCTCCTTCGGCAAGCGCTCGGTGCTTGATGCGGCGGCCAACGTGCCGCTGATCGTGCGCTACCCCGAACGTTTCGCGCCGGGCGCACTCTGCAACACCGTGTGCTCGAATGTGGATGTGGCGCCGACGATGCTGGAGGCGTGCGGCGTGGAGGGTATCGCCCAGCATGAGGGCCTCGACCTCGCCGCGCTTGCCGCCGGTGAGCGCCCGGAGCGGCCGGGTGTGCTGGTGCAGTACTGCGAGGAGGCGGGCGGCCTCTACGGGCTGGTGGCGGATGACTTCAAGTACACCTACTCCGCGGCGGATGATCAGGAGTGGCTCTTCCGGCGTTGGCCGGGGGAGCCGGAAGAGCGGTCAATCGCGGCCAATCAGGCCGGCCTGCAGACCACGACGCAGATGCGCCAGGCGCTGACTGGATGGCTGCGCGCGGATGGATACGCGGATGTGCTCGATGGCGACGGCTGGCGCGTCTACCCGCGGGAGGAGCGCCCGAGTGTGGACGCCAACCCCGACCACGGTCTGCTCTACCAGGAGGGCGCCGACTGGGCGCCGATGTTCCCGGAGGGCTACGGGCCGATCTCCGTGCCGCAGGGCCCGGTGCGCATCGCGCCACCGAGGAAGAAGTAGGGCGGGCTCAGAGGGCACGACTGTTTTGGGGCCCCATGCCGTTTGTGCCTCGTAAGTTGCAGATCGAGGAATTTGCGGCGTGCGTGGGCCGGGGTGGAAGCGAGGCCCCTCCGTTACAACGGCAGTCCGTCCAACCGAGCTGTTGGAGGCAAGTGATGTCTGATCCAGGGTAGGTCGATCACGGGTGCCGTGGATCGCCACAACCGGCCTGATCGGCATGATGCTGCTCATTGAGCTTGACGAGGATGACCCTCAAGAGATGACGCGAAAGGACTGACCGGACCATGACCTTCGACCTGATCATACGAGGCGGGACAGTTGTTGACGGGACGGGCGCAGCGGGATTCGTCGCCGATGTCGGCATCGTCGGCGACCGCATCCACGCCATCGGCGACCTCTCCTCGGCAGACGCGCGTGACGAGATTGACGCGGCCGGACTCATCGTCGCCCCCGGCTTCGTGGACGTGCACAACCACGCCTCCAACGAGATGGAGGGAGGCATCCTCAATATCCCTGACGTGGAGAATCAGATCCGCCAGGGTGTGACGACGCTCATCTCCGGCAACTGCGGCGGCTCGCCATGGCCGCTGGGAGCGCACCTCGACGCCGTGAGCGAGTTGCCGATCCGGCAAAACTACGGCCTGCTCGTCGGCATGGGCCGGATCCGCATGGAGGCCGGCGTGGGCGCGAAAGCCGCTACCGGTGAGGACATTGCCACCATGCAGAGCCTCGCCGCGCTGGCGATGGACGAGGGCGCCTTCGGCATGTCCACCGGCTACTTCCCCGCCTTCGTGACCACCGAGGAGATCGCGGCCGTCGCGCGGCCGATCGCGGAGGGAGGCGGCGTCTACGCCACCCACATGCGCTCCGAGGCCGCCGGACTGCTGGACTCGATCGCCGAGACCATCCGCATCTGCGAGGCGTCCGGCTGCCCCGGGCAGATCTCGCATATCAAGTGCTGGGGGACGCGCGCATGGGACAAGGCCGATCAGGCGCTGGCGATGATTGACGAGGCGCGCGCGCGGGGGATAGATCTCACCGCCGACCGCTACCCCTACCGGGCGTCATTCAGCGGCGTGGCTAACGTGATCCCGTCCGCGCTGCGCATCGAGGCGGGCGAGCGCGGGGGCATGGAGCACCTGCGTGATGCGGACCTCATCGACGACGTGCGCGCGGGCATCGGGGACTACATGATCGAGATTGACGGGCCGGAGAACCTGGTCTTCGCGCCGCTCGAGCCGATGCCGGACATAGATGGGAAGACGCTGGCGCAGGTCGCGCAGGAGCGCGGCGAGGAGGTCTGGGAGACCGCGCTGGAGATGACGCTTCGCGGCAAGGTCTCCAGCATCTACTTCGTGATGCTGGAGGAGAACATACGCAAGTTCATGCAGCACCCGGCGGTCTTCGCGGCCTCAGACGGGCACCTGCGGGTGCTGGGCAAGGGCGTCTCTCACCCGCGCAACTACGGGACCTTCCCGCGCTGGGTCGGCCACTACGGCCGCGATGAGGGCTTCTTCACCGTGGAGGAGGTCGTGCGGAAATGCGCCTCGATGCCCGCCGACAAGTTCGGCCTGCACAACCGCGGGACGCTGGAGGCGCGCAAGATCGCGGATATCGTGATCTTCGACTGGGACACGATCATCGACACCGCGACCTTTGAGGACCCGCATCACTACCCGGAGGGCATCCCGCATGTGATCGTTGCTGGCAAGCCGGGCCTGCGCGACGGCGAGGTCTCTGCGGAATCATACGGGCGAGTGCTGCGCCTGAACGACTGACGGGGGACCATCTGGAAACACAGCGGCGCCCGGAGCAGGACTCCGGGCGTCGCGTCATTTGACCCGTTGAGCGCGCTTGCGAGGACTTCTCCACCACCTCTCCACAGCGCTTCCCCTCTTTGATCCGCAGCGGCTTCCACATTTTCGGAGCTTTTACACAGAGTTTTCCACGTTCGGCCGAAACCGCGTAGTGGCGCCTGAAAAGGCCGTTGGCACCTGATGTGAGTATTCCGACGTCGCCCTCTGCCCGGCAAGGACGGTCTCTGCCTGGCGAGGTTATGTACATCGGCGGGGGATGGGGGACATCGTGGGGGGCGGAGAGTGTTATCCACCCTTCATGCACATGACGTCTTCGGAGTGTCAACGTCAAAAGCAGGCCCCGCCAACAGCCGATCCTCAGCGTCTTCACGGCCACCTGAACGGGTTGTCGACGGACGAATGAGCGGGTAATCCACGGGCCTGCCAGCAGCCTCTACGCACACTTTCCACGGGGTTCTCCACGAGGCGGCCACGGCTGCCCCGGCCCCGATTCGACCTGCTTACAGGCCCATCGAAAGCTGTTGCGCGGGCTCCTCGCGCGGGTAGAAGCGCCCGTTGATGGTCACGAAGTTGCGCGCGCGGTCGGCACGTGCGCCGAGCATCTCGAGGTGGCGCAGCGAGGTCAGCTTGTGCCGCCCGCGCAGCGAGAGTATGCGATCGGCGGTGGTCAGGCCGATGCCGGGCACGCGCAGAAGCTCCCACTCCTCGGCGCTGTTCACCTCGATCGGGAACTCATCGCCGCGCGCCAGCGCCGCCTCCAGCTTCGGGTCGCGGTCGAGCGGCAGCATGTTCCCATCGTCGAAGACCAGTTCGTCGGGAGTGAAGCCGTAGGCGCGCATGAGGAACTCGGACTGATAGAGGCGGTGCTCGCGCGCGAGCGGCGTCGGTTCGCGGTCCTCCAGCGGGGTGCCCGGTATCGGCTCGAAGCCGCTGTAGTAGGTCCGAGCGAGGCCCAGTTCCGCCCGCAGCCGCCATGTCATCTCGACGAGTTCGCGATCGGTCTCATCCGCCGCGCCGACTACGAACTGCGTCGCCAGCCCCGCGCGCACATGGCCGGGGCCGATTCGGTCGCGGGCCCAGCGCAGCGTACGCACAAGGTCGCGCTCGAAGCTCTTCGCCGGGCAGATCGCCGACAGCCGCTGCGGTCCGGGCGCCTCGAGGTTCACCGACAGGCGGTCGGCGAGGCCGGCGGCGGTCGCCACGGCGGCCTCCGAACAGCCCGGCAGCAGCTTCAGGTGCACGTAGCCGCGGAAACTGTGCTTGTGCCGGAGGATCTCGACGGTCTCGATCATCCGCGCCATCGTTGAGTCCGCATCGCCCACTATGCCTGACGAGAGGAAGAGGCCGCTGATGAGCTCGGCGCGGGCCAGCTCGGCGGTGAGGTCGGCAAGCTCCTCGGGCCGAAAGCTCGCGCGGGGGATGTCGCGGCTGCAGCGGGTCGCGCAGTACAGACAGTCGTGGCGGCAGGCATTCGAGAGCATTACCTTGAGCAGGCGCACCTTCTGCCCATCGGCCGAGAGGGCCTCATAGATGCTGCCGGGGCCGTCGGACAGTGCGGTCTGAGCGGCGAGGGTGGACGGGACGCTCACATCAAACTGCGCGCCCTCGCCCAGGAGTCTGAGCCTGGCTCCGTTATCCACTTCGGGCACCTGTTGCTGCGACGTAGAGTACAATGGCTGCTGTATACGTCAATTATAACCGAGATGGTGGCCCAACGCCAGTTCCGCGGCAATCCATCAGCTCATGGCCTGCTGCTCGTCATCGCTTTCGCGGAAGATCATGCCGCCGCACTGCTCGCAGACGGTGGCGTCGCCGAGCACGGTCTGGCGGCGACCGCACAGTCCGCAGCGCTGCACTACCGGGCTCTGCAGCAGCGTGTGGGTGCGCTCGGCGGCATGGCTGCGCACAACCCGCCGTGACCTGCGCCTCCTCCGCTCGCGGCGGATGGGCTCGGGCAGGTCCATCGGCAGGGTTGGCTGCAACTCATCTGCACCGGACATGGGCAAAGCGTACACCGGCGGCAGCCACCTGTCAATGAGGGGATGGAGGTTCGCGGGCGGGAGCGGCGAACCTTGATTCTATCGCACAGATGATCTGTATGGAGGCATGACAGTATGTATGACAGACTGCTGATGATGTTGGCTCTTATGCTGGTGTGCGCTGCCGCGCATGCCGGAGGCAATTTGCTGCACAATGGCGGCTTCGAGGAGCCCCTCGCCGCCGATGGCAGCATTCCGGGCTGGACCGCAAACAAGGCCCTGCAGCAGCAGAGCCTGACACTTGACGACCACGCATACACCGGCGACAAGGCCGTGTGTATCCTCTCGACCGTGCCGACTGACGGCAACAGCGTGCTCAGTCAGGATGTGGCCATCGAGCCCGGCGCTGACTACCAGCTTAACCTTGCGGCGACACGAGACTCATTCGTCTACGGCACGCTCTTTCGGGTATCGCTGCTGAAAGATGGCGAAGCGGCCGGCAGGCAGGACATCAGCTTCCGCTCCAACAACACGTGGCGGCCGCTCACCCTGGCGTTCAACTCCGGGGAGGCGGACACGGCGCGCGTGGAGCTTCAGACGCCCAACCGGGGCGACTGGCGCATCACTGTCGGCAGGCGCCTGTGGGTCGATGACGTCACGCTGGTGAAGATCGACCACGAGCGGAACATCACCATCCCCGGCGATGGCGCGACCGCCGCCGCCGATGTTGACGTCACCGAGCCGGGCACCTATCACCTCTGGGCGCGCGTGAACTGCGCCGAACCGACCCGCTTCACCATCGCAGTCGGCGACGACGAGCCCCGCGTCTTCCGCGCCTACACCACCGGCACGGAGTACTGGCTGCGGCCGGTGATCCCGGAGCTTGTGATCGCTGAGGGGCGACAGCGGATCGCCGTGCAGGCCTTCGACGATGGCGCGCGCATAGAAGAGGTCGTCATGACCATTGACCCGTTCTGGCAGCCTGAGGGCTACCAGCCCTTCATGACGCCTGAGGAGGCGCTTGCCGCACAGCGCGAGCGTGGCTTTGATCCGATTGAGCGCGGGAGCGTTCAGCTCACCCTCACCGGCGCGGATGATCTCCCCGCCGGACGCCGTGGCGTCAGTCAGGGCCTGCCCTTCCCGCGCGGCACAGTTGCCGAGCCGGTGAATCTGCGGGCCGCGGACGGCAGGCCGGTGCAGGCCGATGTGCTCAACCGCTGGGCGGACGGCAGTGTGAAGTGGGCGCTGGTCTCCACCTTCGCCGAGCCCGGCGAGACGATCACGCTCGAGTACGGCAGCGCGATTCCCGCGCCTGCGGACAACCCCGCCTTCAGCGTGGAGCGCGAGCGTGGCGGCGTCAGTGTTGACACCGGCGCGCTCCGCTTCAGCGTCCCGGCGCAGGGGCCAGCGTTGATCGAAGGACTCACCGATGGCGAGCGGGCTGTTGAAAGCATCGTCGGCGTGGTGAACGACAGCTTCCTCACCAGCGGCGAGCGCGAGGTGGAGGTAGAGCAGGCCGGGCCGGTGCGCACGGCCATCCGCATCGCCGGCCCGCATGTGAATGAGGCCGGCGAGAAGCTGATGGATTACGTGGTGCGCATCTTCGCCTACGCCGGCGAGAGCCACCTGCGCGTGGAGCACTCCTTCGTGCAGCACGACGACATCATCTCGGTGGATCTCGACAGCCTCGTGCTGCGGATGGAGACCCCGGTGCAGAGCGCGGTGCTTGAGGGCACGGAGGTCGCCACCGCCGCCGGTGAGGCGACGCTTACCGCCAGCCTCGCGAGCGAGGGGAGCAGCG
>JAAYJW010000050.1 GCA_012522765.1 candidate division WS1 bacterium | reverse complement strand
GGCAATCCGCAGGCGCTCGGTGGTGGCCTCAGTGTCATACTCCGCAGCCGGTGAGGGGACCTTCAGCAGCGAACAGCCAAGCTGCCGGGCCAACTCCGCGGCTTTGCCGACCCACTCGCGCACCCGCATCTCGTCGCCGGTAAAGCCCTCTGCAGACAGACCACAGTGAAGGCAACTGAGCGTCATGCCCATCCCATCAAGCGCATCCGCAAACTGCGCGAGGGCCCCCGGGTTCTGCAGAAGCTGCCGGCTCAGCGATTCGCCCACCTCGACCGTCCGGATACCCTCGTTCCAGACGGCCCGCAACCCACCGGCATGCTCGCCACCGTCGGTCGCCAGGCTGATGTCATCAACAAGCTCATCGAGCAGCGCGGAGGCGGTGAAGTCATACTGCGCGAGGTCATGTGCCTTGATCTTCGCGCGCTGCATGACGCAGTCGTCGCAGCTCGGGTTGTCGCACAGCACCGCCGCCGGATCGCGTCGCAGGGCCTCGGTCACGATTTCAACGGTAGTCCCTGCGTGCATCAGTCGCGCGACGGCCTTGCCGACCTTGCCGATGCGCATGGCATTGCCGTCACGGATCAGCGGTTCGAGACCGATGAAGTCGCGATGCGGGCCGGGGAAGAGGCGGAGGGCCTTCGTCTGCACGGAGCCATCCTCCGCGCGATAGCGCCGCTCGATGGTGCTCAGATAGGGCGCGCGCACGACCTCCTCCGGGTGGTGCAGGAGCGTGTTGCGATCCTGGTCCACGCCCAGCAGCAGCACGTAGCCCTCTGTGAGGCGCGAGAGGCGTCCCCAGGGGCTCTCGCTGCCGATGGCGGTCGGGTGGTCGAGCGTATCGGCGAGCAGATACTCCGTGCGCGGGCCGATTGCGCAGGCCGAGTGGCTCGGATGAAAGCTGCGGGTGACGCCGGGATAGCTGCGGAAAATCTCCGTCACCGTGCCAACGGTGGAGGAGGAAGTCTCGATGTCGAAGACGTCGCTGCCGGGCATGGCGGGCATGGCGACCGTCCCGCCGGGCTGGACGGCCTCGATGAGCGCCTCGATGAGCGTGTTCGCCCCGCCCTCAACGCGGCCGAGCGCGGAGAGCGATGAGTGGACCATGACCGTCATCCCGGGCCCGACACCGAGGGCGCGGAGGTCGTCAACGATCTGCTGCTTTGTAAGCGTGCCGCTGCCAGCCACGATGAATATGCTCCTTGAGGGCGCGATGGACAATACACAGAGGGTAGGTTAGCCGCGGGAGGAGGCGATTCCTCCGGCGACGACGATCGCTGTCGCCGGTCGCCATCGTAAAGGCGCTTGTCCGGCCAGGAGTGTCCGGTCCACGGGAATGCCCCTACTCCGGCATCCTCAGCAGCCTCGCGTTGATCGCCACGATGACGGTGCTCGCCGACATGATGATTGCGCCGATTGCCGGCGGCAGGATGATGCCCCAGCCGGCCAGCGCACCCGCCGCCAGCGGGATCGCGATGACGTTGTAGCCGGTCGCCCACCACAGGTTCTGCACCATCTTCCGCCATGTGGCGCGCGAGAGCCCCAGCATGTCCACGACCGCCTGCGGATTGCTCTTCACGAGGATCACATCCGCGGTCTCGATCGCCACGTCCGTCCCCGCGCCGATCGCTACGCCGATGTCCGCCTGCGCCAGCGCCGGCGCATCGTTCACCCCGTCGCCCACCATCGCCACCAGCAGGCCGCGCTGCTGCACCTCGCGGATCTTCGCCGCCTTCTCATCCGGCAACACCTCGGCGAAGTAGTCATCCAGCCCGAGTTCGCCCGCCACCCAGCGCGCGACGTCCCCATTGTCGCCTGTGAGCATCATCGCCTGTACACCCGCGGCCTTCAGGTCGGCGATCGCCTTGCGGGACTCTTCCCGGATGACGTCGGCGAGCGCAATCGCGCCGAGCAGTTCGCCCTCCCGCAGCACATAGACCACCGTGCGGCCCTCGCCCTGCGTGGCCTCGGTGACTTCATTCGGCACCTCAATCCCGTTCTGCTCGAGATAGCCGGGGCTGACCACCGACACCTCGCGCCCCTCGACGGTTCCGCGCGCTCCCTTACCCTTGATCGCCGCGAAGTCGCTGACCGGCGGCACGTCAAGCCCACGCTCCTGCGCATCGCGCAGTATGCCTCGCGCGATCGGGTGCTCGGAGTGCGCCTCAACCGCTGCCGCGAGTCGCAGCAGGTCATCCTCCGAGCGCCCCGCGGGGGACGCTGTCGCGACCACTCCGAAGCGCCCTTCGGTGAGCGTGCCGGTCTTGTCAAAGACCACCGCCTGCACGTCGCGCGCACGCTCGAAGGCGTTGCGATCGCGCACCAGCAGGCCATGCCGGGCGCCTATCGCCGTCGAAACGGCCACCACCAGCGGTATTGCCAGTCCCAGCGCATGCGGGCAGGTGATGACCATGACGGTGATCGCTCGCTCAAGCGCGAATTCGGTCTCACTGCCTGCGCCGATCAGCCACGCGAGGAAGGTGACAATGCCCACCGTGAGGGCGATCAGCGTCAGCCATGCCGCGGCGCGATTGGCAAGGTCCTGCCCGCGCGACTTCGACTGCTGCGCCTCCTCCACCATGCTGATGACCTGCGAGAGGTAGCCCTCGTCGCCGGTCTTCTCCACCTCGGCCGTCAGCGAACCATCTCCATTGATCGAGCCGCCGATCACCTCGTCGCCCTCACCCTTCTCGACCGGCGTAGTCTCGCCGGTGAGCATCGACTCATCGAGAGCGCTCTGCCCGTCAACGATGCGCCCATCGACCGGGACCTTCTCTCCGGGTTTGATGAGTATGCGATCGCCAGGGGCAAGCTCGGCCACCGGCACGTCCTGCGTCTCTCCCGAGTCAGTCAGCAGGTGCGCCTCGTCGGGCATCAGCTTCGCAAGCTCCTCCAGCGCCCGCGAAGCGCCCATGACAGAGCGCATCTCGATCCAGTGCCCCAGCAGCATCACGTCAATTAGCGTCGCAAGCTCCCAGAAGAACGTGCTGCCCTCGATCCCGAGCACCACCGCCGCCGAGTAGGCGTATGCGGCGGTGATGGCAATCCCGATCAGCGTCATCATCCCCGGCGATCGGTCGGATATCTCCCTTATCAGGCCGCTCAGGAACGGCTGACCACCGTAGAGGTAGATCACCGTGGAGAGGCCGAGCAGGACGTACATCGCCCCGTCAAAGGCAGGCGCGGCCAGTCCGAGCCACTCGCGGATCATCGGCGCGAGGTACAGCACGGGCAGCGTCAGGACCATGCTGACGATGAAGCGCCGCCGGAAGTCCGCGACCATCATCTCGTGATGATCGCCATGCTCCCCACGATGCTGGTGCTCGTCATGCGCCTGTGCCGATTCTTCGATCTGCGCGGTCTTCTCCCCATGCTCGTCGTGAGCGTCGTGGTGCCCATGCTCGTGATGGTGATCTCGCATGTCATCCTCCGCTGTATTGCGCATCCGGAAGGACCCGGCGCATGCCGGACGGAATACTACCCGCGCGCGCATCTGACGCATCTGATGTCTGAGCCAGTGATTTGTATGAAGAAGCTTTCGCGACAATCGGCGATTCTCCCCCCGCCATGGGCCCTGGTCCTCGTGGTGGCGCTTGTCATGGCGAGCGCATCGGTCGCTCACGCGCAGTGGCAGCGGCTTGAGTGCGATGATCCCGCGTTCTCGCTCGAGGCGCCCGAGGGGTGGCAGATCCACCCGGTGCCCGGTCGTGGCGCGAGGCTGGTGCCCCCGGCTGGTGCACCCATCGTGGAGGTGGTCGCCTGGGATGCGCTGAGGCCGCCCGCCACCCCCGAGACGGCTGTGATCGAGCACGAGGCGGTGCTGGGGCGGGCGCTTGACTACCGCCGCGACGGCATCGCGGAGATCGCGACCGATGATGGGGCCACCGGCCTGCTGGTCACCGGACGAGTCCGCTCCCGGGGCATCACCGAGGGCAGCATCTTCTGCGCTTACGCGGTGGGGCACAGGCACTTTGTCATCGGCACCTTCGCCACCGAGGAGGAGATGGCGGCGCTGCGCGAGAGCGCGCTCGACCACATGATGCGCAGCTTCCACGCCGAGGAGCCACCACAGGTGCCCATCGTGGAAGTGCCCACCCCCGAGCCACCCCCAACTGTGCCGCCAGCGGATCTGCCCGTCACCGACGACGCCCCCACCACGCCGGCGATGCAGGCGGGCGGAGAGGGTCTGCCGGTGGGGCCGGAGGTGCCGGAGCCGACCGTCCCGTGGATCAGGCATCTCAACCCCCGCGGCTTCTCCGTGGAGATGCCCGTTGACTGGGAGGTCGAGGTCACCGGCGGGGTCATCACGATCCGACCTGCGGCGGCAGAGATCGGGCGCACCTATCTGCTGATCTGGCCGGCCGTGGGTGAAGACCCGGGCGCTGAGGCGGCCCTGCGCACGGCCTTCAGCCACCTCCCCGACCTGCACCAGGGTAACGCGACTTCGATCTCAGAGGCCGGTGGAAGCACCGTCATCGAGGTGGACGCCGGTCAGACGCGGATGACCGCCAGATGGAGCTACAGCGGCGGCTGCGGGCTGCTGCTCGTTGCTGCGGCGCAGCGCGCCGAGTGGGAACGCGAACTGCCGAGGCTGGCGCGGATGGCGGCAAGCTTCATCCCCGGTGACTGGCCCGTTGCCGACGCGGGGCAGGTGCAGGCGAGCGGCGAGGGCGGCATGCTCTCATGGCCGCTGCCGGCAGGCTGGACGAGCAGTGGCGGAGCGCGCGAGACAGCAGGTGAACTCAGCATCGAGATAGAGGCCCGCGGACCCGGTGCCGACGGCCTGCGCGTGGCATGGCAGCAGCCGCTGCAGCCCCGTTTCCGAGCACTCACACCACTGCTGCGCAGCCTCGGCTGGCGGGAGGGCGAACGCTACTCGGTGCCCGACGGGCGCGGTGGGCTGAGCATCTACGAGCGCCGCGATCCGGTCCGCCTCGTGCAGGACCTGCTGCTGCCCCGGCATCCGCTGGAGCTTCGGGCGGTCGAGCTGAGGCCGCTGCCGCCGGACGATGCGGTCGCGGGCCTGCTCGAGGCCCGGGAGGGCGCGGGGCAGATAGTGATGGTGCGCGGCGCCTCGACGGATGGCCCGCGCGAGCGCCTCTACATCGCCGCCACGGCGACCGCTCCACCGCCGCTTTCGGCCACGTGCTGGGATGCCGCTGTGCTGCGGGCCGACGCGCCTGAGGGGCGTCTCGACGAGGCGGTGGGCGTGCTGGTGGCGATGGTGCGCGGCGCACAGGTGGCCGATGGCGCGGACGGGCGGCGGTCTGAGGCCCTGTCGGCGCTGGTTGCTCGAGCGATCGATGCGCTCGGCGCGATCCCGCCCGAGCTTGTGCCCCGGCGCGCGGTGCGCAGCAGCGGCCTGACAGGCGCGATCGCGGGGGAACAATCCGCGGCCGCGGCGAAGTGGACAGTGCCGCCGGACGCGAGTGCGTGGTGGCAGGAGCGCGCGGGCGAGGCCGATGGCGAACTGCTGCCCTGAAGATTCACGCCCCGGGTGGCGGTAGTAGTAGTAACAGTGAGAGCATGAGAACGAACGGGAGGCATATATCATGCGTAAGATGGCTGAGTGCGAACACTGCGGAGGGAAGAAGACCTGCACGATAAGTGGCGGCAGGAGCTGCGTGGACTGCCTGCGCGCCGCCGGACAGGGGCGGCGCAGCCACGCGGCGGTGCGCTGCTCGTTCTGCGGCGGTCGCGGCTTCGTGATGGTCGAGGTGGAGGATGAGGATCCGAAGGAAGAGTCAGAGGCTGTTAATGATGAGGAGGAGGCGCAGTAGCGACCCATTTCAGGGAATCCCGGAGGCGGCTTTCGGGGTTTTTGCGACATTTTTGGGCGCCGCGAAACCTCTCTGCGGCTTGACTGTCTTAGCTGACGTGTGTTATATTCACGCTGACCGAGCAGCATCTTCATGGTCTGCCTGGTCAACAAAACCTAATTCGCGCCGCCGACCAACTCCAGGCAAAGAAGGGAGGGTCCTCCTAAGCCAAGGTCGGGCGGGAGACGCGAAGCAGGTCAGGCTGAAGCCGACGCAGCATGGGATCGCGGACGCGCGAGGAAACCATGGACACTCCGCGAATGCGGTCCTTCTCACAGAACAGGGCTCTGCCTGGACTCGCCGAACACTCCCGACGTCGGGGGTAGAAAGCGAGTCTCCCCAAAAGACTGAGGAGGATACGAGACAATGAAAAAGACACTTCTGATCGTTGCGATGGCTCTGCTCATCGCAGTCCCCTCGTTCGCACAGACCAGCCCGGCGGACACCGTTCCGTTCGAGCACTGGGCGTACGACGCAGTACAGCAGCTTGTCGACGCCGGGATCATCATTGGCTACCCCGATGGCACCTTCCGGGGCGACCGTGCGATGACCCGCTACGAGTTCGCGATGGCGATTTCGCGCCTGCTTAACCAGCTCCCGACCGGCGGCGGCGCCGGCGAGCGCGGCCCGCAGGGCGAGACTGGCCCCGCTGGCCCCGCTGGCGCTCCTGGCGCTACCGGTCCCGCTGGCCCCGCTGGCGCTCCTGGCGCTACCGGCCCCCAGGGTCCGGCCGGCAACATCGACGAGGCGCAGATCGCTGAGATCGTCAACCGGCTCCTCAACGAGTTCCGCGATGAGCTTGCCGACCTCCGCGAGGACGTCGAGTACATCCAGACCGACCTCTACGATCTCGCAGATCGCGTTAGCTGGCTCGAGCAGCAGATCGGCGGCCCCGAGGTCACCGGTTGGCTCGACTTCCGCATGGGTCTGGCCGGCGAGGATATCGACCTCGACAACGAGTACGATGCCCTCACCGCTCGCGTCGGTATCGCCGGTGACATCACCGACGACATCTACGGCGCGATCATGCTGCAGGCGCGCGACCAGCGCGCGCCCAACGACATGTACGGTGCCAACGCT
>JAAYJW010000405.1 GCA_012522765.1 candidate division WS1 bacterium | reverse complement strand
CCACGCCGCTGCAGCGCGCTACGGACGCGTATGAGATCCGCGTCAGCGCCGATGGGATCGTCATCGAGGGCCCCGATCCGGGCTGCGTACTGTTTGGCGCAGATGACTTCCTGCGGCGCTTTGTCGGAGTGCGCTGGCTGGCGCCGGGGGTGCTGTGGACCGAGGTGCCTGAGCGCCGGTCGCTCAGCGTGCCTGAGGGCGTCTATCGCGATGAGGCGCAACTTGCCATCCGCGCCCTGCACACCGTCAGCGTGGCCTACCACTGGGATCAGGACGCCTCCGAATGGATGTCGCGCCTGCGCTTCAATCGCAAGGCCATGCACGTTGACCGCCTCTGGCACACGGGGCCGCTGCTGGAGCCGCTTGGCATCCGGCCTCTCGGCGGCGGGCACACGATGGGCTACTGGCTGCCGAACAAGGAGTACTTCGCCGAGCACCCGGAGTATTTCGGCATGGATGACGGGCACCGTCGGGAGATCGGCGGCGGGGGCACGCAGATATGCCTCAGCAACACCGAGTCCCCCGCGGTTTTCGCCGACCGCGTCAACGCCTACGCATCTGAGTATGAAGTGATGGATGTCATCGGCATCGCGATGAACGATGGCTGGGGCTTCTGCACCTGCCCGAACTGCCTGTCGCAGTATCGCCGCGACCGGCCGCAGCCGCAGTGGCTCTCAGATCTTGTCTTCGGCTGGTCGAATGAAGTCGCGCAGAGGGTGGCGCAGGAGCATGATGACCGCGTCCTGCTGCAGCTTGCGTACACGAACTTCTACGACGGCCCGAGTTCCTTCGATGTGGCGCCGAACCTGATAGCCGAGTACTGCCTCACCCGCAGCGGCTTCAACCGCCCGGTGAGCGACCCGAGCAACGAGGCCGACGCACTCGCGCGCGAGCAGACCATCGGCTGGGCGGAGCGTGCGGACCGTCTGCTCATCCGCGAGTACGTGGGCGGCGTGAACTTGCCCGATGTGCGGGTGCTGGCGGAGGATCTGCGCTGGTATCGCGATCTGGGCGCGGATGGCTGGTTTACCGAGATCAACCCGAACGTCTGGCTGCCGCGCGAACGCACCTGGGTCCTCGCGCACCTGCTGTGGAACCCGAACGCGGATGTTGATGCGCTGCTGGCTGACTTCTTCGCCGCAGCCTACGGGCCGGCGCAAGAGCCGATGCGGGCGATCTACGATCTGCTCGAGCACGGCCTGCTCACGGCGCCCGTGCCCTTTGCAGGCAAGTCGCGCCTCGCCGCGCCCTATCTCGTACCGGGCGAGCGCTGGCTGCAGATGCTGCGGCACTTCGATGAGGCCAATCGACTGGCGGAGGGCGACAAGCAGATCGTGGCGCGCATTGAGCAGACGAAGCGGGAATTGCAGGACATCCGCAACATCGCCCGCTCTCTGGATGACCGGGAGCTTCTTGGCGCGCCGCCTGTCTCCGAGGACCGGCAACTCACTCCCCACGGTGAACGTCTGCTGGAGGAGAACCTGCTGTCGAACGGCTCTTTTGAACTGGGGCCGGAGGACCTCGGCGACTGGCACCCGGCGTATGAAAGCGGAGAGTATGAGATTGGCGTCACGGATGAGGTGGCGCTGCATGGCCGCTACAGCGCCTTCATGCGCTGCCTGACGCGCGGCAAATCCCGCCTCGTGCACTCGAAGTTCCCGGTGGATCCGGAGGGCATCTACGAGGTGAACATCTGGTACAAGACTACGCCCGATGCATTCTGGACGCTGCGCTTCGGGATTGCGGGCGGTGAGGGCTGCAATGTCCGCTCATGGAGCACCAACACCGCCGGGGAGTGGGAGCATCTGCGCTACACCGGCCTCACGCCTACATCCGGCGAGATGGTTGTGTGGCTGGACAACTATGCGACGGGCACGGTCTACGTTGACGCGATCAGCGTGACGCGGATGGATGGGCAGGACTGACGCAGGAATGGCTGACGCCGCAGGGAAGGACAGTGCCGCGACATATCCGACGCATCATCAGCGGGAGGGCGCATCATGAAGCTTTGTCTGTTGACTTTCAACCTCGGACGGGACTTCGCGCTGGACGATCTGCTTGCGGTCTGTGATCGTTACGGTTATGAGGGCGTGGAGTGTCGCGCCCAGGCCAACCACGGGCATGGCATCGAACTTGATACCACGCCCGAGCAGCGGGCGGAGATACGGGCGAAGTTCGACGCCGCGCGGGTCAACCTCGCGGGCATCTCCACCGGCTGCCGCTTCGAGTCGCTCGATGCGGGGGAGCGACAGGAGCAGATTGACATCGCGAAGCAGTTCATCGACCTCGCAGCGGAGGTGGGCGCACCACGCATCCGCGTCTTCGGCAACGCATTCCCGGCGGGCGCGGATAAGAATGAGGTCGTGGAGAACGTGGGCGCGGCGCTGCGGGAGATCGCCGAGCATGCCGAGGGCACGGGCGTTGACTGCAACCTTGAGATGCACGGGGACTTCTACCGCTGGGAGTACACCCTGCGGGCGGTGGAGCTTGCGGACCACGATCGCATCGGCATCGTTTACAACTGCGACCGCCGCGAACCGAACTGGGGCCCGATCAGCACCTTCATTGAGCCGGTGAAGGGCTACCTGCGGCACGTGCATCTGCATGACATCGAGTCGCCGGACTACCCGTATCAGGACCTCTTCCGCATCCTGCGCAATCTCGGCTACCACGGCTACCTGTCGCTGGAGGCCAGCCCGAGCAGCGATCCGGAGCGCGTGCTTGCGCTCTACGCGCGGCTTTATGAGTGTATGATCGCGTTAGCGTAGTAATCGTTGCCCAGCCTTTGACGTTGTGGCCCCGGCGCCCTCGCCGGGGGCTGTCGTCGCGAGGAGGCGATGACAATGCGCGCACTGTTGATCATTGCGGCTTGTGCGGCAGCGGCGGGAGTCGCTATCGCCCAGGATGCTGCCGCCACCCTCTATGCGCCGTTCGATGGCGCTCCTGACGCGGCGATGGCTGCCGGGGATGACGCTGCGACCGTCGAGGGCAGCCCCCGCTTCATCGACGGGCGGGTCGGCCAGGCAATCGTGGTCAACAACGAGAACTGGCTGTCGTATCCGCTTGCGGGCAACATGAACCCCTCGCAGGGCGCCATCGAGTTCTGGCTCAAGCCGATCGACTGGGATGGCACGGACGACACCGGTAGCCACTTTTTCGTCGGCGCGGAGGGCGAGGATCGCGTCTACGTCTACAAGTTCGCGCGCTGGCGGCACTTCACGTTTCACGTGCGCACCGATGATGCCGAGACCTACGAGTCGATGCAGGCGGGCATCTATCAATGGCAGGCGGGGGACTGGCACCACGCGGTGGTTACGTGGGACCCGGCGTACATGCGCATCTACCTCGACGGCGAGATGAAGGCCGAGGCGTCCATCCCCTCCCCCATCAATGACCTCGGCGACACGATCTTCGTTGGGAAGGAGTTGGCGACGCCGCAGTTTGCGGCCGGCGAGACGGCCATTGATGAGCTTCGGATCTACCCCCGCCCGCTCTTCCCTGAGGAGGTCGCAAGGGCCTACCGCCGCGCTGAGGAGCCGCAGACCGCGCAGCAGCAGTACGAGGACCTGCTGATCTACTACACCGGCTTCCCCTCACAGGAGCGCGCCGACCTGCAGTTCGTAGCGTCGGTGGGCGTGCCTGAAGGCGGGCAGGCGAGGCTGAGCATCAGCGACCCGGCATCGGGTAGAGTTGCGATAGAGCGCGACCTGCCCGTCACCGATGACGGCACCATCGGCGATGTCGAGATCAGCACCTCAGACCTCACGCCCGCCGCGTATGACGTGGCGGTGCGCATCACTGACGCCGACGGGAACGAGTTGCTCGCGCAGAGCAAGCGGCTGTGGATCCGGGACAGGTACTGGCAGCGCGAGCCGCAGGGCCTCACCGACGAGGTGCCGGAGCCGTGGACGCCGGTGGAGGTCGGCGGGCTGACCGCGAAGACGTGGAACCGCATCTACCGCCTCGGGCGCGGGCAGTTGCAGAGCCTCACCACCGCGGGCGAGCAGATACTTTCGCGGCCGATGGGGCTGCATGGCGCCGCTGATGGCGCGGCCATCAGGCATGGCAACGACTGGACGCTTGTGAGCGAGACGCCGCAGGCGGCGGTCTTCGAGTCGGAGCTTTTGCTGGGGCAGGCGCGGATACCGCAGCGGTTGACGGTGGAGTATGACGGCTTCATGCGGCTTGATGCGACAGTCCCGGCGGGCGCGAGGCTCGACACGCTTCGGCTTGAAGTGCCGGTGCGCCGGGAGATAGCACAGTACCGCCGCAACTCCAGTCAGCGGGAGCGCTACTACGTGTCCGGCGAACTGGCGCCGGGAAACTGGCCCGCTGCCGAGGTGTACGATTTCTGGCTGGGCAACGAGGACCTCGGCGTCAATGTGATCTACGAGGGCTGCATCGGCTGGCCGACGGAGGGTGATGAGACGCAGGTCGAACTCACCGCCGATGAGGATGAAGCGGTCTTCGTGACGCATATCGCACGCGAGCCGGTGACGCTGGAGCGCCCGCTGGAGCTTAGCTTCGGCATCATTGGGACGCCCGTCCGGCCGCTGCCGGAGCGGTGGCGGGAAGAGTGGCGACTATCGCCACGGATCGGTGAGAACCCCGAACCGGAGGTCGCCGAGGAGTACGGTGCGGGATACGCGGTCATCTGGTGGTCGGAACGGCCGGATACCCCGCGCTGGTTCGCCTTCCCCGAGCCTCAGGACCCGGTAGCGTTTCAGCAGATGGTTGACGCCTTCCACGCCGCCGGCGTGAAGGTGCTGATCTACGGCAACCTGACGAACCTGTCGCCGAATGTGCCGGAGGCGATTGAGTTCTCGGGCGAGTGGTTCCTGCGACCGACGCCGGCGTTGCTGCCCGATCCGGACGACCCGGCGCCGCCGGAGCGGTGGAGTCACACCCGGCTGCAGGACCGCTCATGGGTGGACTTCATCATCGGCTCGCAGTCGCGGGTCATCGAGCAGTACGGCGTTGATGGCTGGTACTTCGACTGCGCCACGCCCTACGGTTCGGCGGGCCTGCACCCGGTCTTCGACTACCGCGAGGCCTGCAAGCGCGCGTACGTGGCGCTCAAGCAGCGCAAGCCGGATGGCGCCATCATCACGCACATGTCGGCGCACTACACGGCGGCATTCCTGTCTTTCAGCGATGCGATGCTGCAGGGCGAGCAGTTCCGCTGGCCGCTGGAGCACTGGCAGGTGGTGAATGACTACACGCAGGTGCTCCGGCTTGACTACGCGCGCACCGAGCTTACCGGGAGGAACCTTGGCGTGGTGCCGGTCTTCCTGCCGGAATTCGGCGGCATGGGTGGCGGCGAGCGTAATGAGCGCAACAGCGAGCACCTGCTGGCCTTCACGCGCCTGCATGACATCAACGTTTGGCCGATCTGGACGCGCCCGCAGCCGTTCGGCGCGATCTGGAAGGCGCAGGATGAGCGCTTCGGCATCGGCGAGGAGGACGTGCAGTTCGTCCCCTACTGGCAGACGCAGCCTGCGGAGGTTGACGCTGCGGAGGTGCTGGTAAGCGCCTACACGCGCGAGGGCAGGGCGCTCCTGGTGGTGAGCAACTTCCTCGGCCACGAGGATCGGCGTGTCAGTGTGCGGCCGAACCTGCAACTGCTGGGGCTGGAGGGAGAAGTGACCGCGCAGGATCTGCTGACGGGCGATCCGGTGGCGCTTGAGGCAGGCGCGATGTCGCTCGACATCGCCGAGGGACGCGCGAGGTACGTGGTGATCGAGGAGCGGTGACGCGGCGACACGGATGTCTTGCCGTGGCCCGGACACTCCTGTCCGGGCTCAGTTGGACGACGAACGGCTACCTCAGCTTCTCTCGCAGCGCGACGATCTGCTCTGCGGTCCTCCGGCGGATGCGCTCGAAGTCGGCACCCGCCATGTCGTCGGCGAGCTTCGACACCACCGGGTAATCCGAGTACTCCCGGCGGCTGACCTCCTGCACCTCTTCGGTGGTGGGGACGGTCGCGCGAAGCTCTGCCAGCCATGCCTCGGCATCGGCGCAGGGGATGCCACGCTCCCGCGCCTGTGTGACGAGGTCCTCAAGCATGCAGTAGTACCAGCAGTCCTGCGCGCCGAGGCGGAAGCCCTCCCAGTTGCGCGTGGAGATGGGCGTCACGAAGTCCTCCGGCGAGGGCACCGTGTAGGCCATGTTGTGGATGAACGCCAACGGCCAGGTGCGCATGGTGCGGTAGCGGTATGGGCAGTGGACGGTCAGCGGCGATGCGTGGAAGTAGAGGCTGTTGATGATCCGCGACCACTCGGCGACGAACCACGACCGGTGCGGGTTGTAGTAGAACCAGCCCTCATCGCCCGCGGCCGCAAGCTCCTGCTCCAGCGCCTCCCATGAGCCGCCCGCCTGGATGTAGAGGTCGAGCGCATGGCCGTTGTAGCAGCGAAGGTCCATCCACGGATCAAGCTGAGCGGTAGCCTCCGGCACACCCTCCTGGGGGAGCGTGTGCATGGTGATGTAGATGCGCTGCTCGGGGACGCGGCGGATTGGGCGCGCGATGTTGATGAAGAGGTCAAGCCGGCCACGACCCATCACCTCGTCCATGTGCGTCAGCACGATCTCGAAGCTCGGATGGCGCTCGCGCAGTGGGTCGAGCCCACGGATCGCCCGGTCACATGCGGCGGCGTAGCGCTCATCATCGGCAAGCGACGCGCCATCGTGCCCCTGCTCCAGGTTCTCATGCCCGAGCAGCCGCCCGATCTCGCGGAACTCGTCCATCACGATGACCTCACCGTGAAAGCCGAACTCCTCGAGCAGCGCCAGGCCCTCAGCGACCTCATCGTATGAGGTGACGATCTCCTCGCCCTCAAGCGTGTGCTGGAGCTTGAGGTAACTGAACAGACGCGTCACATGATGATCGCGGATGTCCTGCAGTTCCGCCCGCACCCGCTCGCGCTCCTCCGGCGCAAGGTCCATCTCGTAGTACATGCCGAATGCCTTGCGCTCAGATGGCTCCAGCGCGAAGGGCAGGACCTCCAGTCGGAGCGGCAGCGCCATCGCCTCCGCGCCATCGTGGGAGATGTTGAGAGCGCCAGCGTACTCGCCAGCGGGGGTTGTTTCGGGCACACGCAGCGTGGCCGCAATCTCTTTGAAGTGACCGGCGGGCAGATCGAACGGCCGTGCAGGCTCCAGCAGCGTCGCCGTGGGTACGCGCTG
>JAAYJW010000049.1 GCA_012522765.1 candidate division WS1 bacterium | reverse complement strand
GACGATGGCGCGCAGCAGATCGTCCTGGACATCTCCGCGCTGGAGTACATCTCCAGTGCCGGACTGCGCGTGGTGCTTGCGGTGGCGAAACGCCTCTCGGGCGCCGGCGGGAAGTTCGGCCTCTGCGGAGCGCGCGGCATCGTGCGAGAGACGCTCGACCTCGCCGGCATCGGCAGCATCGTTCCGGTGCATGACACGGTGGAGGACGCGCTGGATGGGGAGTGCTGACGTGGCCGACGTCCTGCTCGATCGGGCCATGCAGGTGACGCTCGCGGACGTGCCGGCCCTGGTAAGCGCGGCGGGGACTGCCGCCCGGGAAGCGGGCCTGAGCGATGCGCGGGCGCTGCGCGTTGAGCTTGCCGTCGAAGAGGCGGCGGTCAACATCTGCGCGCACACCTACTCCGGCTCGCCGGGGCCTCTGCGCCTGCGCATGTTCCGACAGAAGGCAGCTCTCCTCGTCGAGTTGACGGACGAGGGTGAGGCATTCAACCCGCTGGAGGCACCGCCGCCGGATCTGGCGGCCGACCTCGCGGATCGGCAGATCGGCGGGCTGGGCGTGGAGATCATCCGCCGATTCGCCGACAGCGCGTGCTACGAACGCCGTGGCGCCTGCAATGTACTGACGCTCACGTTCGACCTCGCCGCCTGAGCCGGGAGGTATTGCATGCTCGCGAAGCTCCGCATTGGCCCGCGTCTCGCAATCCTGGTGCTGCTCGGCACCGGCATCGTCCTCGCCGGGATCCTCACCGTGAGCTACATCCGCGGCCGGGCGCTGCTGGAGGAGGGGCTTGAGGCGCGCGCGGAGCAGACCGCACTCGCCGCCACGAACCAGATCGACGCGATACAGGCGGCTGCGGAAAAGATCGCGCTGGCGAACGTGAACATCCTCGCCCACGACGTCCCCGATGAGGCCGAACTCTACCGCCTCGTGCGCACCACCGTCGCGACAAATCCGGAGATCATGGGCGCCGCCATCGCGCTCAATCCGGCTTCGGGCGAGGCCGCCTCGTACAGTGCGCCCTACGCCTGGCGCAGCGGCGAGAGCATCGCAACCAAGGACCTCGGCGAGGGCGGCTATGCCTACGATCAGTGGGAGTGGTTCACGGCGCCGCGTGATGGCCGCGCGCCCGTCTGGAGCGAGCCCTACTTCGACACCGGCGGCGGCGAGTCGCTGATGGTCACTTACTCCGCCCCCGTCTTCTCGGCCGCTGATCCGCGGCGGTTCGTGGCCGTCGCTACAGTGGACATCTCGCTGGAGTGGCTGACGCGGATGCTGGGCGAATTGCCGCTCGGCAACGGTTACGCGTTCCTCATCTCACGCGAGGGTGCGTTTGTGTCGCATCCGATCCGCGGGCTGATCATGAAGCAGACGATCTTCAGCGTGGCGGATGAGCATGATGATGACGCCCTGCGGGAGCTTGGCCGGCGCATGGTCGCGGGCGAGAGCGGCTTTGTCCCCTTCCGCAGCGTGCTGACCGGCAGGGTCGGCTGGGTCGCCTTCGCGCCGATGCAGAGATCGGGTGGCTCGCTGGGGCTGGTCTTCTCGCGGAAGGACGTCACCGCTGATGTGGTCGCGCTCAACCATGGCGTGGCTGCAGCGGGCCTGATCGGCTTCGCGCTGCTGGCGCTGGTGACGCTGTCGATCGCCCGCACGATCACCCGGCCGCTGGAGCGGCTGGAGGTCGCCACGACCACCCTCGGCGATGGCGACCTCGAGGCGGAGCTTCCGGCCTTCCCCGGTGATGATGAAGTTGCGCGCCTCGCGGTCTCGTTCGGAGCGATGCGCGACAGGCTGCGCGAGCACATCGAGCAGTTGCGCATCACCACTGCCGCAAACGAGCGCATCAACAGTGAGCTTGAGATGGCGCGAGCGATTCAGATGGGGCTGGTGCCGAAGACATTCCCGCCCTTCCCGGAGCGGCGTGACCTCGACCCGCACGCGATCCTCGAACCGGCCCGGCAGATCGGCGGGGATTACTACGACTTTCTCATGCCCGACGAGCGGCATATCTGTATTGCGGTGGCCGATGTCTCCGGTAAGGGCATGCCCGCCGCGCTCTTCATGGCCGTGACGCGAACGCTCCTGCGCGCGCTGTATGAACCCGGCGCGGGGCCGGGGGCGGTGCTGGAGCGCCTGAACGATGAGCTTGCGCGCGACAACGATGCCGCCATGTTCGTGACGATCTTCTTCGCGTGCATTGACCTCGCCAACGGCACCTGCACGTGGGCCCGTGGCGGGCACAACCAGCCGTTCCTGTTGCGGGCGGATGGCGAGGTGGAGATGCTGCCCGCCACAGACGGCGCGGTGGTGGGCGTCATGGAGGGCCTGCGCTTCGCCGAGGGCAGCGTGCGGCTTGAGGCGGGTGACACGCTCTTTGTGTATACCGACGGCGTGACTGAGGCGATGAGCCCGGCGGATGAGCTTTTCGGCAACGAGCGGACGATTGCGGCGCTGCAGCGCTGCCGCGGCGAGTCTTGCGCGGGCCTGCTTGGGTGCGTGCGGGAGGAGATCGCCGCCCACGCCGCGGGCGCGGAGCAGTCTGACGACATCACGATGCTCGCGATCCGCCTGCTGAACCTGCACGATGCCCCTTCCTGAGCTTGCCGATGCCCTGCTCGGGGGCAACTGCAGCAGCAGTAGCCTGGCCGGGAAGGCCCCTCCCGCAGATCGCGCCCGCAGAAAGCTGCGCGCTCTCCTCCGGCGCCTCCGTCCATGAATTCATTTCGGGGCAGGCGAGAGACGGCCACGTGGCGAACACGCGTGGGAGTTTGCGGCGCCGCGGGTGCAGGTGCCGCGGCCCCCGTGCGATCCCGCGATCCGATCATGCTGCAGTCTGAGGAGACGTCGAAGATGGCAGAGAAGCTGGCGATCCATGGCGGTAGCAAGGCCGTGACCAGGCGGTCTCCGGAGTTCAGCACGTGGCCGATTGTCACCGAGGAAGATGAGCAGGCGGTTCTGGAGGTGCTTCACGCGCGGAGCATGTCCGGCACCGACATCACCTTTGAGTTGGAGAAGGAGTACGCACAGTGGGAGGGCAGCGAGTTCGCCCTCGCCTGCAATAACGGCACCTCCGCGATCCACTGCGCAATGTACGGGCTCGGCATCGGGCGAGGCGATGAGGTGATCTCTCCCACCTGGACGTTCTGGGCCACGCACACGCAGTTGCTGAACCTCGGCGCGACGCCGGTGTTCTGCGACATCGAGCCGGACACGCTCTGCGCCGACCCCGAGGACGTCGAGCGCCGCATCACCGACCGGACGTCGGCGGTCATCGTGGTGCACATCGGCGGCTACGCGGCGAACATGGATGCTTTCATGGACATCTCCGAGCGCCACGGCATCCCGGTGCTCGAGGACTACTCCCACTCGCATGCCTCGACGTGGAAGGGCCGCAAGGTCGGCAGCATCGCGCAGGTGGGCGCGGCTTCGATCATGTCCGGCAAACCGCTGGCGACCGGCGAGGGCGGGATGATGAACACCAACGATCGCGACATCTACGAACGCGCGATCATGTTCGGGCACGGCGACCACGTGAAGTTCGTGCAGAACGAGGAGTACAAGCGGCTTGGGGGGCCGCCATGGGGCGGGTACAAATACCGCATGCACCAGATGACCTCCGCGATGGCGCGGGTGCAGTTGCGGCACTACGATGAGTACCGCGCGCCGGGTGTCCGCAACATGGAGCGCTTCTTCGGCAAGGTATGCAGCGTGCCCGGAGTCGGCTGCAACTACGCTCTCAACGACCCCGATGTCACCACCGGGGCCTCCTACTGGCAGATGCTCATACTCGATGAGGAGGTCATCGGTCGCGTGCCCAACGCGGTGATCGCCCAGGCAATCCGCGCCGAGGGCGCAGGTGCCAGCGCGGGAGGCTACTTCTGCCACCACCTGCACCCGTTCTGGAACGAGTGCGACGTCTACGGCGACGGCAAGCCTGCGCGCATCGCCTTCTCGCGCGATGTGCGGCAGGGTCCGGGCGATTGCCCCGTCGCCGAGAGCATCGTCAAGCACCTCATCCAGGTCCCGAGGATGATACAGCCCGATGACGAGTACGTGGATCAGCTTGCCGACGCCTACGTCAAAGTGCTCTCCAACCTCGATCAGCTTGAGGGCATGACCAGCGACGAGGTCCTCGAACGGGCGCGGACGCTGGGGCTGTAGCCGGCGGACAGCGTGCTTCGACATCAGCGCCATCAGATGGCGCGATTTCAGTCTGTACAACTCCTCTTTCAACGGACCCAGACGCCTCTGCCGATGTTTAAACTCTTACAGCCGCGCGAAATCGCGATCTCGTCAACGACTCCCTCTCAACGGTGACTGGTAATGCAGTGGACGAGACCTAATGCTGTGAGACGCCCGACGCGGGCATCAATAGCCGTCGTGGCAGTGCTGGCGGGCATGATGCTCGTGGCGCTCGCCGGACCGGGCGAGGCGCAGGATCCCACCCAGGCCGAAAACGACTTCGCCTTTGCCGAGGGCCTCTACGGGCAGGAGAACTACGAGCT
>JAAYJW010000404.1 GCA_012522765.1 candidate division WS1 bacterium | reverse complement strand
CGCTCATCGCCGACCGCAAAGACCCCGCGGCATTCGCGGCGGCGATCGAGGGCGCGGGCGTCGAGTGGGACCTCGCGGTGGACTGCATCGGCTACAAGCCCGAGGACGCGCGGCAGGACCTCGAGGTGCTCTGGCCGCGCGTGGGGCACCTCGTCTTCATCTCCACCGACTTCGTCTTCGACCCGCTCAAGCGCGCCTTCCCGCAGCCCTTCAGCAACCCGCACTTCCTCACCGGCGAGGGCTACGGCCCCGGCAAGCGCGCCTGCGAGGAGGTGCTGCTCGCCTCCGACACGCCGATGCGCTGGACGGTGCTGCGCCCGTGTCACATCTACGGCCCCGGCTCGCTACTCGGCTGCCTGCCCGAGCATGCTCGCGATGCGAAGCTGATCGAGCGCATGCGCGTGGGCGAGAGCCTTCGGCTTGTCGGCGGCGGGCACTTCCTCCAGCAACCGATCTTCGCCCGCGACCTCGCCGAGCTTGCGCTGAGCGCCCACGGCTGCGACCTTGCCGACCGCGCGATCTACTGCGCCGCGGGGCCGGATATCATCGAGTCCCGGCGCTACTACGAGATCATCGCGGACCTGCTCGGCGTGGAGTTGCGCGTTGAGGAGGTCTCGGTGGCGCAGACGCGCGTTGAGCACCCTGAGTGGGCCTCGTTCCTCTGCCACCGCATCTACGACCTGTCACCGCTTCGCCTCGCGGGGCTGAAGGTGCCGAACACCCCCATCGCCGCTGGCCAGCGTGAGCACGTGGAGAGTTTGTTGGAGGAATAGCGGCCTCGCCGAAGAAACCGCACCGCGACTACCCACGCAGTGCCGGGAGGATGCCGATGATCAACGGTCGCCTGGTCACGATTGCGCTGCTCGCCGCCGTGCTGACTGTGCTGCTCCTCGCGATGTACTACTTCATCTCGACGCAAAACCTCACCATCGGCTCCCTCGACTGGATCGTCATGATCGTCTACATCGGCGCCACCGTCGCCCTCGGCGTCTGGTTCGTCAGGGAGCAGCGCACGGTCAAGGACTACTTCCTCGCCGGGCAGAGCATGAACTGGTTCGTGGTCGCCATCTCGGTGATAGCCGCGCTCTTCAGCGGCATCAGCTACCTCGGCGCGCCCACGGAAGTCTTCGTGCATGACATGACCTACGCGGTCTCGCTCCTGTCGTTTTTCATCGCGACGCCGATCATCATCTTCGTCTTCCTGCCCAAGTTCTATCGCGCAAACCTCTACAGCGCGTATGAGTATCTCGAGCGGCGATTCGACCAGCAGGTGCGCACGTGGTCCTCGGCGATGTTCATCCTCCGCGTGCTCTTCTACCTCGCGCTGGCGATCTACGCCCCATCGCTGGCGCTCTCGGCCGTCACCGGCCTGCCGCTTTGGTTCGCGATCGCGGTGATCGGCATCCTGACCACCATCTACACCACGCTCGGCGGCATGAAGGCGGTTATCTGGACGGACGTGATGCAGTTCTTCGTGCTGCTGGGCGGGCAGATCGTCATCGCGTGGGTGGCGATGAGCCGCATCCCCGGCGGCTTCTCCGGCACGATGGACATCGCCGCCGCTGCCGGAAAGCTCGACTTCGCCAACTTCGACCTGAGCCTGACCGCGCGCGTGACCTTCTGGGGCGCGCTCATCGGCGGGCTGTTCAACAACCTCGTGCAGATGGGCACCGACCAGATCTCCGTGCAGCGCTACCTGACCGCCAAGGACCATCGCGAGGCGAACAAGTCGCTGTGGTTCAAGCTGATCGTGACGGTGCCGGTGGTCGTCGTCTTCTACCTGATGGGCGCGGTGCTCTTTTCGTTCTACCAGACCTACCCCGATCGCCTGCCCGACCTTGCGCAGCAGGATCGCATCCTGCCCTACT
>JAAYJW010000403.1 GCA_012522765.1 candidate division WS1 bacterium | reverse complement strand
GACGACTACCGTTACATCTACACACTTGAGCAACTGATCGCGCAGGCGCGGGGCTCGGGGAACGCGGCGGCCGTCGCCGCCGCGGATGAGGCGCAGCGCGAGCTTGACTTCATCGAGACAAGCATCACAGTAATGCCGCGGTATCAGTATGATGAACTATGGCCGGCCGGTGATTTCGACGGCTACCGTTGGATCGTCGCCGAGCAGATCATGAAGCTGCAGGATGCGCTGAACTAACCGAGGAGACAGTGAGGATGCAGAAGATCCGGGTTGGGATGATTGGCGCGGGCTTCGCTGCGGACTTTCATACGCAAGCGTTTCGCGAGGTGCGCGGGATTGACGTGGAGATCGTTGCGGTCACGTCGCAGAACGAACGCAGCCGCACGGAGTTTGCGGCAAAGCATGACGTCCCGAAGGTGTATGGCGATCTATCGGACCTGCTCGCGGAGGCAGAGGTGGACGTGGTGGACCTGTGCGTGCCCACGTATGTGCATGCCGAGTACATCGCACAGGCCGCGCAGGCAGGCAAGCACGTGATCGTGGAGAAGCCGCTGACGGGCTACTGCGGCGAGGTCGGGCAGGATGATGGTGAGCTGATCGGCGACACCGTGCCGAAGGCGCGGATGATGGAGTGGGTGCTCGATCAGTGCCGCTACATCGAGATGGAGTTGCAGCACTCCGGCGTCAAGCTCATGTACGCGGAGAACTGGGTCTATGCGCCCGCGCTGCAGAAGGCGCGGCGGTTGATCGAGGGCGGCTGCGGGCCGGTGATGCGGATGGTCGCCGAAGAATCGCACAGCGGCTCGCACGCGAGCTATGCGAAGTACTGGCGCCTCGCGGGCGGCGGCTCGCTGCTGCGGACAGGCTCGCATCCGGTGGGCGGCGTGCTCTACCTCAAGCAGATTGAGGGGATCGCGCGCGATCGCAAGCCGATCCGGCCGAAGTCGGTGGTGGCCGAGGTCGGGCGACTGATGAAGATGCCCTCGTACGACCGCAGCGAGAGCGCTCTCACCGGCGATCTCGCCGACTGCGAAAGCTGGGGAAGCGCGCTGATCACCTTCGAGGACGGCTCAGTCGCCCAGGTCACGTCATCGGATGTCGTCCTCGGCGGCATATACAACTTCGTGCAGCTCTTCTGCTCGCGCGGCCGCATCGAGTGCAACATGAATCCGAACAATCAGGTGATGGTCTACGGCCCCGACGAGCAGTCATTCGGCGATGTGTATATCGCGGAAAAGCTCTCCTCGCGCGCAGGATGGAACTACGCCTCGCCTGATGAGCACTGGGCGTCGGGTTATCCGCAGGAGATACAGGACTTCGCCGAGTGCGTCGCGCACGATCGGGAGCCGCTTTCGGGCTGGACGCTCGCGCGAGATGTGATGGCGGTGATCTACGCCGCCTATGTGTCGGCGGACGAGGGACGGCGCATCGAGGTACCGCTGGACTGAGGGAGGAGACGCGCATGCGGATCATTGATGTCACCGGGGCCATCGAGACGGGCATGTGGACCTACGGGCCACCCTACCCGGACGTACTGATCGAGGAGATCGAGCAGCCGGATTTCATCGAGCACGAGACTTTCTCGTGGCGCTTTGAGCTTGGCGCACAGACGGGCACCTACCTCGAGACCTCTCTGCACGTGCGGCGCGATGGCCCGGCGCTGATCGAGGTCCCGGTGGAGCAGCTTGTGATGCGCGATGCCGCCATCCTGCGCGTCCCGTGTGAGCCGGACCAGCGGATCGAGCGCTCGGACCTCGAGGCATGCGACGTGGAGGTGCGGCCGGGTGATGCGGTAATCGTCGCGACCGGCTGGGACAGTCACTGGAACGCCACGGATTTCGTTACCAACTGCCCGTGGTTCAGCTATGACGCAATGCGCTGGATACTCGACCGGGAGCCGTTCATGATGTGCGGGGACATGCCGCGCTTCGACTCATGGGAGGACCCGCAGGGGTTCTGGCCCGAGTTCTTCGACGCCGGCATACTGCTGCTGGCGCCGCTGGTGAACCTCGATCAGATAGCGGGCGACCGGGTAAAGCTGACGGCGCTGCCGCTGAAGGTCGTCGAAAGCTGCGCGGCGCCATGCCGCGTGATCGTGACGGAGTAGCGAGCCCCCCGCCTAGCCCACGATCGGCAGCAGCAGCATGGCGGTGACGAAGTAGATCAGCAGCGAGACCGTATCGTTCATCGTGGTCACAAAGGGGCCGGAGGCCAATGCCTCATCGAGTCCCACGCGGTGGAAGAGCACGGGAACCACGCTGCCGACAATGTTGCCGCTCAGAATCGCCGCGAACATGCCGATCCCGACGATCAGGCCGTAACCGGGGCTCTGCAGCAGTAGCAGTCCTGCAAGGAATGCAATCAGCCCGCAGACGGTGCCGATCAACAAGGCCATTGGTATCTGCCTGAGCACCATGTGGCCCATCTGCGCCTCGTCGATGAGACCAAGAGCCATTGATCGAACGGCGACCATCGAGGACTGCAGCCCTGAGTTGCCACTCATTGCGGTGATCACCGGGATGAATGCAGCCAGCATCACCGCCTGGTGAAGAGTACCCTCGAAGAGCCGGATAACGCCTGCGGAGAGCAGGCTCACCCCGAGCGCTACCAGCAGCCACGGTATACGGCTGCGTGCGGCGCGCCAGGGAGAGCGTGTCAGCATGTCGTCGGCCGATGCCCCGACGACGGTAGCGAGGTCCTCGGTGACCTCGCGCTGCAGCGCGTCAATGACGTCATCAACAGTGACTGCGCCGAGCAGTCTGTCCGCGTCATCCACCACGGGGATGGAGATGAGGTCGTACTTGTCAACCTGGCGGACCACTTCCTCCTGATCGGTGTCGTGATGCACACGCACCGGATCATGGTCCATGATCTTCGCCAGCGGCATGTCGTCGCGGGCGTTGATGACGTCAACGAGGTC
>JAAYJW010000402.1 GCA_012522765.1 candidate division WS1 bacterium | reverse complement strand
TAGTCCTCGCCCTTCATCTGAATGTGCCGGTTGATGACGTCCTGGCTCGGCACCGTGCCCGCGTTGACCGTCTCCTGATGCTTCTTGTAGCTCTCGGGCTTGTGGTCGGTCACGATCTCGGGGCCATCCGTGGTCCAGTCCACCTGCTCCGCGAGAACCTGGCGGACGTAGTCCACGTTCGACTCGAAGATCACCAGCGGCTCGGGCAGCGCGCTCGGCAGCACGCTCATCGGGTCCTTCGAGCCATGCTGCTTCATCATCTCCACCGCGTCATGGAGATGCCCGATCTCCATGTCCAGATGCTCCTCCCAGATGCCCTTGATCCGGGAGTCCGTCTCGCTCTCCATGCAGGAGTAGTACATGAAGCACTCGTTGTACTCGTGCAGGACCGCGCTCTCGAACCAGTCCATGCTGCCGTCAATGAGCGACTCGTAGTGCGACACGTGCTGCTCCTCGATCTGCGCGATCTCAGCGTAGAGACCGCGCCCAAGCATCTCCGTCGGGCGATTGCCGATGTTCATGTACAGGTTCATCGTCTGCTGCTCGGCGGCGACGATGGTCAGGATGTGCAGCTTGGTCAGGATGTCCGCTGTGTCCCCGTTGATCGGCTCGCGGATGGTGTCCTTCGGATGCTGATGCTCGCTGATCGTCGGCCTGCCCGGGATCACCTCGGTCAGGTCCATGCCCAGCACCTGCGACGCCTGCTTACCTTCGGTCATCTCGTAGAGGTTGGCGTAGCGATAGAGGTGATCGAAGTCCTCCAGCAGCGCGTAGTCGAGCGCGGCCTTCACGTGCTCGCTGGGTTCATCGCGAGCGAGACGGGCGGTGAGATCAACCGCGACCTGCTCGAAGCCCAGCGTGACCTCCAGATTGGTCTCATCGCCCGGTATGAGCCAGTTGACCATCTTCTGCTGCTGCTGCTCGATCCTGCGGCTCGCGGCGATCTTCTGCCGGATCTCCATGTCGTTGGTGTTGCGGGCGAGCTGGTGCTTGAAGATTGCCCCCTCGACCTCGATGCCATTCATCAGGATGACCCGCGTGCGGGTATACGGATGTACCTCATGCTTGTCATAGGGCTGGACGTTGACCTGCTCCCACGGCTTGATCTGCTGCTCGACAGGTGTGCCCTTCTCATCAAGCGGATTAAAGCCCATCTCAGTCTCCCCTTTCGAGGTATCGGACGCAGGGTGCCCGTCGCGCCCTGCTCTGGCACTTCCTGGATGCTGCCAGTGAGTCTAACAGAAGGCCATTAGGTCACTCCATCCGGGTTATTCACTGTCTCTGGGCGAAGGACACACCATTGATACGAGGAACATCAACGATACGGATGCGCGTATCTGCGAGAGCTTGTCTGTAATGAGGAGAGGCTTTTCGATGATGTCCCCCCACCGGCCTCTGGCCATTAGAATCGTCGCGCCCTCCACCGTAGCAGCGGGCGAGGAGTTTGCACTCGGCATCAAGGCGCTGTGCGAACCGTGGGAGGTGCCCGCACAGTGCTTCGAGCAGCGCCTGCCGGCGCTGGTGTCGCGCTTCAACCACTCACCGCGCGGCATCCACTACATGGACAATGCGGCGGAGCGCTGGCAGGGGGTGCTCGAGGTTGAGGGGCCGGATGGGCCGTCGCAGATACAAATCAGCGGCCTTCCCGGCACGTTTGAGGGTGATGAAAGAGCCATCGGCCGCGTCGGTGGCTTCAGCTTCAGGCGCGCCGGCGTCCACACGATCCGGCTCCGAGACGCCGCCACCGGCATCGAGGGCGTCAGCAACCCGGTCATCGTAAGCGACGGGCCGCCGGCGGAACGACTCTGGTGGGGCGACCTGCACTCGCAGACGTTCTTCTCGGATGGCCTGCGCTGCCCGGAGGAGCTTTATCATTTCGCCCGCCATGAGGCGTTCCTCGACATCTTCGCCATGGCCGACCACTCCGAGAGCCTCACGGATCGGCAGTGGGAGTATTTCTGTGCCGTCACCAACGACAGCTACGATCCCGGCGCATTCGCGACGCTCATCGGCTTCGAATGGACGAACCACTGGCCGGGCCATCGCAACTGCTACTACCGCGGTGACAGCGGACCGATCGTGCGCCGTGGCGAGCGCAGCGTGGACGACCTGCAGCGCCTGTATGATGTCGCGCATGAACATGGCGCGCTGCTGATCCCCCACCATCCCGCAAACGTCACGATGGGCGTCGAGTGGGAGGCGGCGCACGATCCAGAGCACGAGCGACTGGTGGAGATCCACTCCATCTGGGGCAACTCCGAACGCTCGGAGGCGGCGGGGAATCCATTCCCGATACGCAGCGCGAAGGGCGAGCAGGCCGGGCGACATGTGACCGATGCCCTCAAGCTGGGCTATCGCCTCGGCTTTGTGGGAGGCGGCGACATCCACGACGGCCGTCCGGGAGACGAACTGCATAGCAGGCAAGCGCCGCCGCCAGATCACTACCACCTCCTGCATCGGCAGGGCATCATGGGCGTATGGGCACCGGAACTCACGCGCGAGGCGATCTTCGATGCGCTCTGGAACCGCCGCTGCTTCGCGACGATGAACGTGCGCATGCCGATACGCTTTGGTGTCTGCGGGCGCTTCATGGGCGGCGAGGTCAACTGCGCCGACGAGCGTGCCATCGAGCTCTTCGCCGCGAGTGAAGTGCCGATCGCGCGCGCCACCATCGTCCGCAATGGAGAGGACTGGCGCACCATGGAGCCGGGTGAGCAGGTGGTGGACTGGAGGCTCGAGGACGCCGCCTCCCCCGCGCCCTCGTACTACTACGCCCGCGTCGAGCGAGCCGATGGCTGGCTGGCGTGGTCGAGTCCGGTCTGGGTGAATGGCTGATCGCTCAGAAGCGCAGGCCCCGCAGCTTCTCAGAGACGGTGCCATCCGGGAGGATATGGTTCGGCGAGACGTAGCCCTCCTGCTCGAAGCGGCGCTTGCGAACGCAGCCATTGCCGCCGTTCCAGCAGTAGTCCTCTATCCACTTGCGGTCGATCAGGCCCGCGTCGTAGGCTCGCTTCATGGCGGATGTCTCATCGTACCAGTGACACACGTTCTTTTGTTCGGGCATGGCAGTAGCTCCTCTGTCAGGCATGTGGTAGCGAATCTTCACCGTGCCCTGCCAGCCTCCTCCCGTGGTACAGAGGTTGCAGTCCTCTATTCGGCGAATGAATCCGTCCAGCACCCCAACCGCTATCTGACAGGATGATGGACAAGTGCCTGCAACTTCTCGTGAGCCTCGCCGCGACTACGATGTGGTGGTCGTCGGCGACCTTAATATAGACCTGATACTCTCCGGCCTGCCGAGACTGCCGCAGTTTGGCGAGGAGATACTTGCGCGTGATGTTGTGCGGCGAATCGGCGGTTCCGCCGCCAACTTCGCTGTATGCTGCGCGAGGCTGGGGCTACGCGTGGCGTTCGTCGCAAACGTCGGGTGTGATGACTTCGGCGACTTCCTCGTACGGCAATTGCAGCAGTGGGGCGTGGATGACGCGCACGTGGGGCGCGATCCAGAGCTTGCCACCGGCCTGACCGTGTCGCTGTCGGGCGATGTTGATCGCGCCTTCGTGACCTACGTGGGCACGATCGATTCGCTAACGGCCGAGGACGTGCCGCGCGAGCTTCTGTCGCGCTGCCGCCATCTTCACATCGCGAGCTACTTCCTGCAGACGCGCCTTCAGCCGGGCTGTCAGGAACTCGCTGAGGCGGCACACGAGGCGGGTGCGAGTGTCTCCCTCGATACGGGCTATGATCCCTCCGAAGAGTGGGACGGCGATCTGCTCGATCTGCTCCCGGTGGTGGACGTCTTCATGCCCAATGAAGTGGAGGCACAGCAGATTACTGCCACGGAGACCGTAGATGCGGCCTTCGCGGCTCTCTGTGGCATGACGCCGCTCGTGGTGGTGAAGACAGGCCCCGACGGTGCGCTGGCATCAGGCGATGGTGAGACGGTGCAGGTGCCGGCCTTCCCCACCGACGTGATGGATACCACCTGTTGCGGGGACGCCTTCGATGCCGGCTTCATCAGCGGTCTGCTGGCAGGGCGGCCGCTGCGCGAGTCCGTCGCGTTGGGCAACGCCTGCGGGGGGCTGATGGCGTCCGTTAAGGGCAACGAGGCGCAGGTGCTCGATTGTGCGGCGGTGGAGGCACTGGTCGCGGGGGCCTGCGCCACTCTGGAGGGCCAGGCATGAGCAGCCGTCGCCCACGACCACGATCCCCTCGAGCAGGTTCGGTGGTCAACACCGCCCTCGCCTTCGCCATCACTTCACTGCTGCTGGCGTGGCTGGCATTCCACTCACTCTTCGGGCCCCAGGCAGGCACGGCGCACCGCACGACCTTCGCAGTTGCGTCAATAGTGGCCGCGGGCGTAGTCTTCGCGGTGTCGCTGGGCGTGGTGCTACAGGCCCTCAGATGGCACCGACGGCTCGTGACGCATCTGCGGCCGGGCGAGGAGATCGCGGGCTCCTACTCCGCGGAACTGCTCGCTCCCGGATCGAACGGGCGGAATCTGGCCGAGCGTATCGGTATGACCCTGACAAACCAGCGGCTCCTGCTGCACCGTCCCGAGCGCAACCCGCATCCAGCTATTGAGTTCGAGCATGATGAAATCGCGGACGCGCGCGAGCTAGGCCCCGCAGCGTGTCCCGGTCTGCGGCGCTGCATTCTTCACGAACTTGCCCTGGCAGATGCAGAGACGCTGCTGATCAGGATGAGTGCCGCCACCGCTCTGGATTTCGCGGGACCCCGGCAGCAGTACCTCGAGGCGCGACCGCGTGAGATGCGGGCGCTGATTCTGGAGACCGCCGGCCCGACGCCCTCGCGCCCCGCGCAGTCTCTCGACTCGATGCTTGTTGACGGCGAGCCGACGGTGTGCCTGCTGGAGCTTGATGAGAACTACCTGAGGGTGCTCAACGAACGCAAGGCGCCAATGGATGACCTCTACTACTACTTCCACTGGGAGCACATGTCGGTGGGTGAGCCGCAGCCGATGATGCTCGGCGGTTTCCCGGAGAGCTGGCAGTGCCTTCGGCTGCAGTTCCACGACACAAGCTCGCTCGTGGTGTGCACGGCGGCTGCCGCTATCGAACGCCTGCGCAACAAGGCGCTTGACGCGGGCGCCGCTCCACTCGTCTCGCCGCGCGCAGCCGGCACTTCAGACTGAGGCGTCCTGCGCCTCCTCCGACAGCCGCATCACCGCCGTGGTCTCCTTCGCGTTATGCGGCATGCGCAGGACCTCGATCTCGCCGTAGCACCGTTCCAGCACCGCAAGCGCCTCCCGGACATGGCGGCTGCGCTGGCGGGTGGTGAACTTGATCGTCATGACCGCGACTGCGCCGTGCTGCAGCAGGGGCGCCATCTCACACATCAGCTCGGCCGAACGCTGCGGCTCCATGTTCATGTCGTTCACCAGCAGATCGAAGTGCCCAATCTGCGCGGGATCAAGCTCCTCCGTCCGGCAGTGCAGATGCGTCACGTTCGGCAGGCTCTCGACGCGCTCATCGAGGTCACCGGGATCCACCGCGACCACCTCGGCGGCATGCTCGGCCAGTACGCGCGTCCAGCCACCGGGCGCCGCCCCAAGGTCGAGCGCGCGGGCTCCCTCCGGCAGCTCAAGCTCAAACTGCCTGATCGCCTCGCGCAACTTAAGCTCCGCCCGGGAGATTGGCCGTCCGCCAGGCGCCCACAGGCGCATGCGCCGCAGCTCTTTCCGAAGCAGATGCTCGGCAGGGTTCATCCCCATGTAGCAGAGGTCCTGGAAGATCTCGACGGAGCAAACCTGCTCGGGGGTCTCCAAATCCACCGGCGGCTTCCCGCCCTCAACGAAGGCGTCTGCGACGGCCATCACCACATCGTGCGAGGAGAAGTGATGGTCGCCCCGGCGATCCACCGCGACCATGAAACTCCGCTCAGTGTCGGCCGCCCCAAGCCGTGCCGCCGCCTGCTGCATCCGCTCCAGCCACTCCCGTCCCGGGCCGATCGGCATTCGCATCTGCACCGGTGTCACGTGCGCAATTGTCCACGTTTTGGTGTCGCTTATCCTGCGCAGCGCCTCGCCGGCATCTTCATCGAATTGCACGATGATATTGCCGCCAATGTAGAGAGATTCGACGGTGGCTCCGGGCAGCATCCGCCGCAGTTCCTGCCGCGCCTCCCGCTCCCAGCCGCGGGGGCAGGTGACCAGCAGCGTGCTTCGCTTCAGCATCTCGACGTGCAGATCAGTCATAGGTGGTATCTTCGCTTCGCAGAGCGCCTGCACCTGTGCGCCGGAGCTTCTCCAAGCGGTCCTGTCAAGGAAGGCAGCGGGCCGCGGCGAATGACTCAGTACCGGGGAAAAAGACCGTTCGGCTGGAGGTCCATCCAATGACCAGAGTCCCCCCCACCGTGGAATGGAGCAGCGAGGACGGCGGCGTAGTGCGAATGATCGACCAGACGCGCCTGCCTGAGCAGTTGCTGATGCTCGACTGCCAGGACGTTGAGTGCGTGGCCCAGGCGATAGAGCGCCTGAGCGTGCGTGGAGCGCCGGCGATCGGTTGCGCCGCGGCACTGGGCATGGCTCTCGCGGCCCATCGTTCCGACGCGACGGACACCGCTTCATTACGTGGCGATCTCGCTGCGGCGCGTGACAGATTGGCGGCCACGCGGCCGACCGCCGTCAACCTCTTCTGGGCGCTGGGTGAGATGGACAGGGTCCTCGATCAATATCGCGAGGCCGAGATCGCGCAGGTCCGCGAGGCGCTGCTGGCTCGCGCGGAGGAGATCGTGCAGGATGACCTGCAGCGCTGCATGGCGATCGGGCGTAACGCGCTCGACCTTATCCCGCAGGGGGCGAACATCCTCACCCACTGCAATGCGGGCGCCCTCGCCACCGCCGGCTACGGCACAGCGCTTGGCGTGATACGTGCGGCACACGAGGCGGGCCGCGAGATCCACGTCTGGGTGGACGAGACCCGCCCGCTGCTGCAAGGAGCGCGGCTGACGGCATGGGAGCTATGTGCGGAAGGCATTCCCGCCACTCTCATCACGGACAATATGGCGGGCTACGTCATGGGGCAGGGGCGAGTGGACTGCGTGGTCGTCGGCTCCGACCGCATCGCGGCCAATGGCGACGTGGCGAACAAGATCGGCACCTACACCGTCGCGGTCCTCGCAGGGCGGCATGACATCCCGCTCTACGTCGCCGCACCGGTCTCAACCATTGATTACGACCTCGCCTCCGGCGACCTCATCCCTATTGAGGAACGCGATCACGCCGAGGTATCCATGCTCGCCCACCGGGTGGAGACGGCGGTCTGCCCGGACGTGGCGATCTATAATCCGGCATTCGACGTGACGCCCAGTGATCTTGTCAGCGCAATCATCACGGAAAAGGGGGTGGCGGTGGCGCCGTACGCCGAGTCGCTCGCGGCAATGCGCGATTGATTCTTCAGCAGAAGGAGGAGTCGTCGCAGCACCTGGATAATTTACCAAGTGGTGTTCATGTTCAGTGACCTGTCGCGCCTTGACATCGAGAACGGACCCAGTCCGCGCCGCGGGCGTATGACGAGCGTAGTGAGCACCCACGGGAGGGGTAGAGATGGCTCACCAGGAGGAGTCCCAGCAGCGCAAGATATCGCGCATGCGGATGCAGGAGGCCCAAAAGCTGTATGAGGGCCGCCACCCTGAGCAGGGCGTCGAGGCGATGAAAAACGTCCTCGAGATCGACCCCGGGTTCATTGAGTGCCATCAGTGGTTGGCCGACCACTACGAGCGGATCGGCCAGACCCGCCACGCGGTGACGCAGTACGAGGAGATGCTTCGTCTCGATCCGGAGAACCCTGCGACGTGGGAGGGTCTCAGGCGGGTAGACCCCATCACCGCTGAGAAGCTGGAGAGACTGCGAAATGCCCCGCCCGATCCATTCGTCGGCGGAGCCAACGTGGATGTCTCCGACCTCGATGACTTCGAGGAGGCCGAGGGCGAGGAGGAGCTGACGGCTCCTGCGGTCGGCCCGGCAGCCACTCCGGTCACTGCCCCGGCGGACGATGTCTTCCTCGATGACGATGACGACGAGGATGAGGCCGGCGTCGGCTATGAGGCGATGCCGTGGGCGCACGAGCAGGACGCCGAGTACCGCGATCAGCTTGAGCAGAACCGCGGCTTCTGCGACGTGCTCGACGGCTTCTCCCTGTTCTGGGAAGACCCCCAGGGATGGTCGCATCTGATCGCTGAGACCCGCGCGCCGATGGACGCCGGATGGCCGCGACTCGATGAGCTTGCCCCCGCCGCCTCCGCTGACCTGCACGCGAAACCACCCACGATCATGGTCGAGCCCGACCATACCCGCACTCCGGTCGCCCTGCCAATGCACAACCCCACGGTGGTCATCGGCGAGACGCTCCAGCATGCGCTCAACGACCAGGAGACGCTGTTTGCGCTCGGTGTGGCGATCCACCAGTTGCTGGCCGACACATCGAGGATCATCTGGGCGGCGCAGCAGGTTGCGGAGCGGGAGCTTGACTGCGAACTGCGCCAGCGTGTCATCCGACACGCATCCGACTTCACCATGGGCTGGGACCAGTCCATGCCGCGCGAAGAGGTGACGCGCCTCAAGAAGCTCTGTCATGCCTGGGAGTTGCGCTCGGTGCTCTCGGCCGACCGTGCGGGCCTGATCGCCTGCGGGCACGGCGAATCGGCCTGCCGCGCCATCGCGGCCATGGTATCGGACAAGGGCGAAGGCTCAATCATCTCCGTGCAGAAGTATCTCGACCGCTTCAAGGATGTGCCACCCGCGGAGCTTGCCGCCATCCCGGTCAGCCACGATCCGTGGACCGATCAGCAGTATGCGGCGTACCGCATCATGATGCTGCGATGGTGGGCGAAGACCGACGAGTACAAGAAGATCGCCCACGCTTAGGGCGACTGGAAGATTGCGGGGAGAGGGGCCGAACGAGTGTCGCTGCGGTGGCAGCACACGAAGTCGGCCCCTTCTTTGTGTCAGCAGGCGCCAGTGAGCCAGCGCTTCAGGCCTCCTGGCTCAGCACCTCATCAAGTGCGGCGCGCGCCGCCTTCAGTTCTGTCTCGAACTCCTGGACGATCGGAGCGGCGGGGGGCGCCGCCTGTTGCGTCTGCGGCGGACAGGTGATCTCCAGCCGCGCGACATCGAGCAGGTCCTCTATGCGCTCCATCTGCGTCAGACACAGTTGCTGGGTCTCACGGTTTCGCGCCATCAGCGAGTCGAGACGCTTCTGCGCCTCCCGGGCGGATTGAAGCTCCTCCGGCGCTCCCGGCATGTGCGTCCCTGGCGGCAGATCCTCCGGCACCACGAAACTGCCCATCTCCCGCCGCACCTCACGCGAGGCGCGGCGCAGCTCCAGCACCCGCCGGCACAGTTCGGACGCCTCTGTCGCAAGCTGCGGCGCCTGCCAGCGCACGTCGTCGAAGACGCCACCCACGCGCGCAGCCTCTTTGCGCACCGCCACCGACTTGCGCTTGATGCGCCGCACCTGCCCCTTGATCTCCCGCGAGGTCGGGCGCTCGGTCTCATGCGCCGGCATGATCCAGCGGCGCAATGCAGCGTAGACGCCGATGCCCACCGCACCCCCGGCCAGCGGCGGGAGCAGCGAACTGACGGACGGAGGGAGACTGAGCCGGCTCAGGCCAAGGCCGGCCACTGCCGCGAGCACAAGTCCCGCGAGGATCGCCGTCACCGCGGTGCCGGCATGGCTGCGCTGCTGCTTCGGCTGAGGACGCGTATCGGGGCGCGCGATCCCGCGACGGCTGCGTTCGTCCTCATCATCATCCCAGTCCTTCTCATAGTAGGTGTACTCATCGTCGGCGATGCGGGAGCGGATGGCGCGATAGATGAGGAATCCAGCGATGATCCATCCGTACAGCAGTAGGCCACCGGCGCCTGCGACCGCAGTGCCGATAGCCGTTAGCAGCAGGGTGATCAGGCTGACCACTCCCGCCGCGATGGCACCGCCAGCAATCACCGCGGCCACGGCGGCGGCGAGTGTCAGCGGACGGTGGCCGCCGCCGATGCGCAGGTCTGATTGACCCCATCTGTGCCCTCGCCTGTGTCCCATAATACGCCGTCTCCGAACGACTTCGCGTTCAGAGCAGGCTCCGTCCCTCCATCCAGCGGGGAATCGGCTCGCCGAGCAGTTCGAGCACGGTCGGCGCGATGTCCATCAGGTGCGCGCCGCCCGATAGATCAAGCTGCTTCGCGCCCGGCACTCGCCCGGCGATCATCCCGTGATAATCATGCACCGAGTCATCGGGGCCGATCTCGGTGTCGAAGGTGTGTAGCGCTTCGTTTCCGACGTCCTGCGCTACTCGCCAGTTCAGGTCGTCGAGGTAGATCATCAGGTCCGGCGCTTCCTTCACATGCGGCCCGGAGTATGTCTCCTCCGGCCGCAGAACGCGGTTCGCCATCACCCGGCCCCGGTCATCGGCAATGCCCTCGATGCGCGCGATCAGGTCCTCGCGGACTTCGTCATATCGCTCCTGCGGGACGATGCCCTCCGGTTCCCGCCCTTCGACATTGATGAATACATGGCCGTAGTAGCCGCCCCACGCCCACGCGGTTGTCCGGTCCCACGCCACCATCTCGGGGGTGAAGCGCGTCCGTTCGCGGATCGGCTGATTGAGACACAGCAGGCCCTGCTCGATCAGCCAGTCGTTCATGGCGAAGGAGCCCTGCATCGCCTTACCGCCATGGTCGCTTACCACGAGGACCGCGGCATTGTCGCCGGCCAGCCTGATGAACTCGCCGAGTTGCTCGTCAAGGTGCAGGTAATAATCATACATTGCGCTCTCGAAGCGATTCCCGGCTTCATACTTCGGGTGGGCGGGGTCGCAGTACTTCCAGAACCCGTGGCCGAGCCGGTCCGGGCCCATCTCGACCATCATGAAGAAGTCCCACTCCTCCACCTGCATGAGCGCCTTCGAGACCTTGAAGCGCTTGTCGGTCATGCGGTAGATCTCATCGAGCAACCATTGCTTGTCACCGGTGCGGTAGCCATCCACGTCTATCATGTAGCCGTCGGCGATGGTATCAAGCTGCGCTCCGAGGCCGTCGGGGTAGGTGTATCGGCAGGTGGTATCGGGCGTGAGAAACGACGAGACGAGGATGCCGTTGACCGGTTTGACCGGGTAGGTCTGCGGGACGTTGATCATGCAGGTGCGGCGGCCAGCGAGGCCGAGCAGGTCCCACACGCGCGGGTGCTTGACCGCCGAGGCGTTGGCGATCCATCCGTCATACGAACCGGGCTTGCGGTTGCGGAAGCCGTAGAAGCCGAGTTGTCCGGGATTGAGCGAGGACATCATGCAGGTCCAGGCGGGGACGGTGATGGGCGGGTCGCAACTGCGCAGGCGACCGGCCACGCCTCCATCCACGAGGGACTTGAGGTTCGGCATATCGCTGAGCCACTGGTCGAGCACAAGCTGTGGAGGTGCGCAGTCCCAGCCTATGATGACAACGCGCTGAGCCGCAGACATCGCGCAGGTGCGTCCTTTCGGCGGATCCGGTCTGAATGTGGCGGAGTGCGAAGTATAACCGACGCCGCCGGAGGAGGCAACGCGGGGCG